>JAQTWB010000029.1 GCA_028689495.1 bacterium | reverse complement strand
GTCAAGCGCTCTCCCAGCTGAGCTACGGCCCCTTTTGGTGTGATGTCGCCTGTAGATAACAAATAGATAACACGGCGAAGCCCGTGCTGTTTATTCGATCGAATAACAAATTGCAAGGGACAGATTGGAGGGATTCTTTTTCCCAAATCCGGCAGCAAGGCTACCGAGACTCAGCAATAAAAAGCCGCAGATAAAATACCACAGATAAAAAAAGCCCCTGTGGTGATTGTTTACACCACAGGGGCTCTACCCCGGAACATATCTTGTACTTAACCAACCAGCTTCAACATTCCGGCCAGTTTCATAAAACGGGTAGGATCAACCGGCTTGCCATTTACGCGCACTTCGTAGTGCATGTGCGGACCAGTCGAACGACCAGTGGAACCAATAAGCCCGACCAGCTGACCGCGACAAAGTTTCTCGCCTTCATTAACCGAGATACGAGAAAGGTGACCATAAACAGTTTGAATACCGTTGCCGTGATCAATCACCACTGCCCGACCATAACCGCCCTTCCAGCCGGCTTTTATCACTGTCCCATCAGCAACCGCAGCAACGGGGGCGCGATTATCAACCGCAAGGTCAATCCCATGATGCTGATGCCAGTTACGAGAAATGGGATGACGACGATTACCAAAAGTCGATGTGATACGCCCCTCAACCGGACTACCGATTGGAATATAGCGCAATTTGTCACCAAGAATGTCGATGCTTTCGGTGTAACTTAATGGCTTCTCAACTCCTGCCTTGCCGGCACTGGAACGAGCCAACATGCCCTTGTCGTAGAACATGCCCAAATCTTCTTCCATATCACCACCACCAGCACCTTCCAGGCCAGTGCCAATGTAATCAAGATCGGCAATCGCCGGTCCATTAAACAAATGGAAATCAAGAGCCGCTGCATCAGCAAGCACTGTCTGCAAAGCAGTCACTCTCATTTTCACATCAGATTTATATTGTTCGACTTCCGTTAGCGCAGTCGCCAATGCATCAGTCCCGGAAAGCAAACTCACTTGAGCATGACGAAGACGCATTCCCTCAAAGGAACGAACCGCCACCGCTCCGGAGAACGCGCAAACTACGCCAAAAACAACCAGGGAAATTGGAGCTCGACTAGACAGCTGTCGAACTGATTGCTTTGAAGCTCTCATGCCACGCTCGACAAGCCGTGGTTTAGAAAAGTCCTTAGCCAAAATATTTTTCTCACTATTAAAGGCGTCTCATACATCAAAGAGCCCTGTTGGTATTGTGCGTTCTTCTAATATGTTTAGATGAACAACCGCGGTCTCTGTGAGGTAAAAAGGATGTATCGCGCCCGTTTTTCCTACAATTTATATCAACTACATCTTAATCGAAGTGGTTCTAACAGCCGGAAAAACAAAAGGCAACACTTCAGAAATAACCTCAAAAGTTATGACTTAATGTGCCCAGATTGTTTTATATAAGTTGAAACAATCCCACAACCCTCTTTAATTCAGCGATTTATCTACTGAACAAATCTGAAGAGTGGGCGAACTTTCTTCACCGAACGAATTGTCGTTCAGCACACAAGGTCCGTTGCGTTAATCTATTCAAGGCAAAAAAAATTCGTCGTAATCGAACCAACATGCGTCATCAGACGACGCGACCGTCTGTAATATTTTAGTCACAGGGATGTAAGTGACTACCTACTGCTCAAGAAGTTCCCGAGCCGACTGCTCAAAGTTCAGCGATACTTTGCGCCCGGCCAGCATGCGAGCAATCTCCTTGACGCGATCATCATCCGTGACAACACGCACTTCACTGACAGTGCGATTGGCGCTGCTACGTTTTGACAGCACCATATGTCTTGCCCCAAGTGCAGCAACCTGAGGCGCATGAGTTACGACAAGCACTTGCGAGACACCGGCCAAACGAGCCAAACGCTCACCAATAGCCTGAGCCACACTGCCACCCGTGCCACTATCTACCTCATCAAATATCTGCAGCGCCGGAGAAGATTCCTGATTGAGCAACGCTTTAAGCACCAACAAGACACGAGACAGTTCACCACCGGAAGCAATTGCCCGTAGTGGCTTCGGCGCCTCACCGGGATTAGGTGCGAGAAGAAATTCCACCTCTTCGCTGCCATGAGCGGATGGAGCAGAGGGAATAAAGCTCACCGAGAACTCACAGCGCTTCATCTCAAGCTGTCGCAGCTCCTCGGCAATACTCTGCCCAAGGCGAGCAGCTCCATCGCGACGGGCCTGTGAAAGAACATCAGCCTCATGTTGATATTTGCCACGCAAAGTCTCGACTTTTGCGCGGATGGTGTCCAAATCAAACCCACCGGCATCAAACTCAGCCAGTTCCGCCTCGATACGACCCAAATAAGAGACGAGTTCATTAATATCGCGACCGTATTTTCTCTTGGTCCGCGACAGCACATCAATTCTTTGGCGAATCTCCTCAATTCTTTCCGGATTACACTCTGCCTTGGCTGCCAGCTCAGCCAAGGCGAATCGCAGCTCAGAAAGCTCGACCGCCGCACGCTCAGTGCCAGCACGAACCGCCTCGACACCTGGGACCTCACGCGGCAACCGCATAATGGCCGTACGAAGGGAGGCAAACGCCCTGTCTACCCCTCCCTCATCTGCATCAAAGATCTCCTCCGCAAACTTCAAATCCTCAGTCAGACTCTCCGAGCTTTCCAACAAGTCGAGTTCACTCTCAAGATTCTCAAACTCCCCCTCGGCGAGTCCAAGAGCCGACAGTTCATTCCGCTCGAAATCAATACGCCGAAAATAATCAGCCTTTTCCGAACTTGCACCCTCCAGCGCCTTTAACTTCGCCAGTGCATCAGACCAAGCCTGCCAAGCTTTACGAACCCGAACAACAATTTCGGAAGATACAGCAAATCGATCGAGAAGCTCACGCTGCCCAGAACGGGCAAGAAGCGAATGCTGCTGATGCTGTCCCGTAATATCAACCAGATAAGCCGAAAGCTGAGTTAAGGCAGCGACCGGTATCATCCGACCATTGCAATAAGCTCGGCCTTTTCCTGTGCTATCAATTACTCTACGAATCAGCAGCTCGCCCTCCCCTTCACTGAAATAATCAGCAAGATCAGGCAAAGCAGCAACAATCTGGGCAGCGATATCAGGACGAAATCGATACATCCCTTCAATTTCACAGCGCCCCTCTCCCGTGCGCACAACGTCAGCCGAAGCACGACCGCCGGCAAGTATATCAACTGCCCGCAGGACAATGCTCTTACCGGCTCCGGTTTCGCCAGTAATCACGTTCAATCCCTGACGGAACTCAAGCTCCAGATTTTCAACAATGGCAAAGTTTCGAATCCGCAGTACTTCCAACATACAGTTTACCTATTAGGCCAATTAAGCTTCGTGCCAAGAACTTCAAAATATGACTTACTTGGTGATTTCACGACTTTTATATATCGCGACGAGCGACGAACACGTATCTCGGCACCAGAGCTTATCTCCATCCCCTCCTGGCCATCAACAGTCAGAAACACTGCGCCATTCGTCGGTACATCCTCGGCGGCAAGAACAAGATCAACTTCAGCATCACCGGGCAGAATCAAGGGACGGCTGGAAAGGGAATGTGGACAAATTGGTGTAAGCAGTAAAGCATTGACATCAGGATGAACAATCGAGCCGCCCGCAGACAACGAATATGCGGTAGACCCTGCCGGAGTTGCGACAATCACTCCATCACCCTTGAGAACAGCAGCCCGACGGCCAGAAACATTCACCCGCACAGCAAATATTCGCGCCAATGCCTCCTTACTAAGAACGATATCATTCAAAGCATAATAGACCGAGCGAACCCCCATTGCCGGAAGGCTAACATCTGCACAAAGCAACTGACGATTCTCTGTCTCCACTTGTCCGGCCAGCACCGCCCGACAAACATCAGTCATTTCGTCGGTTGTGATCTCGGTAAGAAATCCCAACGTGCCGACATTTACGCCAACAACCGAGACCGCCCGATCTCCAACATGGCGACAGGCACTGATAAGCGTCCCATCACCGCCGAGAACAACCAACACATCGGCCAATGATGCCAAAAGCTCGCGATCGGTAAATTTCACCCGATCAGAGTAGGCTGAAAAGCTCGCCCGCACGGCATTATCAAGCAATATCGTCTTACCCAAGTCCAGCAAAAAAGAAAGCAATGTTTCGGTTGCCTCAATGGCGCGTTGCACCCCAGGCTTGACGGCGATTGCAAAGACGTCATTATTCATTTCAAACCCCAATTACAAAAACATCTACAGCATCAAGCTACTACTGGTCATTTGCCCGGATTGCCTCGGTCTCGCCCCCAATCACACGAAGAACTTCTTCCCTCTCTCTCGCCAACTGCTCCTTCCGATTCTTCTCAACAACTTCTCGGGCCGACTCTCCCCGATAAAACTCTTTGCCAAAAACAAGCGAAGAAATAAATCCCGGCACCGAAGTAACACCGTCGTAAACAATCGCCACTGGCTCAACCGCATCCGCTGGCAGCGAATTGAACGGCGACAGCCGCTCATAACCTGCCAACTCGGCGCCGGCGTTCCCAACGAGATAAACCGCGTAAAAAGGAGCCGCTATAACCGTGCCAATATTGAGAACCGTCTCCCCCAGTCCCTGACCAAAAAACCACTGGTCCAGCAAAACTGATAGGTCATTTGCATCAGGTGGTTGCTCCTCGGAACGCAACAAGGCCTGAACATCTGGTGGCTTATCGAGCGAAAAGCGCGCTTGTTTCTCAATATCGTGCGGACCAGCAACTTGTACTGATGTAACTTTCGGCAGGCCGACGGTCTCCGCCCGGTATTTCACATTCTTGTCAATAACCTTGCCTTGGACTGTTTCCGTCTGGACAACTTCCTGGCGAGAAATCTTTGATTGAGCTGGGGGTAAGGCGATATCCTCCTCAAACAGGCCGGGCGCATCATTACCGGCACGCATCCACGAAGAGGTACACGCGCCATTCAACAACATCAAAATAATCAGCACTGCGCGAAGCAACAACCCAGTCACCAGATAATATACTCCTCGCATTTTAAATTTCCCGATCCAGAACACTCTAATCCCGAGCAGTATATTGGTCTTTGGTCGCATCCGCTAGCGCGGCTGCTCCAATATACCCCTCCCGCTCACGTCAGTGGCGACTGCGTCGGGAAATTCATAGTGGGAGGGGTATATCTCCCTTGATCAATTTCCCCGGGGCAATAAAGGCAGGCACCCGAACATACGGGCAAACTAGCAAATCACAGGAATTCAGGGAAATAATTATAAAGTCGAGCAAGATCAATTTTTTGGAGAGGAGGGGGCGAACGCAGAAATTCATCCTGGCGGTTACCGAACGTTTCATAAAGAGCCTGAAAAGCTCTTCTACTGGGATCTGCCACTATTCTCGGCAGCGACGCCAACCTTCCGCGCCAATAATTCCGCGACAGCAGAACGCAGATCTTCCCGTTGTGCGGGTTTTACCAAAAACCGCGCTCCTTTTAACTCATCCGGAATGCTATCTAGCTCAGAGCTCGCACCCGACACTACAACAATCGGTTGATCCTGCCACAATTCTGGCTCCCGCCTTACCCAGTCAAACAATGAATGCCCGGCAATATTGATATCCGATATAACAATATCCGGCTTCTGCCGACAAAGCTGCTCCCTTGCCGAATCGAAAGACTCAGCAGTCACAATTTGAAAATGATCAGCCGAAAGGTAACGAGAGTTCAAACGACAGATGGCCGACTCGTCGTCAATAATCAATACCTTCTCCGGTGCAGGTGAGGAAAGCAGGCAATGAGATGCCACGTTATCTTCTGAAGACACTTCCGCGATCTTTCCTTGCTCCAGCAACGGTAACTCAAGGACAAAATCCGAACCACCCTCCGAATTCGCCTGATAAAAGATTCGCCCGACATTCATCTCAGCCAAGACACGAGAGATTGACAGACCGTATCCAGTTCCCGGCGCTTCACCAACCTTCCCGCTGCGATAAAACTTCTCAAAAACACGCTGCGCTTCTTCTACCCCTAATCCACAACCGGTATCGGAAACTCGGACTCGACAAACAGATGAAGACTGTAAGTCCAGTTCAAAAAAGACTGTAATGCCTCCATGGGATGTATACTTCAGCGCATTACTCAACAGGTTGCCGACTATCCGCTGCAAGTGCTGTCGGTCAAACCGCACCAGCAACTCTTGTTCGGCGACAACGGCATAGCTCAGCCCCTTTCGCTCGGCCAGCCGGGAAAATCGTCGAATAACTGGCTCCAAAACCCCAGTCAAAGAAAAATATCCGGGGTGCGCCTTAAGCAATCCGGCATGATCTCGGGCAACATCAAGCACATTGCTAATCACCTCACCCTGACCTTCGAGACAATCGATCACATCAAAAATTATCTCCCTTTGACGAAGTGCAATCCCCTCACCCGACCCCAGCATCTCCCGCAGTTCTGCCAAAGCATATGAAAGTGGTGAACGAAGATCGTGAGAGGCGCCAACAAGAAATTCGTTCTCGCGCGACTGCCGGGACAAAGCCTGAGACATTCGCAGTGATGGCGCAAGTTGCGCCGCGAGATAAGAAACTACAGCAAAAATCAATCTTCGACTTTTTCCACCGACCTGATTACCCGAATATCCACAACACCAGAGCATTCCACGCGCACCGGTACTCATCTCAAAAGGCAACATATAGCCCGATCCAAAACCAAAGCCTGCCAAAGCGCAGACTACATCCAGCCGTGATTGGCGATAACCCGACCCATCGGCAATCTGCGCGACTTCAATCCAATGTCCGACACGAATATCGTTTTCATCTGTTCGTAAACTGCCAATCAATTTTTCAAGCAAAGCTTTTATGCGCGGTCCTGATTTGACCGGTTCCAGGGCAGACGGACAATCTGGCGACCAGCCGAGAAGTTCTCTGACGACAAACTCCGAACTGGATTCATGCTGCACAAGCACCGCAGCAGCTCTCAGCTCATCGCGACAACGTTGCAGCAGAAAGCGTAAAGAGTTATCGATTATACCATCGACTCCCAGATCCTCTTGCGCCTGCATTGCCCCCTCCGCCGCCAAGGGGAACTCACTTCCTTTATCCAGCCGCAACATCAATGCGGTATGCACTGCCGCAAGAGCAGAGCAGATATCACTTTTGCCATAATCCCGAGATGAATCCTCCTCCCCTCGCACATCGCCCAACAAAGCCATGATTCCGGCCATCCGCCGCCGCAGCAACAATTCGCGAGAACGTGCACCGGCGACCATAGCTCCGATAGCAAGAAAAGAAAAAATAAGAACAGAGGCTGTCATCAAGCTGGATAAACTGAACATCGTCGCTTAATCCTGCATGCGGGTTGTCGCTGCAATGATATTGGTGCACCAGGCAAGAACAACTTCTGGATCGCGACTCTTGTCAATAAAAGCACTGACTCCCTTTTTCACCATACTCGCTTCAAGTTCAGGAGAATCATCTGAAGTCAATACAATAACCGGAATATCTACATGACGTCGCCGTAACTCCAGAAAAAACTCCTCACCGTTCGTCATCGGCATGTGCATATCTGAAAGGACAACCTCAAACGGCCTGTCCGGACCAGCCTGCTCCAGTAGATGCAAAGCTTCAGCCGCACTATAACTGATGGTCACCTCATGGCCCGCATCGCCAAGCACTCGTTCGAGCAATGAGGCGAACCTTCTGTCATCATCTACCAACAGTATCCGACCAGTGCGGTTAATTCCTGAAGCACACTCGGACTCATTAGCGAACTTATCGTTCCGCAAAAGACCAAGACGAAAGCAATGCCAGTTACGGCAAACTATTTCCGACTGCTCAATAACGAACAGATCACAAAATACAGCAGTCAACCAAGAAGGGAGCCGACCACTATCAAACAATAAACGCATTTTTGTAGTTAATTCCGGCGCAAGGAGGTACTGCCTTGTCTCTCCTGAAAGGTAAAAGCGAAAAACCAACGGCCTCCGCTCCGCCCAATAATTCTCCTCGAAAAAGTAAAATTCCCTAATTGCAATACTTTCGAGAGCTTTCAACATCGAGACAAGTGCTTCTTCTGTATCCAATCGGCGAAACGAATCCCGTTCGCCAGTTGACTGTTTGGTCTCATCCCAGAAACGAGCCACTGTGCTGCTATCGGCAAGCACTACTTCAATGCCGCTTTCCTGAAATGCGTTGATATCAAGAGCATCCGGATTAGAAATCGCCAACTCGACAGTATTTGAATAAAACTGTGGTGCGATACCACTTTCAGCCAGAACATCAGGCGAGCGAAACGTCTTGACCAACTGCTCATTCTCTGCCGGATAGAGAAATGAACGGGACCTGAGACCATAATAACGGCTCTTCTTAGCCAGAATTTCCTCAAGTGGAATTACCCCATACAAACAGCTATCTGTTGCACTATCCATCCAGCCCTCCTGAAATTGCATCTGCCCGCAGCACCAGCTCATCGCCAATAAGAATTCTTCGCCCACGCTTCGCTGCCTCAAAATAGGCAAACCAACGTTCGACGGGTTTCAAATTATCACTGTCCGGCAACTTGCTTTGGAAACTCGCCTGACACTCTCCAGAATGGGACAGCGCAACCCCGATATCGTCGACAAGCTGCGCAGTGGGGCGAGAGAACAGGTTCACATCGCCTGTTGTCCACTGTGAAATCAACCGCACCCGACAGGGAGCTGAAATCGGCCCGGCGCCGGAAGCCGCAGAAAATGGCAAAGAATATGCCGAAACCAGCAACATGCGAAAGGCCCCCTCACCATTCGACATACAACTCTCCGAACAAAAAGCCGTGCCTTCTCCCGCAAGAACCTGCCGCTCGAGCCAGCTTAGAATGGTTTCTGCTGATTTTTGTTCCGCAGCAAAACTTCTGTCAGATAGTCCCTGACTGGCTACACCAAGCGCAGCAAATCTCGTAGCCGAGCGCATGGCGTCATCTAACCGCTGCTGGTCCAGATAAAGCATCCCTGACTCAAGACCAAACAAAATCATTGCCAATATCAATGGAACGGCAAGAACAAACTCCAACCCAACGTTTGCTGCTTCATCCTCACCCCGGCAATTGTGCAAATTCTTCATTTACGCACCAGACTTCCTCTAACGTTATTCAACTATGCTCGCCCTGCGCCGGGCGCGCCAGCTGTGTTCAATCTCTCTGGCCAGCTCATCCTGCGATGCCACGCCGAGCAACCGAAAATTGGCCGCATTGTGCGACAACAACCCCAAGCGATGATCAAATTCGGAAATTGAAGCTTCGATCTGTTGATACTCATCAAATGGCACCCCGGAACGATATCCCTGACTCTGGCGTTTATAAGGATTTTCGACGACAAATAGGTCGACAGAAACTGGCAAACCAATACCCGCATAACTGACAAGGCTGTCGCCTATCTTTGTCACCTCCCCCAGAGATGGAACTTTGTCGTCCAGTGACACAATCCAGCCAACCTGGAGATTCCTTCGCCCCCCAGCGTTATCTTCAAGCAAACTTCCCAACACATGCGACATCGCAGCCATCACAGCCCGTGCCGCAGCGTTCGATAACTGCTCTCCAACAGACCCTCGCTCAATCTCAACTGCATCAGAAACATCAGCGGCGATTGGCGCCCAGTGAATAGCCTCTGAGAGCAAAACCCCCTCACGCTTGTCATGGATCGAATTTATCAAGTCGGGCTCTCTCGCCGAAGAACCAAAAAATGTGTCGCTTGTCTCGTTGCGAAGTTTGCGCTCTGCGGCAGCATAACGATTGGCGTAACGACCACTCAAATCACCCAGCGACAAAGCAGCGCATACTCCAGCACCGACTTCTCCAGACCGATATAGTGGCACCTTGGCCCGAGACATTACCTCGCGAGTGCCATTCACCTGACCAAGTCCATCTACCAGCACTTCAAAGCCCCGAAGAGCACTGCTTTGATTTCCGGGGCTCAGGTACACTGCCAGCGGCTCGCCGTCGCTTTGCTGTAGATACTGCAAGGCCTGAGCTCCGCTTTTCACCAGCGAATAAACAGGATTATAACAACTCTGCGTAATTAGCCGCCGATATCTTCTCTGTCGTTCATTTGTCGTCAAACCCGCCCAAGCTGATGAGGACGGCCAGGAACCGGCACTTCCCCAACCATAGTCTCGTGCCTCGTCACGACCAGAGGAACGAAGCCTCAACCCTCTGTCGTCGCTTACTCCGGTTATCGGTGCCAGATCAGGCGCCATGGACCGGGAGTTACTCATCACAACCACAGTCCTGACACTCGGCCTAATTGCGACGGAGCGACGAGATACTGTTACCCCGTGATCAACCCAGCTCAGCTCAAGTGTGACACGACGATCCGAAAAATTACCATGACAGGACAAATCCTGACCCCCCAAGCCTGTGTACCGGCTCTCCAGATTGATGCAAGACTGTTCAAGCAAATCCGACGTCTGCTTGGCATCGCCAGCAGCGTCGAGGACACTTGTCACCGCTGCATCAAGCTCAAGCTGCAAATCCACTCCCGAAGCACGGCGCTCGGAATATTCATGACCGAGAAAAAACAGGGTGGCGATTATCGGCAGGAAAAGCACCTGCAAAAGAAGCAGTGCACCTCCCTTTTCATAGGCGTGGTTTTCCCCGGGATGAATTGAACTTAAGGACAATTTTCGGGTTCCCTCAGCGTTCATTTGCCTCCCGCTTGCTAAAAGAGACAAGCTGGATCTCACGACCCAGCACCCAGTTAAACGGAGCAATCAACGGCAGGCGATACTCTGCCGAAACAAGTGAATCAAACTGGTTTCGAGTGAAATGAAGCGTAAAGCAAGAACCTGCGCCAGAATCTTCTTCAGAACATTCTCCACGGCTGTCCGGCAAAGCCTGCCGCAACTGTTTGGCGAAGTAAGTTTTAACAAGAATTTCTTCTTGCGCGGCAGAACTTGCCGCCTCGTTTACCCGGGAACTGGAAAAGTCTTCTCCCGAAGAGTAGCAGTAACCAAACTCGCCATTCTGACAAATCTCCGGACCATCGGGAAACTCACGTCGGCTGAATTTCCCCAGATAATGCAGATCCTCTGAGCCCTCGCATAAATGTCGATAGGCATAACAACCAGGGATATCGCCATTTTGATCTTCATCATTCAAGCTCAGGCGTTCATTGCCAAGATAAACAGGCTCATCAAACTCGACAAACAACTCCTGGTTAACCAGCAGTGGATGGGTTTCTCCTGCTTTCTGCCTCAGCAATTCATTAAGCGAGTCATAAACTGGACAACTATCCGATACGATCTTCTCACCGCTACAATCACCCCGGGCGTGACGGTAACCGGCATCGAGTTCAGGGCTTCCCTTCTCCTGTCCGCCAACATCACGAAGAACGCCAAATACACTTTCGTCACCTAACTCAACTGGCGTCACCTTTGTCCGGACAATTGCAACATTGGCACTGCTCGCGCCAATCAATGCGGGCGTCTCCTCGGCAAAGCCAAAATCCAGGGCCACTGGTATTTGCCCTACCGCCGATGAAACCCTGCGAGTCCACGATAACGGCCGACTCACTTGCGCTATCTGCCGCACAGTTCGCAACGGGTGTGAATCCGGTTCCTCCCAGAATAACAGGCGGGCCCGGGGAACCAGCGGCCCGGGGACATAATCCATAACATCTGGCAAAGTGAATTTAACCGCTCCAATTCGGCTTTGTTGTCCATTAAGTTGGAGGAGTGTTTCACGCCACCCTTTGAGAGAATCCTGTAGCTGTGGACAATTCTTGAGCCAATCCAAAGGCTGAGGCTGGGTCTGATTCAGCCCACTCATTTCGATACCTGATACCGTGTCAATACCCTGATCAAGTAGCGAGCAATTTACCTGTGAAGAAGTGGCCACATCCCCCGCCAATGGACAACTACTCGCACCAAGAGGAACTTCGACTTTTCCACTGATTTCTGCTTTTTGCCAAAAGCCGCACCACTCGCGCTTTTCGCCAGCATAAACAGCAGTCCGGTTCATCACTGATTCAGAACTCGGCGACCTGAAAGCTGGTTGCCAATTGTCCCCGCAGACGGCAGCCTCAGCATCGCGGGGAGTGAGAAATATTCCTCGACAAGCAAGAGGAAAGAACTTTGACTCCACGCCACCAGCTACTGCCGGACAAACCGGCTCACCCCATTCTTTCTCAACCCGACAACTGCCCTGTTCGGTAATCCCGCAAGCCTCTCTACAGTTAACCTCCTCAGCACGACAAGAATCACTGACCGAAGGACGAAGCTCAACCGTACACCTGGTGTCTGTCTCAACCCCCGGCAAATATTCGAATGTCGGCAGATGGTAATAAAGCATGGCTTCAGCATTGATCTCGCTACGGCTGTTCCGACTCTCAAGTGTCAGCTCAACCTGAAACGATCCGCCATTAGGCACAGAAATGGCGCTATGGTCGCTTAGTTGCTCCCGGTCCCCTGATGAACCTGACGGTCCTCGCAACCAGAGCGAGCGCCAGTCAGAACTGCTGTTATCGGGAAGTCGTCCACCGAGATTTCGCTGATAAACAAGAGCCCCCTGAGCGTCGAAAACATTGACGCGAAAGCCACCATCGGGAACCTTGATCTGTCCCGCACTGGAGCTCATAAAAAATGGCTTTAGCAGAATGTAAAACTGTCGTGGTGGAAATTCCGCAGGGCAGAGGTCCTGCGCATTTCGACAATCCGCCAAACAATCTCTACCTGCTTCACAAATAACCGTTTCAGCCAACCGAGGCGCCGCGATTTGAGCAGTCCGTCGGGTTTGCCTGATAGCTGAAGGACCCAAGTCGAACCTGCCCAATCCGGCCCTTTGAAACACAACGTCCGGGGAACGTTCTGCCAGTGCAGAGAAGTATTCCTCCGGTGACATGTTGGCAGTGGACTGCTCAAATGCCAGGTCGAACGGCATACCATTTTCAGAACCTGGAACAACAATATTTGATGGCGCAGTCCATGTCTTGACGACCTCGGCAAAACGCCGTTCATGAATATTATACGGGGTGTAGCGCACCACCGGCAAAGACCTCAACGACAACGAAAAGGACTGGGCATTTTCGGTTGACTCATAATAACTGGCGCGCGCCTGGTAAGTGTCGTTGTAATAGCGACCACTATATCGATAATGATCAACCGACCTCTCCTCGCTGACAATACTGCGGCTCCCCCACCAGTCAGTGGCAAAATCGACTGCTCCAACAACAGAATTGCTACAGGCCGGATTATCTGTCGCAAGACACCGGGCTGTCTTCTGCACCGCATGCTCAAGACCGCCACGCAAATGAAGAAAGCGCACTGTCCCGACTGCCAGACCAAAAAATGAAAGGATAACAACAACGCCGAGCGCCGTAGAAAGTAAATAACTGCCCTGCTCGCATCTGGTTACTTTCATCACCCACTCAGTCCCGATAACTTTCTGAAATGCTACTTGATTGACGAAGTGTAAAACTTCGCGGCAATGGTCGCTGCAACGACCGCTGCGAGGATCGCTGCGAGGATCGATCCGACTCCTCGAGCCGATCCAGCATCTCCAAAACGGGCACAGCTGGCACGGCGACAATCAGAAGCATCAAGCCGATCACAGCGCAGAACACTGGCAATACAACCTGAGCCTCAAGCTTTCTGACTCGCGCGCTGACTCGGGCCAGCCACTGCTTATGTGTATGTTCAACCAGCTGCTCAAGCGCCGGCAACATTTCACCGCCACGCTCGGCGTTATTGCGCAAACAGGTCAACATATGAATCAATACCGGCTCTTTTACATTTTCATTTACCAACTTTAGCGCCTGTGAAAATTCGATACCCGCAGCGGCATGACTGTTTATCTTTGCAAAAAGCTGCGAGAGCGGATTCGTTTCAGTGAGCGACCGTGAGACCTCGCGCATTGCCGGAACAAGAGACAATCCGGAGCGCATCAACATCGCCAGAGCTTCCAAAGACAATGGCGTATAATAATCAACCAGTCGTTCCCTTTTTGTCTGTTGCAATCGCAGGCAGACTGTCTTCACAAGAAGCAGCGAATACATAGCCAACACCGTAACAGTCAAAACAGTGCGAAGCGAAAATTGCCATTGACTCAGAGCGAATATTGCAAATGAACAGCTTGGCAGACCAACCGCCAAAAACTGAAAAAAGCGGGAAGTCAAAAAAAGGGTTATCACCAGGTTCCAAGGATGGGCCTGCACTTGAGACAACTCGGTGCCATCATCCGCATGTCTCCGCAGGCGTTCAACAGTTGCCAACTGCCGCCGGGCTTTTATCCTTTGCCCATGAATTGCAAAACTGCCTTCTTTCATCTTCACACCATACTCATGGACGAAAGTCCGCCATCTGACGCAACACCAGATAGCTAACCGTGATTACAATCATGCCTGCAGTCGCCAGATTGCCTGCCAGAGAATGTGTTAACATCACATCCCAGAAATCAGGGTCCCTGATACTTAACAACAAAAGAAATAGCGGCGCAGTTCCGAGCAGAACCGCCGCCGTAAACCTCATGTTCGCTGTACTGGAGCGAGACTCTTCAATCATTATTCGCCTTTCCTCACAAAGACGAGCCAGTCGCTCAAGTGATGGTGCAAAGCGACCTCCATGCTCCAATGCAACCGGCAGAAGCAATCGAAAGAGGCTCACTTCAGGGCAGTTCATTTTCGGTAAAAAACTGCTCATCGCCGTCTCAATCGGCATTCCCTGTCGTAGGTCGGCAATCAGCCCTTTGATCGCCTCTCTCAAACGCGACTTCTTCGGCAAAAGGCATGAAGCATCCGTAAGAGCAGTCAGGGCAGAAAGACCAGTTTTAAGATTGGCCGCGGTGTTAAGCAAAAGCGGGGCATATTCTGCAAGAAGCTCCTCCTCCCGCTTGCGCGACTGCGAGCGAATTGCTGGCAGGCAAAAAATCAGCAACAGACAAATCGCCGCGATAACTATAACTCTCGGCCAGAAAAAAAGAATTCCAAGAGTCGCAACAAACGCGACCAGGGCAGACAAGGCCACCAGATGCATCATCTGCCCTTCGACATATACCCGGCGTTCGCAACCATCCTGCACTTGCGCAGTCGAAGAATTGCCCATGCTTCGTTCAAGAAAGCGCAAATGAGACAAACTGGAAAATCTCAGTGTCAATCCAGCTACAAAGTTTCTACCCATATGTTCTCTCCTCAGATATTCTCTCATCCAGGCCGATCATCCGATCCTGAACTCCCCACGATAGTCCGGTGAATGAGGCTTCTGCGGAGAATCCCTCAAGAGGTTCAACAAATGCTTGCCAGACAGGCCCGATATCAGTCGCAGCCGCAACAGTCTTTTGCTCGGGGAGCAGGCGATAGACAGGCGAAATCTGAATGGTTCCCTCTCCGGCACCACCTACTGTCAGCACTTCGGTAATTCTTCGTTTCCCTGAAATCTTGTCTGCCTGTAAATAAACGACAATACTCACCGCATCGGCAATCTGTCGGCGAATAGTTTCGGCGCCTGTTCCTTTCTCTGCACGCGAGAGAAATAGTTCGAGCCTGTTGAGTGCATCTCGGGCACTGCGAGCGTGAATTGTTGTAATTCCTGGGTGACCCGAAGCACAAACATCAACAAATGCCTCCGCCGCCCTGGCATCGCGAATTTCGCCAAGAATGATCCTGTTCATCGCCATCCGCATCCCGGCGCGTATTGCCACTGCAGGCTCCATCTCCCCGCACCCCTCCGAATTCGCCTCGCGCGTTATAATATTGCGGACAAATGGATGCTCCAATTTCAGTTCAAAGGTGTCTTCAATAACAAGAAGTGACTCTTCGGGATTTATTGCCGTGGCGATTGCCCGCACCAGAGTTGTTTTCCCTGTGCCAACTTCACCGGCAATCAACACAGTCTCTGACCGATCGGCCACGGCATGAACCAGGTATTTCAGTATCTCTGTCGGTGCAAGTCCGCTACCTGTCAAAGCTGAAATACTAGCCTGCTGATGACGCGACACCCGCAGAGTCAATAAATTGTCGAGTCCAAAGGGTGTAAGTGATTTGTGAATAACCGATGCCCGCACAACCGGAGTAACAGCAAAATCTGCTATTGGTTGGGCAGTGGTGCATGACCTACCAGCTTCACCAAGAAGCCGATCGAGAAAAGCGTGATACGACTCTCGGTCAATGAAGGCCAGATCGGTGCGGTAGTTACGCCTGTCAATCTGAACACTGACCTCATTCCAGGCTGTGACTATAATATCGTTCACCCGTTCATCGGCCACCAACGGCTGTAATGACGAGAATTTCTCGAGCTGACGCTGCAATAAACTGATCACAGAATCTCGTTCAGCACGGGAAAGTTGTTCAGATTCAGCTATCGAATCAAGTAGAAGCTCACACTGCTCTTCATCCCTAACATTATTGCCGATATCCTGGGCCAAGAGATTGCGTATTTCACGATAAATATATTCAGCACTCGGTGTCAGTGCCTGAACTGATTTTGTCACATAACGTTCATCTGCCGCCGAGCCGGCAGATATGGCACCAGGGGCAATTTTCTCCGAGCGATGTGCTACAGACCGGGCGTTTCCGTTATAGAGGGCAGTAATTTCGGCAATCGTCAAAACCTCTCCCTGAACATCTGTTGACCGCTTTTTCATTTCGCTACTTTCTCGTCCAGACATTGCTTTCATCGAGGAAATATTCCCGCCCATCTGGCCCCCGAGCCGTCCCCTTAAGATAAGACCGTTCTACAGGCTTCCGACCGCTGATAAGTTCAGCATCATAATTGGTCGCACTTGTCGGCAATTCATCTTCCAATCCACGCAAGGCGAAGGTCAGGCGTCCTACGGTTTGCGCCGTTTTTATTCTCAGGGCGTTTTCCTGATTGACAAGTAGGGTTACCGTTGCCGGAGACTCTGTTCCATCGGCAGAATGTTCCTCAACCTGGCGATTGGCTGATAATATGCGAACATTTTCAGCAATGACTTTTGCTTCCAGACCATCAGCCGCGAGGGAAGACGGTTGAATTACAATCACATCTACATAACTTCCACTTCGTGCCCAGCCTTCTACAGCTGATTCGGCATCAACCCTTACCGTAATTGCTCTCATCCCTCGTGGAATTCTCTCTGTTACGGCGTTTGTGTCTTCCTCCTTGGTGGTCACCGCAGTTATTGGGATTGGCAGCAATCGCGGAAGCTGAGACCGGGAGCGCGCCTCCGGATAAAGCGACAGATCCTGAATGTAGCGACCGGTAAGCTGGTTCACCGGCCAGGAGATCATTGTATAAGTTGCATCACCGAGCAGTTCGCCCCTGGCAATTCCGTCGGTTGGAACGGGGAGCAAAATATGCTTTGTGGTCGCTTCGGCGATTGCCTTGTCCCTATCCTTGGATTGGTAACGATATGCCAATGCGGACAAAGGAACTATAACAACAAGAACCAGAAATATCCGGGAAAGAATCGTGAAGGGTCCAGATTTACCAATGCTTTTGGGTCGACCCGGCTGTTTCAACATACGTCACCTGCAAAAATTTCTTGCCCAGGAATCGCCATTACCACCGAGGGGCTACCTACTGAGTGGCGCCAAGGTTGGTCGGTGCTTCAGCGAAGCTTTCTGCTGTGGCTGTTATGTATTTTTCTATTCCGTCATAAAAAGTAATTATTCCGGTCGATATGCCAGCTATCGCGCCAATAAAAAGAACATGCTCAAGTGAAAGGGAGCCGCGTTCTCTTGATTCAGCGCCATGCTTTTTACTCTTGATCTTCTTCATTATCTCCTCCGATCTATCTAATTATATAAAGCGAAATTGGCATCCAGCATCACTCAGCTGTGAGAATTTATCTGTAACGATTTATCTGTGACTGGTCCCCTGCGACAGCGACCAGGCCAAGAAGCAGATCCTCGGGTCGAAGCAGCAAATCAACTTCCTTTGGATACTGTTCCGAAGTAACTGTCAGTCCAGTTGCTGGATTATCCAACAAATCCTCCGGCAATAATTCTACTGGCAATAAGTCATCTGGTTCAGGCCCTCTGGATATTTCAAACTTTTCCTTTATTTCTGCCGTTATCGGCAAACTGGAATCTCCGGTTTCATTTTCCTCACTCGCAACAAGTGGTTGACGTTGCGGCAGGTGAGGCAACATAAGAAGTGAACGACCAGTTATGCGCCTTTGCCCCCTGGTCAGTTGACGCATTCGGCGGAGCAACAAGCCCAATGGGGTGGAGTGGTCGCAAGACTGCGTAGCGCTCTCTGGTTCACCAGCCAAATGTCGCAACAATTTGCCCAGTGCAGTTCTTGTCGCCTTGTTGCTTTCGGTAAAAAAACTGTTGCGGCTACCAATCCAGAAGCTTCCTGAGCGGTCACAGGGAATCGCCGGCAACTCCTTCCACTCGATAGCGCCGTCTGTAACGTTGCGGACATATCGCATGCATTCTGCCGCTGTCAGCCCGAACAAACTGCGACAGTTGATCAGTAAGCTGATTTCCCCGCCTGGCAGATAGCCAGCACCGAAACTTGATTTCTGTGTGGCGAAATAGATCGAGTCAACTTCATTGCTACTGACCATAACCCGTTCGTCACTGCGCACAGATAGAGAAAATGGCAGAATGCCTTCACTTTGAGCCGTATCAACAAAGACATAATCAAATTGTTCAAGAGCGACTTCGATAAGGGACATCGTGGTCGGTAGAGTCTCACTTGC
Organism: bacterium; assembly: GCA_028689495.1. Taxonomy (GTDB): domain Bacteria; phylum Bdellovibrionota_C; class UBA2361; order SZUA-149; family JAQTWB01; genus JAQTWB01. The sequence continues at coordinate 16,663 of JAQTWB010000029.1, read as the reverse complement.
TCTAATCCAGCTTTCTCTGACTTCAGCCCCGCCCGCCGGCGGTAAAATGAGATTTATGCCGTTCTCCGCAGTCTTGATGCAACTCGCCATGTCGGAGAGACTTAACTGGCAGCGCTGTTGAAGCAGACTGCTGAACTCGGTGGAGAATTTTTTACCAAGTGCCAAACTGTTGGCAATATCGCTGTTTCGCGAAAGGTCAAGCACCAAAGCAGTCTGTCCACGATCCTGCGCAGCGTGCGCCAGTGCTGTAACGATGGTAGTCAGCCCAACCCCTCCTTTGGCGGCAAAAAATGTACAGAGCCGACCTCTCACATCGGCACGATTTTTTACTCTCGTGGCACAGAGGCGAGCGAGAAATCGCAACCGATCGTTATCATCATTAAATATTTCGGCGCTGCCCTGAGAAAACAGCTGAAGATTGGCAAATGAAAAATCCTCGGAACGAAGAAAAACAAATATCGCAGTCACATCATCTCGCAGGCTGATCTTCTCGGCCAACCGAGCGGCATGCTCGGGCCCCACCCCACTGCCCATTACCGCCACATCAATGCGCTCGGAGAAATTGATCGTCTCCGGCGCCATGGCAAAAAATTCGAAGCGACTGATATGACCAATAACCTGTCGTTCCGCAATCAGCCAGGCTCGAAGCTGAGCCAACAAACGATCCCGCCCTGCCGCTGTTATGTCGATACAAGCTATCTTCATTCCCTCAACTTCCCGCACAATGTGACATCGAATTACTCTGCAGATTTTTAGCGGGAGATTTATTTTAAGACAAGCTTACTGGTGCTTTATTTTAACGTATGTCCATGTCGGAATATGCAACAAGCCGCCTACAATTGCCCTAAACAGTCAGATTTGAGGATAAAATTTTCGGCGCTGCTATGTCCGGTGACAATCTCCAAACAGTCACTCTCGCTCTTCACTGATGAAATTTGGCGGGGGTAATCACTAGCCCGAATGTTGCATGTAAGCCCCCTGGAACTCTGGATCAGGGGGGGAGGTTGTGAAGTTTGTGGCAAGGTGCGGGGCCCCAAAAGAAAGCAGAAGCGTTAATTCCCATCCTTCGGAGGGGTGGCAGGCGTAGCCTGACGGGGTGGTGCAAAGCGTATAGGGAGATAGCACCCCGCCCTTCGGGCACCCCTCCAAAGAGGGGAATTTATTTGTCGTCTGCTCTCAAATCAGCCGTGAACTTACGTGCAATTTCCGGGCTAAGGACCACACCGAAGTACGCACTCCGGCAATATCCATCAGCAGTAGAGGTAGTTTTTGCCGCAATACAATTCTCCAGGTGGAACCGGGTTACTTACCCAAGGTGCTCCGTCAGGCATACTTTCGTAATTACAGCTAGTTAGACTTTCTGCATAAATGCCAACAAAGTTGGAACGGGAATTGCCTCTATCAGTCAGAGTTCTTTCCTGCGGAATAAGGAACAGAACATGGACTGGATGCGAGCACTCAGAAACTTAGTGGGACAATATATAATGAGCAGCGTAACAACAGTATCAGAACAGCATCAGAACCGGGCAACCACTGCCGGTGCCGATAAGCGTGCCGATGAACGCAATAATGAACAGGGTCTCGGCGACACGGCTCAGGCATTCATTGCTCTATTCCATAATATGCTACAACGAGTCAGTGTAAGTCAGGTCCCGGAGGCCGGATGGGCCAATATCGGCGAAAACCAGAATGCCGCCAAGGAAAACTCGGTCACTCCACAGGATGACAAAAACAGCGATACGCAGATAGCACTCCGCGAAAACAGAAACGCCAAGCAGGAAGTCAAAACAAACGAAAAGTCCAAGAACAACAAAGCCACTTCAACCGACACCACAAACGAAGAAGTTGTCACTGACCAGGCTGAGGAATCACTGACTTCAACGGACAGGATGGCACGTAATGTCGAGAAAGATGGCCGCGACCAAAAATCAACTCAAACGTCAGAATCAAATTCTATGGCCCAGGTGGATTCGGGCAAAAGCCAACACAAACGCGCTGAATCTGCTGTAGTGGAACAGCTGGCAATTGCAGAGGCGCTCGACAGCCAACTTGCCGTAAATGACAAACCAGAAGTTGTAAAATCTGCCACAACCGCAAAGGAAGTTGGCAAGGTCTCTACAGAAAAGCCTGACACCAAGGTCGAATTATTTATGTCGGAGTTTGCCCAAACTGGCATTGAAGTAGCCGGTGCTCCCGAATTTTCCCTGACCCAAGGGGCAAAAACACCATTTGCCGGAGAAGGTCGCTCGGCGATGCAACTGACAGCTCAACTCGCAGAAGTTCTTAACGGAAGAATGGTTCAAGCTGCCATGACCGACAATGGCGCCAATACCGGTGGCGACACCGGAGCTAAGGGTTTTGCCGCATTCTCCAACATGAAAGAACTGGCCAGCAGTGCTGGAAAAACAGTTGCAAAAGCGGCCTTGGCTCATCAAAGCTCACAGCTCGAAGCTATCAACCAAATCAAAGACATGCTCGTTTCAGCCGCACGCAACAAGGGCGGAACTTCGATGGTTGTCCGTCTCGATCCGCCAGAACTTGGGAATGTCACACTTAAAGTCACACAACGCTCTGACCAGCTCCACGCCCGTATCTCAGCTGAAAACTCTGATGTTGAAGATTCTCTCAGACAGCGTGTCCCGGAAATTATGCAGCTTCTCTCAAGCGTCGGTTTCAAGGCAGAAAACATCGTAGTTTCTTTTGGCGCAGAAAGTAGCGCTGGTGCTACTATCAATCTCGCAACGGATGCCGGTGCCGGTGGTTTTCTTTCCGGCAACAGCAGTGAACAAAATAACAACTCCGAACGCGGTGGAGCAAAAAACTCACCGATGACAGCAATTGCCTCAGCGGCGATGAATACTGCAGCAGATGGAGTTCCAGGGTGGATTGCCTGAACTAAACATAGGTAAACAACTGCCTTGTGGCAACGTACAATGAGGAAAGATTATGGCAGATAATAAAATAACAACTACCGGCACCACTGGCATACAACAGGCGATCAACCAGTCTAATGCGCCGAGCCAAAGCACTGCCAGCAAAAATGCCGCTACCTCTCTAACCGGCGGAGAAACTGTCACCCAAAAAGAATTTCTCTCTCTGCTGGTCAATCAGTTGCAAAACCAGGACCCGATGGACCCGATGAACAGCGATGAGTTCGCCGTGCAACTCGCGCAGTTCAGCCAGGTGGAACAATTGCTTTCAATTAACCAGAAACTCGACAAACTTGGTGGAACAGATTCATCCAGTATCACCTCAATGGCATCTTTCCTTGGCCATCAGGTTGTTCTCGGAGATGGAACTGCCGCGATCAAGGGCGGCAAAGGACCAAACATTCTGACTACCCTCCCCGAAGGAGTGCAGTCCGCACGGATCGATTTTCTCAATGAAGCTGGTGCGGTTGCCCATTCAATGGAAATCACAGATGCCAAAGCCGGTAAGCAGGTTGTCGAGCTAAATAACTTGACCGCTCAAGACGGTGACTACTCGATTCGCGTCGTTGCCGTGAACCAAAGCGGAGCTTTTCAAACAATAGATTCGAAAGTAACCGGCACAGTCGAGGGCTTTGTTCTCGAACCTGAGCCAAAATTGATTATTGATGGCGCGGAAGTGTCCATGGCGGACATTAAGGAAGTCTATACAGGATAAGCTTCGGAAGAATTCGATACTTACTAATAGACTTTGATGTAATCGGAACCTTGTTGCCTGGCGATCTCAACGGATTGTTTATCGCTCTGCTGTATTGTTCTATGAGATGGAGGTTTTTATATGCCTAGTATTTCTGATGGACTTTTTGCCGGGCGCGCCGGAATTCAGTCGCATGGAGCGGCAATTTCCGTAGTATCGGATAACGTGGCCAACGCCAACACCGTTGGTTTCAAGGCCAGTCGTGCCGAATTTACCGACTTGCTCGCTGGAAGCATCAGTGGAGCAGGAGCTGCCAACCTGACTGCTGGTAGTGGTAGTAACGTCCAGGCTATCCGCCCGATTTTTAACCAGGGGACATTTGAAATAACCGGTCGTGGACTCGACCTCGGCATAAACGGCGATGGATTTTTTATGGTCGACAACGCCGGCGCCCGCTACTACACTCGCGCTGGTAACTTCAAAATCGACACCGATGGAACATTGCTGAACCAGAACGGTTACACTGTGCTCGGCTTCCCCTCAAACGGCGCCGGGGGACTGCAATCACTAAACGTCAACCAGGCAACTCTGGACAACGTTGAAACAACTGCAGTTACCATCGGCGGAAACCTCGACGCCGGAGCTGCATCAGTCCCACTGGCTAACATTCCACCGGCGCCTCTTACTTTTGCCAACTTGAGCAACACAGCGACGTATTCGACGTTCCTCGACGTCTACGATTCTCTCGGCGACCCGCATACGATGACAATTTACTACTTCAAAACACCAACTGCCGGAGAATGGGAAGCCTACGCTTATGTCGACGCCGGCGAGGTGTTGGGTGGCACTGCCGGAGAACCATTCCAGGTAGGAACAACAACTATGACCTTTGGCGGCGACGGACAAAGAACAGCCGTGCCTCCAACTGGAATCGATATTACAATGAATCCTGTGCCCTGGAGCAACGGTTCGAATGCCGGCAACTATACACTATCGATGGAACGCTTTACGCAGTTTTCCAGTCCTTCGGGGATCAACTCGATCACCCAGGACGGAGAAGGTGCGGGCAACATTGTCTCCTTTAGTGTAGACGGCGATGGAAAACTGTTTGCCTTGCTCGACAACGGACAGAGTTCAATTATCGGCACAATCGCACTTTCGACCTTTGCCAGCCCGGAAGACTTGCAGCGTGTCGGCGGATCGCTATTTGTCGAAACAACGACCTCCGGTGAACCGGTTGTCGGTCAGGCCAATACAGGAAAACTGGGCAGCATCGCCTCGGGGTCACTTGAGCTTTCAACCGTCGACCTTGCAAGTGACTTTATTAAAATCATCACACTGCAACGGGGCTTTCAGGGAAGTTCCCGAGTCATTCAAAGTATCGACCAGTTGCTTAACGAAATTATCAGCCTGGCCGGATAATTATCCGCTGTCTGTATGTGACATGAAAGCCTGTGGCGAGATTGTCATGTCCGGGATTGCCTGAATTTGCAGCTCGATAAAAGCCAATTAAAGGTGAGAGTCGAAATTATCGCTGCTGGGGTGCCGAGCACCAGCTCGGCGCCGAACTGGTGCTCGGCACCCCATAGTTTACGCCTCTCGACAAATCAACCATCTTCAATGTATACCGATTGAACAATGCTCTGAACATTCAGTTGAAAAATCAAAGATTTTTCATCGTGTCGCTCTTCCCGCTACTTTTTACCAATCTGGGGCTTTTGAGATGAATAAAAGCAAAAAAATTATCATCGCTGGTGGTGGTGGATATATCGGCAGTCATGCCGTAGCCCGCTTGAAAGAATTCGGCTGGCAGCCTGTTATTGTCGACAACTTCTCCCGCGGCAATCACGACATCGCCGAACGACTCGGAGTGGAGATATTTGCTGGTGAGCTAAGCGATGAGACTTTTCTCGACCAGATATTCAGCAAAGAGCAATACTGCGCAGTGATGCACTTTGCCGCTTCGAGTTATGTCGGAGAATCAGTCACTGACCCAGCTCGCTACTATCGCAACAATGTCGGCAGCACACTCGCCCTTCTCTCGGCAATGTTACGCCATAATGTCGATAAACTTATTTTTTCTTCCACCTGCGCCACATACGGCATTCCCAAAATACTGCCAATTGATGAAACGACTCCACAGTCGCCTGTCAGTCCATACGGTTGGTCGAAATTGATGATTGAACAAATCCTTCGTGATTATGCTTCGGCCTACAACCTGCACTTTGTCGCCTTTCGTTATTTCAATGCGGCAGGCGCTCTGCCCGAACAGAAGATCGGCGAACGGCACTCCCCTGAAACTCACCTTATTCCTCTGGCCATCGCCTCAGCATATAACGGGTTAGAGCTAAAAGTGTTTGGCCGCGATTATCCGACCGATGATGGCACCTGCATTCGCGACTACGCCCATGTTATCGATATCGCCGATGCCCACCGCGTCGGACTTGAATACCTGCTAAGTGGCGGCAAAAGCGATTTCTTCAACATTGGCACGGGCAAAGGCCATTCGGTGCAGCAGGTAATCGATACCGTTGAACAGCTGTCAGGCCGGAAAGTTAATTTCGTCAATGCCTCACGGCGGGAAGGAGATCCAGCAGAGCTGGTAGCCGATGCCGGGAAAATAAACTCGGTGCTGGGTTGGAAGCCGCAATATCACAAGATTGAAGATATTATTCAGTCAGCAATTGATTGGCATCTGGCCGACGGATTCTGCAACTAATCCGGTGTTGCAGGTCTTATAGGATATAGTCGTCGGACTTTAAATTTCCCGAATTTGACTTGCTTCATTGGGAGTAAAAAATCCAATGAACGACATGCTCGGTCTGGATACTTTTTATCTATTAGTTGTCCGGCGCCTATGGGCGCCGACATATTTCGACGACTATATTGGTTATTGGGTCGCGGCGCTGGCGCGCCGCTCCCATATAACTGCGAATTCGGGCGCCTCTCGAGGCGCCCCTACAAATCTTTTGTGGCCAAACTCATAAGGTGAGTGCAGTTACTAAATGCCTTACAAGCATTTACGCCGCAAAACCAGACGCAGGTCGTATTGATTGTCAGACTTGTCGCGCGCGGGTCCACATATCACCCTGCTGTTGACATGATAAGTCCCTGTCTGATCTTTACTAACAGCGTTGTAATATTGAGGGCTACAGGATGAGTTGCATTTTTCATAAAGCTCCTCACCATCATCACCGTTTCCCTGAGAGAACTCAGAGAACCAATCATTAAGTTCATCAAGTGAAACGAAACTGCGATCATTAAACTCAAATGGCGCCTTGGTCGTCTTTTCCAGCATCTGCGAGCAGTAATCTTCATCACTGTAGTTTTTAAGGAATTTATGAGGCACAGAAGAAAAAAGGTAGTCCACCTTACCATCAAGACAACCATCCGGACATTTTAAGCCTGAATTTTCCTCTTCATTACCGGTTACGCCAATCATGTCGAGCAGACGCTTTGATTCTGCGGCAAGCGATCCCTGCGACTTTCTCAGATTGGCCCAGGTCGAGGCACTGGCCAGCATCGTTGCCCTCTCCTCTTCAACATAATCCTGCCCACAAGCAACAAGAGGCTCAGCAACAAGCCATCCGGCATATATCTGGAGACAACAAAACAGCAACACCGCATAAAGTAAGTGTTGACCAATCCGATATTCACTCACGCTGCGTCCCATACACACCTCGACTCTCGCCATCTCATTTGAATTACTAAAGAAAATCAACCTGCCTGTTTTCCTCTCAAGAACCTGCCCATTACTTCCGACTAAACTTTACGGACAGGAACGTGCCGGCTAGGCTACCGTCATGCCATCCTGTGAATAGTTGGACGTTAATTTGCCAGAATGTGTGCTTATAAAACTTTAAATGTCAGATTCTAAGGAACAAAACAAACAGCTGATCGCAGGTCGATATGAGCTGGTCGAACGTATGGGGGAAGGTGCGACAGGTGTCGTCTACCTCGTTGTCGACCGTGTGCTCAACAACGAGTTTGTTGTTCTTAAACTTCTTCATCCGGACCTGGCAAAAGACGAACGCAGTTACATTCGTTTTCGCAACGAAGCACTGCTGGCCCGCAAGCTCGCCCACCCGAATATCATTCGCATCTATGACATCGGTCAGGCGGGAGATGGCTTCTACTTCATTTCGATGGAATACGTTGACGGCATTACACTGGCCGAACGTATCGCCGACACGACCGAAAAAATCAGTTTCAATGAATGTCTGGAAATCCTGCTGGAAATTGCCAAAGGACTTGAGGAAGCGCACTCTCAACAAATTATCCACCGCGATTTGAAACCAGCGAATGTGCTGATCAGTCATAAAGGAGAAATAAAACTTGTAGATTTTGGATTAGCCCGCAAGTTTGAGAAAGAACATGATTTGACTACGGCTGGTGTTTGCGTCGGGACCCCGTCTTACCTATCTCCCGAGCAGATTCAAGGAGAAAATGTCGACTTCCGCACCGACCTCTACGCACTGGGAATACTGGCATTTCAAATGGCCACCGGAAAACTTCCGTTTACCGCGGATAGTTGGTTTGAACTTGCGGAAAAGCATATCAAGACAAAACTTCCTTCTCCACGGCAAATCGATCCGAACATTCCGAAGTGGTTTGAAGATTTCGTCACCCGCCTGACAAACAAAGATCCAAACGAAAGATACGCCTCGACGAACGAGGTCGTCCGAATCCTGAAAAAAAATCTGCTCGGGAAGGACTCGACAACGCTGCCAATTGTATCAGTCGACAAAAAATCAGCGATTAAAGATAAAAGTAAGAAAACCGGAATACCACAGATCACGCTAAAGCCATCAGCCTGGGCTTTGATGCGCAAAAAACTCCATTATATTCTGTTAGGCGGAGCTATCATTTCATTCGCCACAGCTTTACTACTCTCGATAGAGAAAGCGCCGCTGTCCGATTTGCCCCTTGATTTTGGCATCAACAAGCTCACAGAAAAATTTGAAGCAACATTTACAACCGCTTCGTATCAATGCTCCGACGGTCGGCGAACCGTTTTTCTCAGTGAACCAAGCAAAGACCCGGCTTTTCGCTGCAAAAAAGTCACTGGGGAGTAACTTCAGCGCTTCTTCATCAGATATTGAGAAACCCACCATTCGTTGCCTTCGCGAATCGCGAAAAGCTCACTAAGAGTGATGCAAAACAGTCGCCACTTGTGGAACCAGCGATCCGCCTCTTTTTTATATTTCTCGCGCATAATTGGCATTACTTCATTACGCCGTCGATCGAGATTTTCAAGCCAGCAGTCTGCGGTCTGTGAATAATGCAAGCCATTAAGGCTCCAATGTTCTTCCAGCACCAGGTCTTCCTGAAAATAAAGCAACATATCATCCGACGGCATAATCCCGGCAGTAATGAAATATCGCCCCATCCAATTACGTGGAGAATCTTCTCCAAGATAATATGCCCGCTCACGATGACAGAAAAGCTCGACAAAAAGCTTACCGTCATCAGTAAGCCAGTTCGATATTCTGTTTAAAATCCCGCGGTAATTCACCGTGTGCATAAAAGCCTCAATGGCAAACACACGATCGTAAAGTCCTTCAGGATGGTAACTATCGATACCGCCACAAACTGTCTGAAGATTCTCAAACTGGTATTTACGGCCCTCGGCTTCGATATAATCGCAGTTAAGCTGCAGAGCAGAAAGGGCAACCACCTTGCAATTGGGGTAGTGTTCGGCAATCCAAAGAGCCAAAGACCCCCAACCACTGCCGATATCGAGCACTGTCATTCCGTCCTGCAAACCAGCTCTCTGGCAAATCAGCGCCATCGCCTCAGCTTCTGAACTGTCAAGGTCATGAACTCCAACCGGCCAGAAGCAGGCGCTGAATTTAAGATGACGCCCTAGAAGTTTCTGAAAAAAATCAACGGGTAGCTGTTTAGCCTGCCAGTTCTCTTTTTGAACCTCATTTACACAGAGCGGTTGATCATCAAGAGAGCGCAGGAACTGCCGAAAACGGGCATTATGCTGGGCAACGTTCTCAATCTGTTCAGCATTGAGTCCCCGGCGAATGATCTGCCTTATCCCCCAGCGAATAACCGGATCGGGAATAATCCCCCGTTCGCAAAGATCCATGACTGAAGCGACTAATTTCATTTCCTGGCCCTGTGGTGATAGCGATTGAGCCTCGTCAGACTCGGGATAAGCGAATATGCAACATCCAGACTAAAGAGACTGCTGGATAGTAAAGGATTGAATGCGCTTAGTAAACGCAAAGAAAATAAAGAAGCGCCCAATGAACTGAAAAATCACCGGACGATCAAAAATAAATAACTCAAAAATCAATAACATGGTGCGCCCAGGAGGACTCGAACCTCCAACCTACAGATTAGAAGTCTGTTGCTCTATCCTGTTGAGCTATGAGCGCACGATAATACAGGATAAATCTGTGGGGGGACCCCTATACAGGTAAAAGTAAGGAAATGGAAGAGGTCCAACCATTGTGAGACGCTGCCTGGCACCCGCATGAACCAGGCAGCGAAAATTACAACCTAAAAAAAGACATTAAACTGCTTGCCTGACACCTCCACGGTTATAAGTCATACTTAAGCCCAGCAAAGCCGCGCCAAGGAGAAAAATAGTGCTTGGTTCAGGAACAGATGATGTCTTTTCATAGTCATCGGCGCCAATCCAACCACTGTCGTCAGCCTTGCGGCCAATTCCCTGAATGTGCGCAGCGGCATAAAAGTCACCTTTTTTGCCGCCATTATCGACGTACAAGAAATCAAGCGGCGACAACCCTGAGATACCGCTAATCAGATACTGCGATGTGTCTCCAGCGCCAAAACGGTCACTGCCTTTCTTGTTGCTGGTATCAAACGACAGCAACAAATCGTAGTAACCGTCCCCGTCCATCTTGAACAGGTTAGCGCCTGTATCCCAATCGTCTGCCTTTACACCAGAAACCCAAGACAAACTAAGCAGATCCGGATTCAGCAACGGAGCCAGGTTCAGCGAGAACAAACTCATAAATTCCTTATTCACCAACCCTGAAGTCAGCGTCAAAAGAATGGAATTTGCCCCTTGCTGAGTTAACTCGGCGGAAATCCATGGCTCAGAACCTTTCGGCGCGTCCCCACTGAATTTCTCATCCAAATCCAGAATTACGGCTGCCTGCGCAAAGCATGGCAACAACAACAATGCAAAAATCAACTTCTTCATAAAACCTCCAAAAAATAAGTGCGGGTGAGCAGATACAGCCAGACACCCGACTGCCTCTACTCACCTGCACATAAAAAGTGCCTCTTCCACGCCCTGCAGATAACACAAGGCCCAAAAAAAGCACATCGTTCAGCGGTTTATCCATGGTCTTTGTTTTACAAAAACATCTGAGTAATGCTAAATCTCCGCCCCAGCCCGCTTGGATGTCAGTCACTTGAAGATTGCCGAAGCGAAAGCTACTGGATGTTGTTTTAATTAGGATTATCGGTGGGTTATGTCTAATTCCAACGATGTGGGTGCTCATTCGAACTTGCCTGACTCCAGCAAATCACTGGAAAACATCCACATTGCCGGTGGAACTTACGAGATCCTCGCTCCGATCGGCCGTGGCCGAGGAGCGACTATTTATCGGGCAAAAAAGCACAACCCGTTGGCACAAGAGAACCAGCTTTCAGCGTTCCCCAACGAATCTATCGTCGCTCTTAAAACCCTGAATCCGGGCGCCAGCCAGGATGCATTAAGGCGCTTTCGCCACGAAGCAATTGCCATGCTCTCCTGTCAGGGCAAGAACATCACCAGAATTTTTGACTACATCACCTCCACTGAACAGCCTTTCCTCGTTATGGAATATGCGGAACTTGGTGACCTGGCGAACTACAAACTGCGTCGCCGCGCGACCCTTTCCAGCACGGAAGTCATCCAGATGATTATCCAGGTCCTGAGTGGGGTGGAAGAAATGCACAATGCCGGAATACTGCATCGCGATATCAAGCCGGAAAACATTCTCGTCTTCTCTGACCGCAGCATCAAAATCGGCGACTTTGGCACATCACTTCTTCCCCGGGATGATATCTCTTTTGACGACCTGACCAGTGGTATCGGCACCTTTGACTACTTGGCACCTGAATGCCTCAATGGCACCGGAGTATGTGAAGCCAGCGATGTCTTTTCTGTCGGCGTAACCCTGTTTCAACTGCTGACAGGATCCCTGCCGTTTAAAGGGGAAACCGTCATCGAACTAATTGACGCCAAACTTTCCGGACAAATCGCCGCTCTTGAAGATTTTATTTCCGAACCTATGGAAGGGCTATCAGATATTTTACGGAAAGCCCTGTCTCGCGATCCCTCAAACCGCTTCCATCGAGCTGCTGATTTCCGCAAAGCCCTGGCACAACTCTCTTCTGGTAAAAGTGAAGACAAAGAGGGACAGCAAGTTCCAGCAAGTGGCACCCGCGATATGCGCCACCTGATAACTCGACCAACCGCGCACTAGCCTAAATGCCGCATGAAAGAAAACGAGAACACCTCCGTTTCAACCTTGCCCGTCGCCTTTAGCCAACTGCGTTCAATTCTCATCGGCGGATCCCCCGGAGAAAAATTTCAAGCCTCGGAACTTTTAGCCAAGTGCGCTCACGGCAGCCCGGAAGCGCTGATCGAAGCGGGCAACGATACCATCCCGGAAATTCGCCAAACTGCCGCCTGGGCAATTGGCAAAGCTCAACTCGATTCACCTGAAGCCAGAGCACTACTTCAGCGCCTGGCCGATGATGAGGATAAAAACGTGCGCACCAAAGCAATTTATGCGCTGAAAACGCTGGGTGGAATTTACGTGCGATTTCCGGGCTAGAAGGCTCTTCTACTCTAACAAATCAACGAATTAAACACCTATCGTCATCCCTTATTTTCAGCGGACGATATCACGTCGCGGGTGGTAAATATCCTCGCAAAAATTGCGTTCGCAGCGATAACCCGTAGGACATTCGTTATTGGAAAGACAACGTTTGTAGCGATAGCTGTCGGCATTTCTTTCCTTCGGGGGCAAAGGCTTAAAAAACGTACAGCCGCTGGCGAGCAATACCAACAAAATCGTTAGCGCAAATCGTATCATCATTTTCCCCTCTGCCTTCTCTTTTCAGCCTACTATCGTCGCCACAAGGTCATAACCAGCGACCTCTGTCACCTCAACCTCGCAGAATCTTCCCGAAAAATCAGGAGAACCAGAACCGTCCTCGCCCTGCTCCAGCTCCTCGGCAATCTCATTAATTATCACCACTCCGTCAGTCTCGGGAGCCTGGAACTCACTGCGACCGACAAGCAGCAAATCGCTCTCCTCGTGAGTCCCTTCAACAAGAACCCTGAGCCGCTTGCCAACATACTCTTCAAGGCGACGCTCAACAACAGCCTGTTGCGCCTCCATCAACATCGCACGACGCTCCTCTTTTACATCTTCGTCAACCTGCTGGTCAAAGGTAAAGGCCTTCGCCTCTTCTTCCTGGGAGTAGGTGAAAATACCAACGTGCATGAAGTGCCCTTCATTGATGAACTGCAACAGCTCCTCAACGTCCTCATCTGTCTCACCCGGAAATCCGACAATAAAAGTTGTTCGCAGGGCAACGGCGGGAGCCTGACGGCGAATATTCTCAATCAAACCTCTGGTGCCCCGAGCGCCGAGTGGTCTCTGCATCCGTTTGAGAACAGCAGATGAAATATGCTGAAGCGGCAAGTCAAGATAGGAACAGATAGAAGTGTTTTCCTGCAACATCTGCACCAGACGCTCGGTCACGCCGACTGGATAGGCATAAAGAAGCCTGACCCAATACGGATCAACAGACTGAAGATTACCAAGCATTTCCAGCAAGGACAGAAGACCGCTGTCTCCAGTTGAAACCGATGCCTTCCCCGGTCCGGCGAAATCAGCTCCGTAGGCAGTCAAATCCTGACCGACAAGGTTTATCTCACGCACTCCCGACGCCAAAAGATTGCGGGCCTCGGCAATAACCGATTCGGGCTTGCGCGAACGAAATGAACCGCGAATTTTGGGAATGATACAGAAAGTGCAGGGACGATCGCAGCCTTCAGAAATCTTCAGATAAGCCGAGCTTCCTGCATCTGAAAGCGCTCTCGGCATCAGCTCATCATAAAGAAAATAAGGACGGCGAGCCTCACTCAGACAATCATCAGAAGTAATTTCATCGTTTGCTACCTTGAGCAACTCATCAGTTGAAAGGAATCGATCGACCTCGGGAAACTCGGCAAGCAGTTTGTCGCGATAACGCTCGACCATGCAACCAGCTACGATCAACTTGCGGCAGCGCCCTGTTTTTTTAAATTCAGCCGCCTCGAGTATACGATCTACTCCCTCTTCAACAGCCGACTGCAAAAATCCGCAAGTATTCACGACAATCACATCAGCGAGCGGCAACTCGGATACGACCTGAAACCCTTTCTGAGCAAAAGCACCGAGCATAACTTCCGAGTCCACCTGATTTTTTGCACAACCAAGTGTAACAATCGCCACATTGCCGGCATAATCAGCAGCCGACACCTGCGCCCCTTCCGGCGAGATATGAACATTCTCCGTTCCACAACTCGAACCATGATCGTGCGCTTCTCCTGCCCCACCCACGATTCGCAAACTACCAAAACTCATAGTTACTCCGCTCGCCTGTCAATTACGTCCACTCCCTTGGGAATCTGAAAAACAAATTCCTCCTCGGCCAGGGACTTGTTCATCTCTATCTTGTTCAAATTAATCACAGTCTCACTGCCACCGATATCAATTGTCTTCGCTGCTCTCGGCAAATAAGTCCTGGGGTCAACCTTCAACCAGAAACGCTCCATCTCTCCCGCCGCCTCAAGCGGAACAAGCTCAATAAGCATCAACTCTCCCGCCTTGCAGGCGGCAACTGGAGAAAAAGCGCTCTCCAGTTCACCGACACCAAGCAGAAAAGATACGGGCAAATCACTCTGAAACGACTTGCTGAAAGCAGATAACGTCACCTGCTGAAAATCAGGCTGGTAATACCAGAGAGTATTACCGTCGGAAACAAACTCCTGAGGCTCCGGAGTAAGATAGATCCAGCGCATTTTACCGGGCTTTTTAAAAAGCACCTTGCCTTCACTGCTGCCTTCCATTTCAAACCCGGCGAGAGTCGATTTCTGAGTAAATAACGCAGACAACGAATCCACCTCCCGATAGGCCGAAGACACACGAGAAACAAGCGTCTTAACTTCCGCCACAGGTAACGACTTGCCGCAGCTCCAGTCCTTGGCCTCAGCTACAGCTCCAGACTGCGCCAGAGACAGCGAAGGCAAAAGCGGACAAATCGAAAGCAGGAACAGCAAAGTAAAAAATAATGACCTTAAAACAGACATGACCGGGTAATTCTCCTGACTATTGTTTCGCAGATGCTATTGAATTTGCTAGATTCCGCACTCGTCACCGGGAAGACGACTATCACTTCAACCGGATAAGCAAAAACTCCGGAGGATATCTGATAGCAAACATTCACGACTTTAGTAAGATACCGCCCGAAATTAATTTATGACTTTACGGAGCAACCATGAAGCATCTGACCGCTATTTTTCTGATTTTATTCCTTTCTGCCTGTTCCACATCCGATATGGATGGAGATGAATACAGCGATTCCATGGGCGGTGAATACGGCCAGGGAATGAGCGACGAGGATCTGGCACTGGCCCAGCAAAAACGCTTTGGTGATGGCAACATCCCGATGGCCGGAGAAAACGGTCTGTTTGAAGACATTCACTTCGACTACGACTCTTTCACAATTTCCGAACAGGATCGCGAGCGCCTGAAAAGTGACTCAAAAGTGCTGATCGAAGATCCTTCACTGAGAGTTGAAGTTGAAGGCCATTGCGACAAGCGCGGCACCAGCGAATACAACATGGCCCTTGGTGAATCCCGCGCCCGCGCAGTTGCATCTTTGCTTATCAGCTACGGCGTAAGCGACAGACAGGTCAAAACAATTTCTTACGGTGAAGAAATCCCACTTGACCCCGCTGATACAGATGATGCTTACAGCCGCAACCGACGAGTTCATTTTGCGATCTATCGCGGTGACAAGTAGTCGTCTGATACGGGGGCAGTAATTTCTGCCCCCGGCTTTGCGAAACGGTATCTTTTCAAAATGGTTTTACACATATAGCGAGGGGCACAATGAATACCCAGGCAGACGAATCAATCAGCAGGGCTTCGGAAAACCTGGCCCGGGTTCTCACACAACTCAAATCGCAGATTGTCGGCCAGGAGAACCTCAGACGACGACTGATTCAGGCGCTGCTGGCTGATGGCCACATCCTGCTGGAAGGTGTCCCCGGACTGGCAAAAACCTTAGCTATCAAAGCAGTGGCCCGCTCCTTTGGCGGAGATTTCCGCCGGATTCAATTCACTCCGGATATTCTGCCCTCGGACATCATTGGCACAGAAGTCTACCGACCAGCCGAAGGTAACTTTGAAGTTCGCCCCGGGCCTGTCTTCACAAACTTTCTCCTTGCCGACGAAATCAACCGCGCTCCGGCCAAGTCGCAATCAGCCCTGCTCGAAACAATGCAGGAGCGCCAAGTCACCATCGGCGATAAAACCTACAAACTGCCCTCGCCATTTTTTGTCCTGGCGACACAAAACCCTCTGGAGCAGGAAGGAACGTACCCTCTGCCAGAAGCCCAGGTTGACCGCTTCATCATGAAGGTGCTCGTCAAATATCCGAGTGCCGTCGAAGAACTGGAAATGCTCGACCTGGTGACAAGCGATTCCTATTCTCCTTATCCCGAGACGCCTTACCTCTCGATGGCCGAACTGGAAGAAGCGAGAAAAGCCTGCAAAGCGGTATTTGTAAACGACAAGATTCGCGAATACATCGTCAATCTTGTCTGGGCGACCAGAGAACCGGAACGCTTTGGTCTGAAAATCGGTTCACTGCTCGAACTCGGTGCCTCCCCGCGAGCGACCATCTCGCTTTTTCTCATTGCCCGCACCGAAGCCCTGCTCGAAGGACGATCCTACGTTGTCCCTCAGCACATCAAAAACGTTGCCGCCGATGTCCTGCGCCATCG
>JAQTWB010000111.1 GCA_028689495.1 bacterium | reverse complement strand
CTGGTTTCATTTCCACGTTGGCGGAAACGTCGCCGTTCTTGACAAGGTCCTTGAGGCGTACCCCGTACTGTGCGTTATTTTCCGAGGTGCGCAGGATGGTCGCGGCGTTGCCGTCAGCGAAGTCGGTGATGCCACCGACGGCGATCATGACATCAAGAATGGTCATTTTTTGCTTGTAGGCGAGAATTTGCGGTTTAGCAGCAGCGCCAATGACTCGAATTTGTTCGCTGTACGGACCTACGAAGCCGGTGACGATTACTGTGACGACAGGGTCTCGAATAAATTTGGCAAGTTCTTTTTCGATATCTCGGGCGAGGGTGGTTGAGTCCTTGCCAATTGCAGCCAAGTCGTCAATCAAAGGGGCGGAAATCTTGCCATCCGGGCGAACTGGAACGCTCATTGACAATTCTGGGTTGCGCCAAACCACAATATTGAGCGTATCACCGGGACCAATTTTGTAACTGTAGTCGGACTTGGCTGCATTCATGGGGGCTGGGGGGGCGGACGCGCAAGCTCCCAATGATAAAGCGGCGGAGAGGATAAGCCACTTTGTGCAGGAAAGCAGTCGGTTGCAGGTTTGGGGCATAGTCATATTCCTCTAATAGATCGCAGACGAGAGCTTGAAGTAAGCAACAGACATAATCATAGCGGATTCCGTTGTAGGATGACGCGAAACGCGCCTGGGCCAACGGAAGTATTTCACATTGTTGGTTAAACCCCGTGCCGCAATGCCTCTCCGATGTCAAGCTTGGATGCTTTGTGGGCAGGAAATAAGCTGGCGAGAAAGCAAGCTAGAAAGCCAATTATGCCGGCAGCCATTACTGACAGAATATCCAGACGAATCAGTGCTGTGTATCCGAGATTTGCGTTTGGAGGCGGAGGCATGGCGATGCCGATTGCCGAGACGCCAAGTGCTGAGACACAGCCAAGCAATATCCCCAGTAAGGCCCCCATAGCGCCTAGGCACAGCCCCTCTGAAAGAATTAGGTTGAACACTCCGAAAGTGTGATCACCTAATGCCAACATTGTTCCAAATTCGCGTGTTCGCTCAAACAGGGTCATGTTGACACTATTGGCAACGCTGAGCAGAACCATGATCAGAATAATAAACCTGAGTACTCCAAACTGACGGTCGTAGAGTTCAACGGTTTTCTCATAAAAATCGGATAGCTTATTCCAAGAAGTAACATCAAACCCTTTTGGTGAGAGGAGCTTTTGTAAGCTTATTGTTGTCGCGGCGGTCATGTTTGTCTCCCGGAGCATGACAACAAGCATGTGGGCTCCATCGGTGTCCATCAATGACTGAGCTGCATCAAGGGAAATGCGAATTGCCCGTGCATCAAAGTCTCGGGAAAAGCTTTGGAAAACCCCGATGACTTCGAAATCCAACGTGTTTACCGCTCCTTGGGCGAGCGTCGCTAGTACGGTGACTCTGTCACCTACAGACAGGCCGAGACTCTTAGCTACCCCTTGCCCTACGACAATACCGTACGAATCGGAGTTTTTGAGGCGGCGCCCCTCGACGAAATGTAAATAGGTTCCGATATCGCTTTCAATATCTGGCTCAATGCCTTCTCCAATAATTCCTAGGTCGCGCTTCCCGTTATTTATAGTGCCGCTGAACGTAAGACGTGTGCTTACAAGACCGATAGTTGGAAAATTCTTGAGCTGATCCCTGAGGCCGCCGGGGTTCTCGATCAGGTATTTTTCCGGCGCACGATTTTTTCCCTGACCGTAACCTTCACGAGTTACTTGGATGTGACCAGTTTGCGAATGTATGATCGCTTCGCCCAGTTGTATATAAATGTCTTGAATAAAGCCTCCAGCCAGAATTAGACCGGCAATACCTATGGCGATGGCCGCCAAGGTCGCGGCAGAACGTGCACGATGTCGGAATACATTTCTCAAGGCAAGACGGAAGTATTGGTTAATTTGCATTATTGATTTGTTCGTAATGCATCGACGATTTTCATCCTGCTTGCCTTCCAGGCGGGCATAAGACTCGCAAGCAGGGTAGTGGAAATTGCCAAAAATAGACCGTCTGCCGCGAGATTCCAATTCATCAAAATTTGGCCAGTAAAGCCTCTAGTCATACCTGGTGGAGGGGGCATAGGAATGCCAACTGCCGAAATTAGTTGAGATAGGGTGTAGCCGAACAGTACCCCTAGCCCTCCTCCTGCGATGCCGATTATGAGTCCTTCGAGGATGAACATTCGCAGAATCTCGCTTCTGCGTAGGCCAAGTGCGAGGCTGGTTCCAATTTCCGTTGTGCGCTCCAGCACGCTCATTGTCTGGGTATTGGAAATGGTCAGAATGATGATCAGGGCAATAATGAGCTTGACAACATCTACCTGCTTGGAAAAAAGTGTTACTGTTTTGTTGTAGAATTCAGCAAGTTCGTGCCACCTTACCAAAGTATATGAGTTTTCAGGTAATTTGGATTGGAGCGCTTGGGTGACCTTCTCGGTATTTTCGGTAGCATCCAATAGCGCAATCCATGTCGTGGCGCCATCGACACGCATCAGCTTGCGAGCTACCTGAAGTGGCAGACGCAATGCGTTGTCATCATACTCTTTGGTGATCGTGGCAAATGTTCCGCTGACTTTGACCTCAACTGCATTTGGGCTTCCGTTTGCGGAGTTCACTAAGATAACGACGGTGTCTCCTACCTTGGCACCTAGGTTTTTGGCCAGGCCTTCACCAACCAATACACGAAGCTCGCCAGAGCTTTTCAGGTCATTACCATCAATGATGGTGATGCGAGTGCTGATCGGATGCTCGCGTTCAGGATCAATCCCTTCGCCTATGAATGGAATGGTTGCTTCTCCCAAACTTAGTAGGCCATTGAAGGCAAGACGGGACGTTAGGGTTATTACATTTGGGTTTTCCTCAATCATGCGTTGCTCGGGCGATGCAGAGGGGAGTAGGTAGGAATATGGGTCCGCAATACCTTTCTCAAGGTAACCAGGTCGAACGATTTGGATATGGCCAAGCTGGGAGTGTATTGTCGCCTCTCTCATATCGTGAAAAATCCAGGCGATAAATCCACCTGCTAGTAAAAAAGCAACAACGCCACCCGCAACACTCAGCGTGGCAACTAGGGTTCGACGTGAATTGCGTCGAAGGTTGAGTATGGCGATCCGGAGGTCAGCCACGAGCTTGGTCATTGGCAGTCTGTCGCAGTTTAGATAGGGTAATATTGATCATAGTAATCGTATTTTCATGAGGCGTTGAGAGCCATGGCTTTTTTTGAATATCAATCTGCATTCTCACGCAACATAGGCTGGGTTACTGAGACGGAGCAAAACCGTTTGCGTAATTCGCGCGTGGCGATCGGGGGGTTGGGGGGGGTGGGCGGCGTTCACCTGCTGACGCTGGCGCGCCTTGGGATTGGAAAATTCTCCATTGCGGATTTCGATACGTTCGATATTGTGAATTTCAACCGCCAGGTTGGAGCCACAGTTAGCACGCTGGGGCTTCCAAAAATTGACGTAATGTCAGCAATGGCGCTGGATATAAATCCGGAAATGGAGATTCGGCGATTTTCATCAGGGGTTAGCCCGGACAGAATTGATGATTTTCTCGATGGCGTAGATGTTTACGTCGATGGTTTGGATTTCTTTGCTTTTGATGCTAGACGGTTGACTTTCTCTGCTTGTGAGCGAAAAGGTATCCCAGTAGTTACGGCGGCGCCTTTGGGGCTTGGTGTTGCGTCACTGGTGTTTGCTCCAGGAAGCATGTCATTCGAGGAATATTTTGGCTTTGAGGGCTGCGATGAACTTGAAATGGCAATCCGCTTTTTGGTTGGCTTGTCTCCAGCAATGTTGCAGCGTGGGTACGTGGTGGACATGAGCAGAATTAACCTAGCTGAGCGAAAGGGGCCTTCGTGTATCGCATCATGTCAATTGTGTGCGGGAGTGCTGGCTGTTAATGTGTTCAAATTATTACTTTCGCGCCCTAGGATCAAACTGGCACCATGGGGCAGTCAGTTTGATGCGTACCGGATGAAATTTGTGACAACCTGGCGACCGGGCGGATACCGTAATCCGCTCCAGCGAATAACGCGCTTTTTGGTCAGGCAGCAGTTGAAACTTTAACGGATCACCGCGTTTGCATCCATAAAGGCTGAACCCGGTAAGCGTCTGGAGCGAACTGGTAAACAACTTGGTCTGCCGATACGCATTAGCATATCAATATGCTCTTCTGGAGATAGGTTTAATACCTCAGTGGCCATTGCAATGGCGCTGTCGATGGTGGCATGCCATTTGGGATCAAGTTTCTTGGATTTTCGACGATTTCTCTGATCGGTCAATACGTAGTACGGATGGACGGCGATACCGCGAGCATTCAATTCCAGCCATATACGCTGCATTAGTCGCCCACTATCGACAGTTTCTTGAGCGCTATTGCCAGAAACGATGGCGATGATTCCGGGGGCATTGCGGACTAATGCAGCATCAGCATAAGCCATTACTCTCCCGATACCAAACCGATTCAGGAGCGCCATTCGAGGCCATGGAGATATCCATTTCATGAACCTTCGTCCGCCGGGGGGCAAATGAAGAGTGTTGATATCCAACCCGGTCCCGCTATCGATTTCCTGTTTAGACCATCGGAGGCTGGAAAAAAGCCATTCATGGAGTTCTTGGCAGTCAAAACGGGCTAGAGAACAATGCATGATCGCATCACCTAAAACCTTGATGGCGCTGCTCTCGCGAATCGTGATGGCCCGGCTTCCCGGAGATTCAGGGAGTCTTGTTAAATCATGTTTGCCGAGTTGGAGAAAGGGGTGGCGATTGGTGTGTCTGGCCAACAATCGACTGACGATTGCCTGTGGTACTTCCGGAAATTGCTGAAAGCGCTCCAGAACAATTTGCCAAGAAGTAGGGGTGGCAATCCATTTTGGAGGACTTGCTCGCTGAATTGCAAGACTGTCCAGATTTTCCAAAAGTGCGCCGCAAGCGATGAGGTTGGCATGGCCAAGCGGGCCGAAGGGATCTGGAGTTACAACGCGGTGCCGATATGAGCAAACGAGCGTATCCGAATCAATGCGAAAGCACCACGACTGACTGTTGTCAGCAGAAGGTGCTGAAACAGCCAAATCGACAATCGCGGTGGCTAACATTTTGAGATTGCAAGATTTTGATGTGGTAACGCCAACTTTAGCAGCGATGGTCAATTATGGGAAATGAACAGGCGAAGAAATCGTTGCCCCTAAAGACAACGGCCCAACAATGTGGGCCGTTGTGTGAGCTAGGAACGTTATTAAGTCGTGCGGCGACGTTTCGTAAATCCAAGACCGACCAAGCCGAGGCCGAGCAAGGCCAAGGAGGCCGGTTCCGGAATTACATTTAGCGTCACATCGATGTCGCTGCGTGCGCCGTAGCCGTTTGCCAAATTCCTTCCGCCAAGCACGTCACCAGATCCATTCAGATCTGTTTTTCCGTCACCCGAACATGCGAAAGGACCGCCGACACTAGTGCAATCCAAATCTACCTCGTAAAAGCTGTATCCGGTATTGTTTGTAAGAATCGACAGCGCGTAATTGACGGCCGCCACTTTGGTGGCTGACGAAAGTCCGGTTACAACACCCCAATTCAGGTTGGAGTCAAAGCTTACCCACTGGTCATCTGCATCGCCAAAGCCGGCAACCGCCCAAAGTGCACCATCTATTGCTGCAGCTTCACAATTTGCGATTGAGGAGCAGGCTTGAATATCCAGTACGCTTCCACCTGTGTACAGTGCAACCATCGCACCTGCGCCATAGGTGGCTGCGAAACTCGCATTTGATCCCCAAATAATGTCGTTGGCTGACCCGTCACCTTTTAGGTCGGTTATTGCTAATACTTGCGTCTGGAAGACGCCAGTCAACTCAGGGAGAATAGGACTCTGCGACCCGTACGGAGCAGACTCCTGATTGATGGCCGAGAACTTGATCACGCCACGCAATGAGTCGCCGACTTCTATGGTGTCGGTAGCTGTATTGTTGTCGCCCTTAATCAGATACTCGCGGTTGTCATCTTCAATTGTGTTAGTGCCGGGGTAAAGAAAGAAAGCGTTGGCGCTTGAAACGGAACCTAAAGCGACCACTGCTGCAACTAGAGTTTTGAGTTTCATCATAATCTCCAAAAAATTGATGAGGAGGCCGCTACTTACTATGTGCCTTCGTGTGCACTGGAAAGCAATTGGTATGCCAATTTTTTATTTGTCATGTTAATCAATATGTTGTTGCTAATGTTATGCATGGGGGAAGTGGGTTGTGTAAAATTATTCGACACACTGGTGATGCTTGGCTTGTTTAGAATGTATGTCGAATTTCGGAAAACAATCGGTCTTTATTATCATAGCGACCAAACATGCCTATGCTTGCCCCGTTGAAAATGTCCGCTCCAACCACCCATCGCCAATTCTGCCAGAAACTCCAGGTCAATTTGGGGCGGAGCAGCCAGTCGGAGCGATTTAGACTGGCGATGAGCAGGGCCTGCGCGTCCCAGTTTGCAAAGTACTTGGAGTTCAGCAGCAGGCTATAGCCATTTTCGTGGCGATCCTGAATGAGGTTTGGGTCGTGCTCCAGAAACTTCCGCTGGAATAGCTGAACATTGAATCGGGTTTCAGCTGGCAGGGTGAAATCAAGGCCGGCGGCCCAATCCAAGGTGTTTTGCCTTACGACCCCGTTTGCGTCGGCAAAATCCAGCGTCGTGAAACTGCGGCCGCTGGTATGAACTCCTTCGGCCTTGAAAACGACGTCACCGAAGTCCTTGGAGATCGTTCCGCCGAACTGGTTTATTCGATCATGCCGAGCTTCATAGACGAAGGTGTCTGGGAGGGAAAGGCGCCGATAGAAGGTCTGGCCGATGTCGGAAGATCGATAATAAAAACCGGAAACATCCCAGCCGTTTTTGAGTGTCGACAGGCGCAGCCCGTAGTTCATGCTTTCCGCGTCGCGTTCAGGTCGGACCTCGGCCGCATAGCTAACATTGAATCCAGGCGGAACTGGTTGGAAAGGATAGAACTCAGCCCCCAGTTTGCCGATGTTGTCGTAGCTGGCGACTGGGATCCACAATAATTCAGCATGAAAATCGTCAGCAAAGTATTCGGCGCGGGCAGCCCACTGCGGGACGCGCATTTGGTCGAATTCAGGGAGGATGAATTCGCGAAGATCACGGGCGGAGACGACGTCTGCGAAGAACAGGCCGACCATTTCTCCCCAGACTACGTGTTGCTTGCCGAAACGGAAATCCCAGTTGCCGGCGCTTACGTCGAGGTAGTTTTCGCGTAGTTCGATGTTGTAGCGCTGATTCTTTTCAACGTCAGCGGGGTAGAAGTCGTTGATGCTGTACGCGGCGTCGTAATCGAGACGAGCACCCAGTTTCCATTTCAGCCCATCGCCGAGTTTTCCGTTGCTGCCGAGTTCGGCGCGGGTGCGAAGTTTTGACCAGTGTTCTGGGTTTCCGGTAGTCCGTGCTGCTTCAAACTGGACGAAACCCTTGATGCTTGGGTAGGGGCTTTTCGTGGTTGCTGATGCAATGGGCAGGTCGTCGCCGAACAGGTTGTCGCGGCTCGGTAAATCGTCAGCTGCATTTGCGCCAAGCGCCAGACAGCTGGCTGCCAGAATTGTGATGCGGTGGGCGTTTTTTTTAACAGTCACGGGTCATTCCTGTTTATTCGTCGTCAGATTCGGTTGTGGCGCGAACGCGTGCCAGGTTCCAGGTTTTGTCTATTTCATTTCGCACGCCAAAAGCGGTTATGCAGCCGTCTTCCATCTGGACCAAGCGATCGGCGCGATCAATGACTTTTTGATCGTGCGTGG
>JAQTWB010000028.1 GCA_028689495.1 bacterium | reverse complement strand
AAATCAAAAACCACCAGCTTTGGTGTAAACTTCCTCATCTTCGTCGCCTCCGCCGCTCCGGCGCCGATTTCCTCTCCGGACTGTAATCTTGCGGAGGTCGCAGCAAAGAAACAATTTCCGTATAGGTTGTTCTGGCAAACATATCGAATGGTTTTAATCGCTCAAGTGTCCAACCCGCGGACAACAAATACCGCAAATCAGAGACGAAACCCGGTAAATGACAGCTTACCAACACCAGCTGCCGGCAACGAGGCAGAACTTTTTGCACCGCCCGAAGCCCACAGCGCGGAGGATCACAAATCACCAGGTCCCAGTAAGCATCTGACGCTGAAGCAGCAAGGAACTTTTCAACAGAACTACACTGATATTCAACTTTATCAGCAAGATTATTCAGCAAAGCAGAATCCCGGCCGGCAGCTACCAATCGCTGATCCATCTCCACAGCTGTAACCCTCGCACCGGAAGCAGCAAACGGCAATGCGAAGTTTCCCGCACCAGAATACAGGTCCAAGACAGAAACGCACGGTTCTGGCATGTTCTGCACAGATTTCCGGACAGCATCCTGAACAAAACCGACCAACGCACTATTAACACCAGCGTTTACCTGAGTAAAACTTCCCGGGGCACCTTTCATCATCAGCGTCCCCGACTGAACTGTTGATTGCCCGGACTGCGCAGATACAGTGAAAGACTCAAGGTCCTGCCCATTGCCGACGACGCGCACCTCAAATCCCAGCTCCCGCATGCGGATAGCGACTGGTGGAACTTCGGCCGCAGAAGATTCAGCAGCAACTTCAAATGTCAAAAATACCTTTCCGCCTGTCTCCTCCAGTTGAATCCGGCGCAGTCCTGTCATCTGCGTGCCCGGTATCCTGGCCAGCTCAACAAGACAGAGGTTCAAGGAATCAACGAGAATCGGGCACTGCGAAAGAGAAACAACTTCATGTGTGCCCCGCCGATGAAAACCAACTGAGCCAGCAGTATCGACCTGCAACGTAGCCCGCCGCCGATAACCGTATGGCAGTGATGGATAAACATCCTCGACCTTGTTGCGCTCGGCTTCGGAAATTCCAGCAGCCCGCATCGCCGCCCGAATCATCTCTTTCTTTTGTTCAAGTTCTGTCTGGTAATCAAAATGCTGAAAATGACAGCCGCCACAATCGCCGAAATGCCGGCAGACCGGAGCAACCCGCGAGGCCGATGCCTCGAGTATCTCTTCAATTTCCGCCTCCAGGTGTCGTTTGTGTCGCGTTTGCACAACTGCACGAACAACATCTCCCGGGGCGGAAAATGGCACAAAAACACACATCCCCTGCAAAGACTCGTCGGCACTATCAACGACACGGCCAAAACCGCTGCCACCGAATGCCAATGATGAAATCTGAACTGCAATTTCCCCAGACATACTAACTCACTGACATGCTCACTTGATGCTTTTCAGCGAAGCCAGAGCCCGACGCAAAAAGGTGTTGGTAATCCTCTGCCCCCGACTCAGTGTATCCATTGTCGGAAGTTTGATATTCAACGGATCAATATAACGTCCGCGATCGTAAAAAGCGTAATGCAGGTGGGCTCCTGTAGAACGGCCCGTTGTGCCGACCGCACCAATTACCTGCCCCCGACTTACCTTGGCACCCGACCTGATGCCGGTAGATATTACCGAAAGATGGGCATACGCGGTACTGTATCTCGCACCATGCTTAATCTTGATCAATTTGCCGTTAGGGCCCTTCCACCCGGCAAATTCAATCACTCCATCAGCAGCGGAACGCACCGGAGTTCCCACAGGTGCGGCAAAATCAACCCCCAAATGGGGCCTGACAACCCTCAGAACAGGATGAAATCGTGCATCAGTAAAAACGCTGGATATGCGGGTATATTTGACTGGATAACGCAGAAAACTGTCGCCCAGCAACTCGCCCTTCTCGTCGAAATATCGGGCTTTGCCATCACTGCCAATGAAACGAATTGCCGTCAGCCCCTTCTTTTTCAAATCAAGCCGGGCGGCGGCAATTTCCGCCTCGCCAAAACGCGAGCCATCTTCAGCAACCTTGTCTTCATAGACCAGAACAAACCTGTCCCCTGGATGAATGTCGCTCTGAAAATTGACCTTGCCGGCAAACAGATCAACCAGCTGGTCAATAACATCATAAGGCACTCCGGTATCCTGCGCCGCCTGCACAAGAGAGGAGGTAATTTCACCTACCGAAACCCTTTCACGCAGCTCGTGCGGTTTTTCCTCCAGATTCCCCTTGAAAGAACCTTCCGCGTTGCGAACAAAAACCGCATGAGCGGCTTTCCCGGCGTCGAGGCGGGCCATGGCGATCGTTCCGTCAGGAGTAAGTGACAGTGCAACACCCTGTTCAAGCATCAAACGATCGGAGAAATCCTTCTCCTTTTTTGCGAGCTCCTTCATCGCCTCATGCAGCGATTCAGCCTCACCTGGAGCAAGCGAAAATCGGCTGGCCAACCCGGCCAACGTATCCCCTGATTTGATGCGATAAAAAAGCTCTGACGAAGTGATTGATTTCAGCTGGGGAAGCAACCCGAAAACAGGTTGACGGTGCAACAGCGACAAATCAAGAGAGTCGGGAGAAAATGCCCGATGTATTCTCCCGCGACCAAGCAAACGCTGAACCCGCGGACGCTCAACTCCTGAAATTTTCTGTTCCCCACTGGCCAGATAATAAACAAAGGCCACGGCCAATACCGGGAGCAGAACCGCAAGCAGAAGGTTGCGAATTAAAACCCGTCTTTGTTCCTGCTGCTGAGTGAGAAAGACGTGCTGACGCAGAAGTGACCTCTTGTTCCCCGTTGGCGCACGGCGAGACATTTCATGGAGAAAGTCGTAATCGACATAGCGTGGAGCTACCGGACTTTGTTGCGGCTTGTGCTTCAGATTGCTCATCGATAATGTCCAGACCTGTTTCTTAAATCTTGCAACGCAGGGAGCCTGATTCCGCTCTATTAATTCCACTCAATTCTTTTGGCTCTTTTGGTTCCAAATTAAAGGGCATCAATATATGGCCCTTAGCGGAAGATACTGATTAACTGATTATTCCACGGAAGACCACTTCCAGACCGGCTAAAAGGCACTACTACTATGCAGATATTATGTTTGGACGTTGGCGACTCACGAATTGGCGTTGCCTTTGCCGATCGGCAGACAAGGATCGCCCATCCCCTGGAAACCGTCGAAAGAGAACGCAATTGTTACAACATTCTGATATCTCTTATTAAATCGCGAAGCATTTCTTCAATTGTCATCGGACTCCCTCTGGAAAAAGATGGCAGCGAAGGATTGCAGGCAAAAAAAACCAGGCGTTTTGCCGAGAAATTAACCGGAGCGATTGCCTCCTCGGAAATCGCCATAAAACCAATAGGTATTCATTTCTGGGACGAACGCTTCAGCACCGCTCAATCCGAACGAACCCTAATCGGCAGCAAACTTAAAAATAAAGAACGAAGTCAGGCACTTGACAGGATTTCTGCCTCGCTTATCCTGCAGTCCTATTTGGACTCCGGCAAAGAAATCACGGCTTGAACTAGTTGAACCAGTAACCCGGAACCATTTTCGGCTTGAAACCCGGAACCATTTTCGGCTTGAACCAGTAACCCGGAACCATTTTTAAACTAGTAACCTAGAACCTTTTTCACAAAATCACGGCTTGAACTAGTTGAACCAGTAACCCGGAACCATTTTTAAACCAGTAACCTGGAACCTTTTTCACACCACCCGGAACCTTTTTCACCTGGCCAGATTGCCGACAATTTTAGGTGTTTAAGGTATTTTTTTGACTCGATCTAAACATTTAATGCATTCGAAAGAGGCTTCGTGCATCATAACAGCTTGAAGATGGGAGTGTTTTTACGCCTCCATATTTGCCCATCGTGACCACAAACTGAAGAAAGTAAGGGACAAGGACCTGTGATGACCAACCGTCGAGAACGCGGAGTAACATTGCTTGAGCTGGTGTTTTATCTACTGGCTATTGTGCTTGGCTGTTTTATTACCTGGACAGCTTACAACAATCTGATGCTGACGGCCGTTCAACCGGAGAGCACTGAATCTGTCCCCTATATAGTACAGCAGGGCAACAACTGGAAATCGGTTGCCAAAGATCTCGAGGGCAGAGGACTTCTGAAAAACTGGTGGTCTTTCTACCTGACACTGAAATTGAAAAAAATGGACACCGCAACTCTGATTCCCGGTGAGTACAGTCTCAGTCCCTCTTTTACACCAGAGCGCATGGTCAAAGCCTTTATCGACAAAGAGATGATTGTCCACAAAGTGGTCATCGCCGAAGGGAAGTCAAACCGTGAAGTCACTGCCCTGCTCGTGGCCACTGGTCTGGTTTCGGCGACCGAGGTTGAAATGGCGCTTCGCGATCCCTCAATTTTTGCAAAATACGACATCCCGGCGTCCTCGCTTGAAGGCTACCTCTTCCCGGCCACCTACGAATTCTACCGCCCGACCAGCGCCCAGGAGATGATAAGCCGCATGCTCAATGAAGGTGTAAGAAGGCGAACCCAGGAAATGATGGAAAGAAGTATCGACCTTGGTATGACTTACCACTCAATTCTCACCCTGGCTTCAATCATCGAGAAAGAGACTTCTCGTGAAGACGAAAGAGCAATTGTCTCTTCCCTCTATCAAAACCGACTGCGCATCGGCATGCCTCTGCAAAGCGATCCAACTGTAATTTACGGAGTCAATGATTTTGATGGCAACCTGACCAGAGAGCATCTCAACACTGATACACCGTATAATACCTACATTCACCCCGGTCTGCCGCCAACACCGATTTGCAATCCCGGTGAAGAAGCAATCAAGGCAGCATTGTATCCGGATAAAACAGAATTCCTCTTCATGGTGGCAAAAGGAGACGGTAGTCATGTATTCTCAAAGCAATACAGCGACCACGTAAATGCCGTGAACCAATATCAGCGCAAAAAAACTGAGACTACCGCAGCAATTGAACAGTAAAGATGTAATTCGCCAGACCCGACTAAAAGCTCAGAAGCTCCGTGCTTTGCAATTTGTTCTGGTTTTGACGCCCCCTCTGGGGTTGCTGCTGGTAATTTGCCTGCTTGTCAGCAGAGAGTTGATACCATTTTTTTTCTATTTGCCACTGTTCCTTTGGTGGCTCCACTTCCTCGCCGGCTGCTTCACCGTTCTCAGACCCTGGCTCATCACGATTGACGACAGATATGCCGCAGGAATACTCGACTCTCACTACAAGACAAAAGAACGCTTCCTGACTCTGGCAACATTTCTCTCGACAAAAAAGGACCCGGGAGAAACCGCCGGGACGAATCCCGATGAAAGCGCCGTAGCCTATATAGAACAACAGGTACGGACAACCCTTGCGGAAAACCGGGAAACCAGCCCAGTCGCTTTTAATTGGGATAAAAATAACCTCTCTTTCCTGGCCCTGATACTACTATCTCTACCAGCCCTGTTTTTCCTTTGGCCCAGAGCCGCTTCCGAAGTCCCGGCAGCAGAAAGCCAAATCCGAGCACAGGAAGTTGCCGAGTCGCTACGAGAAGTAAGCCAACAATATGACGCCCTGCCTGCGGAAGTTGCCGCAAACCTCGAAAGTCTCGCTGCAGCCATAGAAAATAATGGCCTGTCGAGCGAAGAGACTGAAATTGAACTGACTGAATCACTCACTGAAGTTGAAGCGGCGATAACCGAAATAGAAAATCAACAACAGCAAATTGACGAGCTAGCTCCAGAAAAAATGAACGAGGAAGAAGCCATCGAACCTCCGGCAAGTGAAACCAAGCAACCCGAAGAAAAAAAACCCGAGACCCCGGAAGATAAGAAGTCAGAAGATCAGCAAACACCCGAAGAACAGAAAGCTCCAGACCAGCCCAAATCCGCTGAACAGCAATCGTCTTCCGAGAAACAAAGCAACGACGGACAAAAAGGCTCCGGAGACAAGAATCAATCCAATTCTGCTGGTGAGCAACAGGGCGATAACAAGTCGGACTCCGGGGCAAAAAAAGAAACATCTGGCAGCGAAAAAAAGTCATCCGATGGCTCATCCGAACAGTCGGCTGGCGGTGAGCAAGGGCAAAAGGACGATAAGCAGGAAGGTCAGCAATCTTCATCCGACAAACAAAGCGGGGAAAAAGGCAACCAGGGACAATCCGGCACCGGAAACGGCGATGGCCAAGGACAGCAGGGAGAAAATCCTCAATCCGGAGATACTCAAGGCAAGTCAGGACAAGCCGGCAGTGCAGATCAAGGAAGTGCCGCAAATCAAGGCAGCGCAGAAGGAAGTGCGAGCCAACAAAAAAACAACGCTGACTCCGAATCAAAAAGTAACGCCACCGGGGCAAAGGGCGGTAAATCCGGAGACAGCAAAAGTTCCGCTCTGAACGCCGCACAAAAAGCGCTCGACAAAGTTAAAGAAGAAAAGGCAAACGAGGAAAATAACTCGGGCGAAAATTCCGGCGGTAAAGGCAACGGCAAGGGAGACAGTCAGGGCCAAAAGGCAGAACAGCAAAGTAACGACTCCCAAGGACAGGAAAAAGGCCAGCAGAAAGCCGCCGATAACAAAGACAAAAATGGTTCTGGTAAAAAACCTGGGGAGAAACAAAATCAGGAAAAATCTCCTTCAGCGAAGGAAGGGAAAACCGGGAAAGACGCCAAGGAAAAAGATGGACAAGCCGAGCAAGGAGAAAAAGAAGAAGGAAATCCCTCCACCACTTCCGGAAAGAACATGAGTAGCCGGGAAACGAGCAGAATTCCGAAAGCCAGCGAAAACGCTGAAAGCCCCGGACCCTTTGCTGGAGGCAACGATGGTATCTGGAGGCCCGAAGGTGAAAAGAAAGTCGAGGTTGAAGTCCCGCAGGAAAAAGAAAAGTTAACTGCTCAGAACAAAGGAAAAGAACTTGCCCAACGTTATGAACACAAAGGCAAGGCCACAGCAAAAACCGCGTTAGGTGATGCGGCCTTTAAAAAACCGGAAATTAACGCCAAAGGTAAAGAACAACCAATTCCTGTTGAGTATCTCGATATCATCAAGTAACTGAATAAAAAATTGTACCGTGTCAAAAAAGGAATGTCACTGTGAGCACAAACCAAACAAACATCGACGGAAATGTTGAAGCTTTTGTCCGATATTTCTCTGCTTTGGAAGGAGAGCTTGGCAAAGCTATAGTCGGCATGAAAGACGTTGTTCGCCTTTCCCTCGCCGCTATCATGGGTGGTGGGCACATTCTGCTCGAAGGTGCCCCTGGACTGGGCAAAACTCTGCTTGTTAAATCAATCGCCACAACAATGGGCGTTTCCTTTCAGAGAATCCAGTTCACTTCGGACCTGATGCCCAGCGATATCACTGGCACGCAGGTATTAACAGAAAATGCCAGTGGCAACCGAAGTTTTGAATTCAAACCCGGGCCTGTTTTTGCCAACATCGTGCTTGCCGATGAAATTAACCGGGCCGGACCCAAAACGCAGTCTGCCCTGCTTGAAGCAATGGAAGAAAAACAGGTCAGCGTCCTCGGCAACACCTACCGTCTGCCTAGCCCGTATTTTGTCCTTGCCACGCAAAACCCTGTCGAACTTGAAGGCACCTACCCGTTACCGGAGGCACAGCTTGACCGCTTCCTTTTTAAAGTACTTGTGCCGTCACCTTCGCAATCAGAATTAAAAGAAATTCTCGCCCGCACCACCGGCTCGGTGCGCTACGACCTGCAACCAGTTCTGCCCCCTGAGCACTGCGCTGGTGCTGTCATCCAGTTTCGCGAGCTCGTCAGACAAGTGTTAATTGCCCCACCTCTCGAAGACCTGCTGGTCGGCGTAATATTTGCCCTCACTCCGGGTAGCTCACATTCATCTCGGCTGGTATCTGACTATGTGCGTTTTGGTCCCGGACCTCGTGGCGCACAGGCTGTGATGATGGCGGCAAAAGTTTTCGCTTTGCTTGAAAGACGGCTGAACCTTTCATACGAGGATATTCGCCAGGCGCTTAAACCAGCACTTAGACACAGACTTATTCTGAACTATCAGGCTGAGGCTGACGGGATAACCGCAGACAAAATTATCGACGATGTCATCAGAAAAAGCTGAGCGCCACCTGCTTGATATTTTTTCTCCGGCTTTCTACCGCAGTCTTCAGCAACTGAAGATTGAAACACGGAGAACATTTCTTGGCTCACGCCAAGGCGCTCATCTTTCGCATAAAAAAGGCCATGGTCTGGAGTTCTCCGGCTACCGCCTTTATAGTCCGGGCGACGATTTCCGTCATATCGACTGGAGAATCTATGGCCGCTCTGACCGACTCTACGTGCGTGAGTTTCAGGAAGAGCAGGACCTCAATGTAATGTTCATCATTGACTGTTCACATTCGATGGCTTCGCCGGCTCTCAGCACTCCCGATAAGCTTCATTTTGCCAAACAACTGGCACTGGCGCTCGGATACGCCGCCTTGAGCGATGGCGACACTGTTTCCTTTATGCTGCTGGGCAGCGGCACGGTCCACAAATTCAGTGGGGCCCGTTCCCTCTCGCAGATAGCCCGCACACTGGAAAATTCGGGCCAGTCTCGGCAAGTGGACATGAAACGCGATATACTCCTTGCTGCTTCACAGTTAAAAACACCTGGAAAGTGTTTCCTATTATCAGATTTTCTCTATGACACCGCTGATGCAACACGAGCGGTAAATATCCTGAACTCGCGAAACTTTGATGTAACTTTATTCCAGATACTCAGTCCGGAAGATATCTCGCTTAATGGCTTACCTGAGTCATCATGGATCTCCGATTCAGAAAGCGGTGAAAAAATGATGTTTACCTGTGATGAGACTACTCGCCGCACCTATGCCTCACTGCTTAGTCAGCACGTAAAAAGCCTTGAGGACTACTCGGCCAGAAACGGGATCCGTCATGTCCTTGTCTCAACAGCCGAAATGGTGGATGAACTTGTTCTAAGTCGTCTACCGGAACTGGGGCTGCTCTCATGAACATCTTTGGTTCCTTTTTCCTCGCGGCTCCTGTGGCAATCCTGTCAGTGCTGGCCGTGCCGCTGTTGGTCCTCGCCTATATGAAGCGACGAACGGAAAAACAATTTACCGTCTCCACGCTCTACCTGCTGAAACAAATCCCTCAGGCATCACTAAAAAGAGCCCGTATCAAGCTGCCTCTTCGTTTCTACCTTGAGCTCCTTGCGCTCCTTTTGCTGGTTCTGGCAGCAACTCTGCCACAACAAAATAATCACAGCGAAAAATTAAATATCGTAATCGACAACTCCATGAGCATGGTGGCAGCCGCCACTTTGCCCATTGCCGCATCGTCAGCAATATCCTCATCTATTTCGCGCCTGGACGAAGCCATCACCGCGGCCAATACCGTAATCGGCTCATTTGACGGAAAAATCAGCGTCTACACAACCTCGCCCGTCTTAAAGCCGGTTTCTTCCGCTGCCGTGACCATTGAGGAAGCAAAACTTCTACTAAAATCTATCTCTCCAACTCTCTCGGCAGACAACCTCAGCGGTGACATCACTGTCTTGGCCGACAAGGCCGCCAGGGGTGAAAAAATTGTGTTATTCACCGATCGTGAATTGGATACAGCTACTCCAGCACCGGCAAACCTGACAATTCAAAAGGTCGGCAATCCGCTGGCAAACGTGGCGATTGTTGATATGACCGTAGATTCACCCGAACCTGATAATTCAAGAACTGTAAAAGTTGAAGTTGTTGCGGGAGGAGCCGAAAAGATTAACGCCCGTCTTCAGCTTTATACTTTCTCTGCAGGTCGCGAAAATTCAGGTTATACCGGTGAAATTGCCCTCGATAATACCGATCTGGAGCTCATCACATCGCAAACAACCACCGCACAATTCAAGGTCAAACAAGAAAATCTCTCTGATTATCTCCGTGTGCAACTTTCTACCGACGATGGCGGTGATTCAATTTCTGCAGATAACAGTTTTATCACCGCAGTCTCTGGAGATGCTTTAAAAATATTATTCATATCAGCATCAACGACAAACCACGGCCTCGAACGTATACCTGGCACAAATGTCAAAAACATTACGCCGGATGAATACAGTCTTATGACTGCCGAGCAAATAGCAGTTTTTGATGCAGCAATTTTTTACAAGTGGGCGCCGCGTTATGCACCAAAAAAATCTTCTCTCTTTATCCTGCCTCCGGTTGATGGTACGCTTTTTCCGGTAAAAAAACTTCTTGGTGAAACTTCAATATCTTCCTGGACAGACGCCCACCCGATTGTCAGTTATTTGCGACTGCAACTGATGACTCTGCCAAGTGCCGAGGTGCTAGCCGACTTACCCTGGGCAACTTCAATTGTCCGCTGCAGTGAAGGGCCGCTTTTTCTGGCAAGTGAAATCGAAGGGATCAGACTGGCCGCAGCTGGATTTGAGATATTACCGTTTGAAGGGAAAAAATCTCCGCTTAGCTCAATCCTCACGCTCAATACAATCCGCTGGCTATCCCAGAAAAACAAACTTACCGCCTCGCTGGCCGCAGAAGATACTTTGCTGGTAAAAACTGGAAAAAGTCTCATTTACCCGGATAGCAGCCGAAGGACATTTCCAGACAGCACCCGCGTGTCTCTGAGCACTCCGGGAATCTACCAGATTGATGGCTCACCACTGGTTGTCAACATCCTCGCCGAAGAAGAAAGTCGAACCTGGGAGAATCATCGGCTTGGCGTTATCGCTTCCGACAGTGCGGACCTAGCCCCTGAGGCGAAGAAGGAGGAAAAAGATAACAGATGGCCTCCTATTATTTTTCTCGCACTGGCCGTTCTTTTCCTTGAGCACACGGTACGACCACGGCTTGGCGGCATGGCAGGAGGCAAATGATAATCGATTTTCTCCGCCCAACTGCTTTTATTCTGGCGCCATCAATTATTGTTCTGGCCCTCTTGCATCTACGCGGTGGCAAGGGAAACCTTTCTTCATTGCTGCTTCGCCTGCTCTCAATTTCGCTGTTGATTATTGCCCTGGCCGAACCAGTATCAAAAGAGCAGAAACAGGAACAACACTCGCTTGTCATTGCCGATGTCTCGAAAAGCATTACCGACAACGCTCTCGACAGTTATGCTTCCGCTATCCTTAAAACTCCCGACCTGCTGCGTAACGGCAGTGAACTGCGAGCCTTTGCCGCTGATGTGAACCACGAAACACTAAGGCTCTCCAAAAGCACCTCCAGTGACTCAATCGTCAACTTCCTCTCGGCCTCGCGAGACCGTGTCAATACAGGCGCCACCAATCTTGAAGCAGGAATTGTCGAATCTCTGGCGGCATCAACTGGGAGAGCCATAGTTGTTCTAAGCGATGGCCAGGAAAATCAGGGCAATGCCCTACAGGCAGCAAGAATCGCCGGAAGACAGGATATTGCAATCAGCCCAATGGCACTTCCCGCTGATGTCTTCGCAAAAAAGGAAATGCGCATTACCCGATTGGAGGCTCCACTTGTCCTGGAACAGGAAAAATCAACCGATATAAACGTCTCGCTCTTCAGTAACCACGATGAACAGCACTCGGCATCATTCAGCCTGCTTCTTGACGAGAAGTTGTTAAACCAGATGAATGTAGTGCTCGTTCCCGATAGTGAAAAGCTTCTTACCTTACCAAGTGGAAAATTGGTGGGCGGTTTGCACAAACTAACCGCCAGACTTAAGGACGAAAATGGTGAGGCAACAGAGAGACATCAGTGGATTACGGTAAAGGAACCAGACAAAATTCTGATACTGAGCGGGGAAGCGAATGACAATCGGGTCGTGACCCAACTTTTTTCTCAGCTTGGCTACACCCTCGAAGTTGTTACCGGCCCGGAGCTACAGAATTTTAAGGATGCTCTCGAGAAATTCCCTTATGTCGTATTAAACAACGCCAGCAGTAAACAGCTGCCTGCGGGAATGCTCGACAAACTTAAAACTTACGTTGCTGGCGGCGGCAATCTTTTGCTGACCGGTGGGGAAAGAGCTTTTGGACTTGGTGGTTATAAAGGAACTCAGCTCGAAGATATTTCACCAGTTACCTTTGTTCCCCCGCAAACTGCAAAAAAACGATTGAATAATGCCGTGGTTCTTGTTCTCGATAAAAGTCGCAGCATGCTGCACCAAAGACAGATCGATTCGGCCAAACGCGCAGC
The DNA here is from genome assembly GCA_028689495.1 of bacterium. Lineage (GTDB taxonomy): Bacteria > Bdellovibrionota_C > UBA2361 > SZUA-149 > JAQTWB01 > JAQTWB01. Next base: position 23,555 of record JAQTWB010000028.1, on the reverse strand, counting down.
GCTGGAATCAATTGATGCCCTTAAAAATGATGACATGATAAGTGTGATTGGCTTTGATACAGCGCCATTTGTCGTCATAAAACTCGACACCATTGCCAATATTCGACCAATCGCCGAAAGACGACTGAGAAATCTTACTGCCGCTGGTGGAACCAACCTTCTTCCAGCACTGCAACAGGCAAGAAATTTTCTCCAAGCGGCAGATGCCGGACGCAAACACATCATTGTGTTAAGCGATGGCAAAGTCCCTAACGCCGGAAGAGTCTACCTTGACGAAGTGGAAACATTACGACGTTCCGGCATTACCCTTTCGGCGGTTGCTCTTGGCGCCGAAGCTGATGTGCCTTTTATGAAAATCATTTCAGAAAATGGTCGTGGCGCATTTTATCACACGTTGGAACCAACAATGCTGCCGCGAATTTTTCTCCAGGATATCAAGGTATCGACCGGTGAAAAAACCTTGAACGAAAGCGGTCACATCAAGGTCTTCCGCGGAGCGGACTTCGGCAAAAGCACCAAGGTTGCCACATATCCTGAACTGCTGGGATTTGTTGAAACACAGGCCAAACAAAGTGCCCAGCTCGAGCTGGCCGTAGACAGCAACGGTAAGGCTTTTCCGTTACTTGCCTCCTGGAAATATAAGGCGGGGAATGTCGTTGTTTTTACCAGCGATATCAAGGCTCGCTGGTCCCAGCGATGGATCAAGTGGAACCAGCTTGGGCAGTTCTGGTACGAAATCATGAAATCGATGAAGTCAATTTCCAACAGTGGTAACGGCAATTTCGATTTTGACTTTAACAGCAAGGTCAGTGGCAAGAATCTGTTCCTCGAAATAATCGTCTATGACGAGTCCTTGCGCAGTGGCTCATCGTCTACAACTTTCAGTGCGCTAATTGATGGTCCGGCCGAACTGAAAAAAAATCTGCGCTTCGAACAGAATACTCCTGGCGTTTTTCAGGCGACACTGGAAGATATTATTCCTGGCGACTACCGTATCAACGCTTCATATAATTCAGCGAAGCTGCCCCAATTGGGTGTCAGTGTTTCAGCAGAACAACTGGGAGAAACTACTGGTCGGGGAATAAATCAGGCTTTACTTGCCGAAATTGCCAGACTTTCCGGTGGCCGAATCACATATCCGGGCCAGGAATTTAAAGGCAAAGTAAGTAAATTGTCGAATACCACATGGCTTGCCGGATATTTTGCGATCGCAGCGATATTACTCCTAATCCTGGAAGCCTTCGTACGGGAGGTGCTATACAGACCGGGGAAGATTCGTTAACACTGATGAGGCATTATGTTTTTTGAAGTAATTATCTCAATTGCGTTGGCCCTGGTGGCTCTGGGTCTGATTGGTTCCCTTTTACGCTCTTTCGTCCTGTCGGCAATAACATTAATTAACACCGGTTTGAACCTGTCCCGATATAAACGGCTACACGCTCAAATCCTGCGCATTGACGAATTACTGGAAAGCAAAGACCCTTTGTCCTCTTTGGCGCTGCTTGAGGTCAGTTTTATCCTCGATCATAAGGGGGGGCGCGAAATTATCGCTGCCATCCGCAACCATCATCATAATCTTTTAAACCGTATGGTCGTCATTTCTGACATGATGGATCTGCACATTGAAAACCTCGCCACCCTTGAACGCCTGCTGATTGAGCGTTCAGACAAGCAATTATCCCTCTTTGACGCGGAAGAATCTCTGCAGCGTTTCCAGACAATGCGCAAGCAACAAGGCAAATCGACCCCACAATGGGGGGTTGACGAGTATGACAGCAAAATCTCCGAACTGCGCAGCGCTCTTGAGCAAAACAGAAAACTGTTCGTCCTTGAATTGGAAATCGCCACCTCAGGCATGCGGCAGGGCAAGTCAGGTGGACAGATGTATCACTAGCCCGGAAAATGCACTTAATTTCGCAGGCTAATGGCTGTAGTAATAGAAACTATCGCCACTGGAATGCCCGGCACCTCGTCGCAAACACCGCACACTCAATACGGGCAATTCTTGCATCCACTTTTGCAGCATCCACCGCGCTTCAAATGATGCCAGGCCGTAAAGACCATTCGCCCTTGATCGTCGACAATATAATCAATCCCTTCCACTACCGGATCCAAACTATGTCTGGCAGCAAGGACCAGAGCTTCAGAATGAGAAGCTCTGGCAAGATATTCAGTTAATGAAGCGGCAATCGCTCTTGTCAGACAACTACGGCATAGACAGTCCCCGTCAGATTTTAGCGGCATTATCTGCGGCAGAGTGGCACACCAGCAGCTTCCCGTATTCGCACCACAGGCAAATCCTACTCCGCACCTGGAACAAGTCTTATTTGTCGGGCAAGTCATCGAACTACTACTGTAATAGATTCTGTATGTAACGAATCTCCTCAGAAGCGGCTTCAATCTTCTGGTGTTCGCCAGTAAAGGGATTATCAAAAGACACTTCTGCCGCATGAAGCAAAAACCCGGCTCGTTTAAGAAAGCTGCCGGCACATTCTGTAAGGCTCCTTGTGGAGCAATAAAGTGTATCTCCAATCAGTGCATGCCCGATATGGGACAAGTGAGCCCGTACCTGATGCCGACGGAGACTGGTGCCACTTACACGCACAAGCGAGGAATTCTGGCCCGATATGGTCGACCGCTGAATACAAGTTATTGTCGACCTTGCGGAGAACACTCTCTCCGCGCTGCCGGCACAAATATCATCGTCCGCGCAACAAACGGTTACCTTATTGTCATTTCGTCTCAATCGCAATGGAGCATCAACAACAAGGTTATCCTCAGGCAAATGTCCATCAACGAGAGCCAAATACTCCTTGCGAATGCACTCGCCTTGAAAAATTTCCCTCATCACAGTCCACGATTCACGGTTTCTTGCTGCTACCATCACGCCAGAGGTGTGGTAATCGAGTCGCTGTAATAATCCTGACTCGCGATCGTCGGGCGATGCTCCGGCAATCTCACTGTCGTATAGCCGCAGTGCATCGCTAACACATAACTCTTCATCTTCACTATGGCGGACTGAATGCATTGCCGGGGGTTTGGCCACCGCTATTATCTGCTCATCCTGATATATCAAGGCACAGGGATTTTCATCTTCCCGACACAGACGACGCTTTGCCTTCTGAAAAAACAATACTTCACCAGGGTCCAGATACAATCCTGCGCGAAGCGACTGTCCGCGACTAAAAACCTGTCTGGTCTCCAACAGGCGACGAGCAGAATTTTTGGACACGCCAAAAGCCTGAGCAACAATATCATCAGCTCTTCCAGGCGAAACAACGGTAAAAACTTGTAAGTTATCTTCCATTAAAACTTTGCATAAACTTTAGCTGTGACTCGTCGGCAATCTGGCAGGTTTTTCCACTCGAAAGACTTTTTGCCCTTTCAATTTTTCTGGACTATACAATGTTGAATTACTATGGAAAGGGAGTTCGCTCAATGACTGAAAGCATTAATGACGTAATTATTCTTGGCTCTGGAGCAGCTGGCTACACCGCTGCTATATATTCAGCTAGAGCCAATCTTAAACCAGTCCTGATCGGTGGACCACTTACCGGTGGCCAACTGACGACAACAACTGAAGTTGAAAACTTCCCCGGGTTCCCTGATGGAATTATGGGACCGGCACTTATGGCCGAAATGCGCAAACAATGCGAGCGTTTTGGCACACAGATGATCAACAAGGTTGCAACCAAAGTTGATCTCGGTCAAAGCCCGTTCAAGGTCTGGGTCGACGACGAACTCCTCCTGGCAAAAACCATCGTAATCGCCACTGGCGCTATTCCACGCAAACTCGGCCTGGCCCGGGAAGACGAACTGCTTGGTTTCGGTCTCTCCACCTGCGCCACTTGCGACGGTGCTTTTTTCCGCGACGAGGAGATCGTAGTTGTTGGCGGTGGAGATTCAGCCTGCGAAGAAGCAATGTTCCTGGCAAAATTCGGTAAAAGAGTGCGGTTGATTCACCGTCGTGATGAGCTTCGCGCTTCAAAAATCATGGCCGACAGAGTACAGAACCACCCCGGCGTCGAAGTGGTCTGGAACAAAAAGCCTATCGAACTCCTCGGTGAAAAGCCACGCGGCATCAGCGGCGCCGTTCTTGAGGACACTGTCACCGGTGAAAAAAGCACGATTGAATGTGCCGCCATTTTTTATGCTATCGGCCATATTCCAACATCGGAGCTATTCACTGGCCAACTGGAACTCGACAAAGAAGGTTATATCATCACCAAACCAGACAGCACCGCAACCAGCATCCCCGGTGTCTTTGCCGCAGGCGATGTGCAGGACCACGTATTTCGGCAGGCAATTACCGCTGCTGGTAGCGGTTGTATGGCGGCCATTGAATGTGAGCGTTATCTGGCAGAACTGGAGTAGAGACAGCTATCGGGAGCGGTCAGCTCCCGGCCCCCTCTTTCCATCATCCCCAGCTAATCGGCGCCAGACTCAAAGGGATTGGCAAATCTCGGATCGGTTAAGAAAGAACTATCACTTAAGCTTTTCAGAAAGTTTACCAAGTCAGCTACTTCCTCATCGCTGATCGAGAAGCCGCTGATAAAACCGCTTTTGTAAGGATTATCTTTTCCGTCACCAGCAAATGGGCCGGAAGATATTTTTCGTCCACCACGAGCATAGTTACGGACAACCTCTTCCAGGGTCGCGACACTGCCATCGTGCATATATGGTGCCGTAAACTCCACGTTTCGCAGAGTAGGCGCGCGAAATTTGCCTCTGTCTTCGAGATTACCGGTAAACTCAAAAAGCCCTTGGTTCCCCGGAGGGTAGGCACCTGTTCCGCCAATATTATATAGCCCGTTGTTGTGAAATGGTTTCTCAACAAAACTACTGCTTTCATGAGTGCTGGAGAGGGTAAAATTAAATCCACCGTGGCAATGAAAACATTCGAGCTTTTCCGAGAAGAACAAATCCATCCCTCGCTTCGCCGAAGTCGAAAGTGCGGAACTATCCTGCCTGTAGGTCAGCCGGTCAAATGGCGAGTTACCGGAAATCAGAGTTCTCTCGAAGCTTGTCAGGGCCTTGACAATATTACCAAAGTTAATCTCCTCGGCATCCCCAGAAAAAGCCTCTTTAAAAAGGTTCTGATACAAGTCACTCTGCTTAAAGCGTGACAAGACCTCTTCCTCCTTTCCTGAGAGACCTAATTCTACCGGAAATTCGCCAAACATCGGCACAGGGGCCTGTTGCTCGAGCGTCACCGTCGCCGGATTAGCCCAGTTAAGGCTGGCATTAAATGCAGTATTCGTTAACCCCGGAGCGTTTCGCGGATGATGTTCGCCAGTCGATCCAATAGCTACGTTTCGCCCATCAGTAAAAGCCAGCTCCTGCAAGTGACAAGACGAGCAAGACATTGTGCCATTTCCGGAGAGATGCGTGTCGTAAAAAAGGTGACGTCCCAGCTCGACCTTGGCCTCAGACATCGGATTATCTGACTGAACTGTCGGCACCGGAAAACCCGCTGGTAGCTGCCAGGTATATTCGCCACGGGTTACCAGTTGTACCTCGGTAAGGCCTTGAGTGTTATCACTGCCACAGCCTATCAATAAATACACAAACGCACAGCAAACCAGCATCCTGGTAGAGCGAAAAAGGACGAGCCCGCAAATGCCGGACTCGCCCCAGGAAGGTTTACTCTTTGACGATCGATCCATCATTTGCTCAATCATCTAAATCTTTATTCAACGTGAAAAAGCTGCTGGCAATTGCTGCAATCACTGGCAGTCGATCCGGTCTGAAGCGACAGTCCCAAGGCTTCAAAAACCCCTCCACACTCTGGATCTGTTGGCACAGACATGCATCCCGGAAGGGTGTCCGGTGTGTTGAAATCAATATCAACGTTGCTCAAAAATTGGCCGACATCGATAACCACCTGATTGCTGCCTGGTGTAAAATCCTCAAGAAGAACATTTACACTGTTGGGCCGAGAGCACTGTGTTGTTGGGGCAGTGACATTTGACTCAGACTGACAACCAGTGCTGCCGAGGTGAAAAAACCACCTGTTGTTCGGCGCAGGATTGTCGTTCATGATGTCAATGCGGGCAAACTTGTAACCTGCCTGCCAGTTCCATTGCATAGCACCAAGATTAAGCGGTGATGGCGCAGTCGAAGAATTTCCGTGATTATGCTCAAAGGGAACACCAAGGGTAAATCGGGCCGCTACATAATCTCCTTCTGGCACCGTAAAATTTATAACCCGATTGGTTTGCGGCGTTCCAAGCTCGGCACAAGCGCCGGTGGCATCTTCAAAATCGAGCATTGCCAGATTGTCAAACTGCCACAATCCATCTTCGACAAGCGCTACTGGCACTTCACTACCATCACCTCTGATAAGAACGAGATTCGATACATAAAGACGAAAGTCCATCAGCTCCATCGACGAACCATTCTGCCCCACATTCGTATAACGCACTCCACAGCGAGCATCTTCACCATTTACCCGAGCGGAAAATGCTATCTGGGAGGGAACAGAATCACTACCGTCACCGCCACATCCGGCGAGCAGAGCAGCCGAAGCGGAAAACAATAATGCAGAATACTTAATAATTGGCTTAATCATGACAGCGTCCTAAATTTGAAATTAAGGGTGTGTTGAAAAACACGCCCTTAATAGCAGACAGCGCAAGCTGGGTGCCTGCGCGCTAAAAAGAATATCAAGCGCAGTAAATGTAGGGCCATTTTGGCCCTACAAAGGAAAAACTCATAGAGGGAAGACTTTTCGTATCTCCGATACGGAAAAGTGGATTGACGGAAGTCAATCCTGGCGAAATGCTAATTTCGCAACACTCCCATTTAGAGCTCTTATAGTATGCCGATAAATAAAACATTCAATGCGACAAAATGTCGCAGTTAACAAAAGCTTTAAGATGCTGAAAATTTCAAAAACAACGGGCGTTGCCAACAACCTCAAGGTCGCTCGTTCCAGCTTCTGATCATCCACTTCTTACCATCGTATTCCAACAGACAATATGCTCCTGTTCGAACCTTGGCTTTGCTGGTCTCTCCCCTGCTTTGCAGTTCGTTCCAGTTCGGAGACAGCATGGAGTAGATTATGCGAAGCACACCGTTACTGGTCACAACTATAGCGTCGGTCGTTTCAACTGCTATCCGGGCAAGAAAACTCTGGATACGCATCTGCTGCTCAGGTTCTAGTGTGGCGAAAATTTTAGCTGGCCAAAGAGACTTTTTCGTCCACTGTTCGTATTCAGTGGCCCAAGAGCTCTTAATCTCTTCCTCACTCAAGCCTTCCCAAAGGCCGTAATCAATTTCAACAAGCTCGGAAGCGGTAACAATTTCCAAAGCTCCAGCAAATTGTTTGTTAATCTCCGCCGCTGTTTCCAACTGTCTTTTAAGCGGACCGGAGTAAATTTCAGTGCCAGAAAATTTCTCTCTGCTCAGCACCTCGCCCACTCTTTGACCTTGCTTGTGCCCTTCTTCGGTCAGCGGCAAATCACTTCGCGCTCCAACATAAAGCGGTGTTTCACCGGCGGAAAATGTATTGCCATGGCGAACAAGGAAAAGCTTTTTCATTTTGGGCAAATTCCCGGTCATCATAGCACTTTGCTTTCTACAACTTCGCCTTCCCGCTGAATCACTGCTTCAGCATCAACTGCATCTTCAGGAGAATCTACCGAAACAAGGGTGCGCCCCAGCAAATCAACTTCAACCATCTGGATTCCCATGCCATTTTCCAAAGCCCGCAGTTGTTCAAGTTTTTCGATACTTTCAAGACGAGAGACGGGTAAAGAGTTGAGTCTTTGCAATGCATCAACACGATAAGCATAAATTCCAAGATGCAGATAACGCGGCACGGACGTGTCACCACTCCTGGAGAAAGGAATCAAGCCTTTGGAAAAATAAAGCGCCCTCTTGTCCTTATCAAATACAACCAAAGTGCCGCTGGTGCTGCCCGCTGTTTTCTTCCTGACAACTTCAATCAACCTGTCTCCCTCGAGTTTAATCATCGGAGTGGCAAGTTCAATATCCGCGCAAGCGAACATTTCCTTAATCAAGGAGTCAATCACCCAAGGCGGTGTTAGTGGTGTATCTCCTTGCAGATTAATGACGATCTCGTCGGTAAAATGACAACTCCGTGCCACTTCGGCCACCCTGTCAGTTCCGCTCTGACACTCGACACTGGTCATCAGACATTCGGCACCAAAACTTTGAGCGTGCTGCTGAATCTTCTCCGAGTCAGTGGCAATTATCACCCGATCGGCAATCGTTGCGGCAGCAATTTCCCAAACTCGCTGCAACATGCTCTTTCCGGCAATCATCGCAAAAGGCTTTTCCGGAAATCGCGTCGAACCAATCCGAGCCGGTATGACGATCACACTCCTCATTCGACCTCCTTTCTTCTTGAAATAAGAACATTAACTGTAAAAATCACCAGCGCACCACACCAGCCAAGCAGACCAAGTGCCGATTCGCCTGTAATAAACGGGCCGAGCATTGCGGCAATCAGTATTCTCGAAGAACCGAGCACTCCGCCCTCAACTGCGGTCACAAAACGATAACCATAGGTCACAGCAAACTGCCCAAGAATTCCGGTTAGAGAAGCCCAAAAAATAAACTGCCCTTGCACAACCGTCGGCATAAAAAATTGATCGTAAAATAAAATCACACTGCTGATTGCACCAACTAAAAACATGACAAACAACACAGTTTCCGTATCATTGTCACGTCTGGCAATGGTAAGAAAAAGCATGGCAAAAGATGCCATAAATCCTGAACCAAGGCCCCAGAGGTGGGAAGAATCTATAATGCCAGCACTAGGATCGAGAACCAGAACAATGCCGATGAAAGCGACAAAACTAAGCAGGTAGGAATAATAATCTCTTTGCTTGGGCAGAAAAAAGAAAGAGAGAAATGGCATAAAAATCGGATATGTCATGTTGAGAATATTGGCATGTGCCACTGTGGTTTCCTGAACGGCCTTGAGAAAAAAATGAAAGGCGATAACGTTTGCCAAAGCTCGACATGTGAGTGCGAAATAATTGCGTGGGGTTGGTCTTTTACGTTGGACAAACATAAAGACCGAAATCATGACAAGCCCGAGAATAAAGCGGGCAAAAAGAAAAAATCCTGGTGATATTTCGCCTGTGCTCTGGGCAAATTTCACAAAGACAGTAGAAAAGTAAAACATGAAAGCGGAAAGCAGCACGGCGACGACACCGTAGATGTGCTGACTTTTTTTAGCGGACATTTTATCCAAGCCTCTTACTCAGGGAGTGCTTTTCAACACAACTATTTTTTTATTTTTGAGAGAGTGCTTTTCAACACTCCCTATTTTCGGAGCAGCCTGATTTCATCACCGACTTTAATATTCAACTGCTCCCGAGCGTTGCCGCAGTTAACAAAAATCTCGAGGTAACCGTTGCAGCCCAAATGATAGGCAGCATCGCCTGGGGGTACCGCAAAAAAAGATTCGGCATAACACAACTGCTGCCCCGAGAGAGTCTCCAGCACGAAGTCATCCTGGATTTTTTTCAGGCCATTTTTTGCAACAAGATAATTTGTTTCCATATTGCCATAACAATCACCGGCTGTGATGACACCTGCGGATAATCCAACTTCGTCTATTACTGAATCGACAATGACTTCCTCAATCTGAGGAAGACAAACCAACTGTTCAGCAGCAATTTTTCGTCCCAACATATCGGGAGAAACTCCGCTTGCCAGATGCGCTGCGACCGGAGCAAAAACTTCGCGCCCGTCAAAACTACGGCAAAGTTCATTTCCTGAACAGGAACAAGCCAACACATTCGACTCCATGTCGATTTCCCAAACACCTTGGAGCTGCTCCGGGTTTAAAAAATCAGAAAAAATTCCGTTATCAGGTCCAACAAAATAGGCGCTGACCGCACCAGTATGGGGATTATCGAGACGGGCGCGGATAATTAATCCTCTTCTGTTACTTCCAACACCAGGATCAATGACCGCAAGGTGAATAGTTCTATCCGGATAAAAACGGGCAACCTGTGACAGGAAACGCCGAGCGCCTGCAGTGTTAAACGGTGAAATTTGTTGGGTGAGACTTTCCACAGCAAGCGGACCTCGGGAAACTGAGAGCAGAATCCCTTTCATCTGGGCGACAAAAGAATCTGCTTCACCGAAGTCAGTGGTCAGAGTAACGATTGAACGCTGATAGCTATTTTCCATAAGAGTATTTCATTGCCACGGAGAAGCAGAAAAATAAAACGGCGGTTAACCCCTTTCGGGATTACCGCCGTTTCCCCAACATGTCTAATCTTATGTGATTAGAACAGGCCAGCGAGCTTGGCTGCGATAACCAGCGCGTAGATAACAAGAGATTCAATCAGAACCAGACCGATAATCATCGGTGTGAAAAGCTGACCAGCTGCACCTGGGTTACGGCCGATAGCGTCAAGAGCGGAAGAACTAGCGCGGCTTTGCGCGAGAGCACCACCAAAAGAAGCGATCGCGATACACAGACCAGCAGCAAACCCGTCACTGAAGAGACCACCTGTAGCCTGGGCGGCGCCTTCTTGGGCAAATGCCGGATCAACAACTGCAAGAAGAGCGATAGCAGCAGCAACGAGAATTTTAAGAGCGTTCATTAATTCCTCCAAGTTTAGTTTAAAACATCTTGACGACACAATTTTAGTGAGAATCGTCGTGGGTAACAGCAAAGCGTATGTAAATCATTGTCAGCAAAGAAAAAACAAACGCCTGCATGAAGCACACAAAAGTGCCCATGAAGTAGAAGATGACCGGTATGCCAAATTTTGTGAGGTCAGTAAAGACCTGGACAACCAGGTGATCTCCCAGCAAGTTTCCGAACAGACGCAAACTGAGCGAAAGTGGTCTGGCGATATGACCAATCAGCTCAATAACAATCATCAGCGGCGCCAGAAAGATAACCGGACCACAAAAATGCTTTAAGTAGTTGAGCAAGCCGACTTCTTTTACTCCCCAGACGTTATACATAACAAATACGACGAGAGCGATACCGGCATTGAAGGTGACGCTGTCAGTCGGCATGGAAAAGCCCGGGACAAGGCCAATAAGGTTAGCGGCGAAGATATAAAAGAAAATTGTGGCAATGAATGGTAAATACTTGCGATTTTCACGTCCCATGACATTGTCGCCAAGCATCAGAATGAATTCGGCTACAAGCTCAAAAACATTTCTCAACCCTAGGCCCACCTCTGGATCTGTCGCCCGACCGGCAGACGACAACCTGGCTCTGGCGACCGTTCCAAGGCCAACCAGTCCCGCCCCTACCACTATACCGGTTATAGTAGTTTCAAACGGTTGACCGGCTATAATCTCAATAAAATTTACCCCGTGACCTCCCCCGGCCATACCACTAATCCTTCGCTAAATATCAGGTTTAATAATTTTTCAGATGATATAAAGGCAGACGATATAAGCAAGTTTCTCTGCCTTACTGTTTCCCGATTCCTTCAGTTCCCTGCTCAACTTGTTAACTCAGGTCGCCTTTACGAAAATACAGCAGGCAATAAATGCAGATTCCTAATAAAAGATAAAGGGTAAAAGCTGCCATAAACGAAATGAGAGCAACGTCCCCCTGCCCTTTCAGGATGAGGACTACTAGCAAAATAGCGCTTGATTTAAAAGCTATCAGCCAGAATATATTCCCTCCTTTACCGGAACGACCCAAAATGCCGTCAGCATAAAGCACCCAAAAACGAATGTTAATTGCCCCGAAGAGCGCAACTGCCAGAACACCCCTTGATTGAGCTTGAGCTGTTTGCAGTAAAATATATCCGCCGCCCGCAAGAAAAACCAAGAGATACAACAGACCGCAAAGAACGGTAGAAGCAAGAAAAAAACTTTTTTCAATATGACTGAGATTCATGTCTTTGCATTTGCTTTTTTTGCCACTGAATGTAAATAAGATCCCCGGTCATATTTTGGCCTGACTTTTTAAACTAAGTTTGTTCTTTGTTTACATTAAAATAGTTTATTTAAGCACAGCTGTTATTTTCTGGATTTATGTTTATCAATTCGGAATTACAGCTTATTGCCTTGTAGCACCCCGAGCTTCAGCGGGTACGTAATTCGGATACGTAATTATAGAGGTTGTGTATGAGTCATGATGCCGAAGCGATTTGGGGCAAAAGCGTCGAACTCCTCAAGTCATGTCTGGACCCACAGATATTTTCGGCATGGATTGAGCCACTGCATTTCGACCTGAATCCGGACCTCCACCCCGAACTCAATTCAGAGCACACTCATCTGACAAGTGAAAGTGAAAATTCACTTGGTGAAAATCAAAAAATCGATGCTCCTGAATCTGCAGAATATAAAATTTCTGCAACAAAAACCCATTTTAAAATTTACGCCCCCAACAAATTCTGCTGTGAGCATATTCGACGGCATTACGGGCCGCTGATTTCCTCAACCATTCAAAGTGTGACGGGAAACGAAAACCCATCCATTTCTTTTTCTGTGAGAGAATTAAAAAGAATCCCGGCTTCTTTGGGTAGCTCAACAACGAACAACAATAGAATTTTTACTTCGCCTACGACTTCAAAAAACCCTGTTGGCTCGAGAGACTCTGCATTCACAACCGATAAATACTCACCGGACAAACAAAATCCGAAAAGCACACTTCCTGTTGAGTCCGGTGAAAAAGATAGCGCGGACAACAGGGCTGATAACGTTAATGGTAAATTGTCTTTTTCTGAACGTAAAAATGGCAGCCCCGCAACAACTGCTTCTCGTCGGCAGCAAGTTGATCGATCGGAACGCTATTCAGCAAAAGGAACCAACCTCAACCCGAATTACAATTTCGCCAACTTCATAGTTGGCGGCTGTAATGAATTTGCCAGCGCTGTCGCCATGCAGGTTTCTCGCAATCCTGGCACTTCTTACAACCCACTTTTTATTTACGCTGGTGTTGGGCTTGGAAAAACTCACCTGGTTAATGCCATCGGCAACCATGTCAGGAGAAAAGGTAAAAGCGTTCTGCTGGTCTCCTCGGAACTGTTCGTCAATGAAATGATTTCCTCGATTCAAAATGGCTCAATGCCAAAATTCAAGGAAAAGTTTCGCTCAATAGATATGCTTATCATTGACGATATTCAGTTTCTCAATGGTAAAAAAACAACACAGGAAGAGTTTTTCCATACCTTCAACGATTTATACAATCGTCGAAAACAAATTGTCATCACATCCGACAAAGTTCCCCAGGAACTTGTTGGTATAGAAGAAAGACTTAAAACCAGGTTCAGTTCGGGAATCTCGGCTGATATGCAAACGCCAGATTTTGAAACCCGGGTGGCGATTCTCACAAAAAAAGCCGATTCATCAGGCATTCATCTGCCTGAGCAGGTAGTTCACCTGCTATCCGAAAAAATTGACACAAATATCCGTGAGCTTGAAGGCGCTCTTAACCGCATCCACGCCTTCAGCACTTTGCAGAACCACCCTATCGATATTGATATGGCTCGTGAAGCCCTGAAAGCTATTCTCCCGGAGAGAAACAGGGATATAACGCCAATCAACATTCAAGAAATTGTTTCACGCCGTTATTGTGTCAGTGTTAGCGACATTACAGGTAAAAGAAGAACCCATAACATTGCCAGAGCCCGGCACGTTGCTATGTATGTCTGCCGAAAGCTGACTGGCTGTTCATACCCTGAAATAGGGGCAATATTTGGGGGACGTGACCACTCCACCGTAATTCATGCTTTTCGCACCATTGAAGAGAAGATTTCTTCTGATAGCGATTTTCAATCTGAAATTGAGCTTCTTGAAAAAGAATTGCGCGGGCCAGCTTTTTAGCCAGAAAATTACGTCGAACGTCATTACCAATCAAACTACTGGTATACCTTTCCAAAAAAATCCTGTGGGAGTTATTCACAGATCTTCAATGACACTTAAGTATTTAAATACTTGCTACATCGGAACTCGCTTTAGCTCGTGAAATACTGGTGAATACCTTCACGGTATCTCCAAACTTGTTCCAAATTCACCACATAAAACTTGCGTATAACTTAAAACCTATTAGATTTTAGGTTATTACAAACAACACGGTTCCGCTTGAATAAAATTACAAACCAAAAGTAGCTTGAGCAATAAGTAAAAATTTTTTGAAACGCGCTAAAAAAAATTCTCCAAACCGAAAAAAAAAGGATCGGCGAGCGAAATAAACTGTGGATAAGCTGTTTACAACTCTGTGGAGTAATCCTTTATTAGCTGTTGAAAAGTCCCAAGTTACCAACATCTGCAAACAACATGTAATCCACGAATCATCGGTTTCCACATTGTTCAACAGCCCACCAACAGGTTATCCACAATGGTACCAACAGGTCGGAAGACTAGCTAACTTACTTATTTCTTTTGGCTTAAAGTAATTATCCACAGAGTTATCAGACACTATATTAACTACTTCTAACTTAAATATTCTTATAGATTAAAGTTAACAGGAACAAAGATAAAATGTGATTTTGTTTGTGGCTTTCACTCATTTCTTTAGGGTTTACGGAACAGCACTTTTCGGGCAAAAGCTTGAAATGAGTTTATCTCGGCATACGCTCTTCTTATCCATAAGGAATTCGTTGCGTAACACGCATTTCGTCAGAATTGCCAGCAGATAGCGTTCCTTGTTTGACATTGGCCTTGTTTGTTTGACGTTGGTTTGTCAGAAAAAGATTTTATTTAAATTTGTTATTCGGACTTCGTGAAAATGAAATTTTCAATCTCCAGAGAAAAACTTTCCCGAATGTTATATCTCGCCAGCTCTATCGTTGAACGTCGTAACACGATGCCGATTATCGCCAATGTCAAACTGAAAGCAGAGTCCGGTTCCCTTTCAATTTCAGCCACAGATCTTGAACTTGGTTTATTGGTTACCGAAGAAGCAGTTGTTGATGAGCCAGGTTCAATTACTGTTGGTGCAAAAGTTATTTACGAAATTGTAAAAGAACTTTCTGACGGCGAAGTATCTATCCGCAGTAGTGAAGGACAACGGCTGGAAATTAAAGCCGGGCATTCGCGATTTAAAATCAATGGGACATCTGCAGATGAATTTCCGTCTGTTCCAGGAGTTGATTTGGTTACTGGAGTGACCTCTGTCGAAGCTTTGAAAATTATCGAAATGATCGACAAAACCGGATATGCAATTTCATCTGATGAGACCAAGTTTAATCTTGGCGGCATTTATGTTGAAACAATCGACGGGTTATTCCCGGGAGGGGCAAAGTCGTTGCGGTTTGTTTCAACTGATGGTCATCGCATTGCGATTATCGATCGTCCTGCTGACGGATTGGATCTTGATCGTGGTGTTATCGTACCACGCAAAGGTATTAACGAAATCAAGAAAATGCTCGAAGGAAATGATGGCTCTATAGCCGTGAGTATTTCAGAGGGATATTTTGCACTTCGTTCAAGTACCGTAAGTCTTGGAGTGCGACTTGTTGATGGACGTTTTCCTGATTATTCAAAAGTTATTCCATCTGAGAAAACAACTTCAATTAAGGTTAACCGGTCAGATTTTTATTCGGCTGTTAAGCGTGTATCGTTACTGACAACCGATAAGTCGAAAACCTTGAAATTTGTTGTTTCAGATTCCAGCCTGACAGTTTCATCTTCCAGTCCGGAATACGGAGAAGCAACTGAAACGATCGATATTCAGAAAACAGGAAAGGATCTTGCTATTGGTTTTAGCGCAAAATATCTAATTGACTTTATGCAGTCTGTCAGTGAAAGCGAAGCGATTGATATTTCCCTGAGCGGAGAAGTTGGGCCTGCTTTGTTCTCAACTGTTGATGATGATTTTTATCGTTGTGTCATTATGCCAATGCGCTTTGAGTAAGATTGATTGTTAAAGAAATATCATTTCTAAATTTTCGCAATTTGCTGGGGGAGAAAATTACATCTCCTGGCAGATTGACAGTTTTTGAAGGGGATAATGGCCAGGGGAAGACTAATATAGTCGAAGGCATTTATCTTCTTACCCAACCTCGTTCCTTCCGTCAGTCTCGTCTTCTTGATTTTGTTCCTTGGGCTTATCGCAATAGTTCTGCTTCAGTTCTTACTTCAGTTGCCGCAACCGTGGTTAGTGGTGAGTTGGAAAGGTCGATAGAATTGAGGATTGAAGATTCTCGTCGCTTTTTGATGGTCAACGGCAATCCGGTGAGTCAGGCGGGAAGTTTTCTCGGACAACTGACAGCTGTTGAGTTTACACCATCGTCTTTGGAAATTGTTCGTGGTCAACCGCTGACAAGGCGGCAATTTATTGATCGCATAATATCTCAGGTAGATAGAGGTTATTTTGAAAGTCTGGTTCGTTTTCATCGCAGCCTTTCGTCGGCCAATTCAATTTTTTCCGATGTGGCAAAGCGAAAAAGAGTGCGGCGGGAAGCAGAAGCAGAACTTTCTCCCTGGCTGAAAATAATGTCAGCTGAGGCGGTTGTCCTGGTTAAAAAGCGACAAGAGTTTATTGCTTGTTTACAGGGGATATTGAGCGAACTGCAAGATCATTTCTCCGGAGACAGCAGAAGAGAGACAGCAACCTTGCGTTACTCCAGTGATTTCGTCAAAGATGGGGCGACTTTATCTGTAAATGAAGTTGCAAGTGTTTTTGCCGTGGCGCTTGAAAAGGGATTTGTTTCTGGCTGGTCCCATGTAGGTATTCAGCGCGATGATTTGGAAATATCGCTGACGATTGAAGGGGAAGTTGGTGCGCACTTGGCGCGTCTCACAGCTTCCCAGGGGCAGGCCAGGAGTATTGCTTTGGGGTTAAAGTTGGCTGCGGCTGAATTTATGAAAAATTCTTCAGGCACAAGTCCAATAATACTGTTAGATGATGTTGATTCTGAGCTCGATTACAAAAGGCGACGTTCTTTGTGTGAATATCTGATGGGAAAGGATTACCAGGTATTTATCACTACAACCTCAGGTGCCTGGGTCAAAGAGCATAAAACCGATGACATGAAGTTTTATCGGGTAGAAAGAGGGCGAGTATTTGTTCAGTGAAAAGCCCGTCCAAAAGAGATAAAAATGTTTAATGTTAATTAACTAACCCCTTGTATTTATTACGATTCTTTAATTGCCAGATTAGATTAAAGTAAGTAGAATGGGCGCCCGCGCTTTGATGGAAAGTTCTTTAAAGCGCAGATTGTCTTTGTCGGTTACTATCGGCAATAATTTTTGATCAGCACCCCGGTGAACGGGGGGGTAACGTATTTATTCTGGACGTATATGGAAGCACCGCTAGAGCAGGAAAATTTGCCCTCTGATTACGGAGTAGGAAACATCAAGGTTCTCGAAGGTCTTGATGCTGTGCGCAAAAGACCGGGAATGTATATCGGTGATACTGTCGAAAGAGGTTATCATCACCTTGTTTTTGAAGTTGTTGATAACTCAATTGATGAAGCGATGGCTGGTTACTGCACAAATATTGCAGTGACAATTCACGTAAATGGCTCAATCACAGTTGAAGACAACGGCCGCGGTATTCCAACGGATATGCATCCGACAGAAGGTATTAGTGGTGTTGAAGTTGTTCTGACAAAACTTCATGCTGGCGGGAAGTTTGAGAATACGGCCTACAAAGTTTCCGGTGGTCTTCATGGTGTTGGTGTATCTGTTGTTAATGCTCTCAGCGAGCGTTTGACGATAGAGGTCAAGCGTCAGGGCTCAGTGTTTTTTCAGGAATACAAACGAGGCGCGGCGGTTCATCCACTTAAGAAAATTGGCACCACAGACAAAAGCGGAACCAGAGTTACTTTTCTTCCAGATAAAGAAATTTTCACCACAGTCGAGACATTCAAATACGATATTCTTGCTTCACGATTTCGCGAGCTGGCGTTTCTAAATGCTGGTGTGAGAATTCGTTTCATTGATGAAAGAGTTGCCCGCGAGCAGGAGTTTTTTTACGAGGGCGGTATTCGCAGTTTTGTTGAACATTTAAACAAAACAAAAGTCGCTATTTTCCCCGAGCCAATTTATTTTTCAGCGGAAAAGGATGGCATAGCACTTGAAGTGGCTATGCAATATAACGACGGTTATACAGAGAGCGTTTATACCTTCGCCAACAACATAAATACCCACGAAGGTGGGACGCACCTTGCCGGATTTAAAGCGGCAATGACGCGGGCGATAAACTCCTACGCCGTATCCAACAATCTTCTGGCAAAGGGTAAAGAAAATCTTCAGGGGGACGATATCCGCGAAGGTTTGACCGCGATTGTCAGCGTCAAGATTCCAAATCCGCAGTTTGAAGGGCAGACCAAGACAAAACTTGGAAACTCTGAAGTTAAAGGGTTGGTGGAGCAATTGCTTGGCGATCGTTTATCGACTTTCCTTGAGGAAAATCCGGCAATTTCAAGATCGATCGTCAATAAATCGCTTGAAGCCCAACGAGCACGAGATGCGGCAAAACGGGCGCGTGAGCTTGTGCGGCGTAAGGGAGCTCTCGACAGTATCGCCTTACCGGGAAAGCTTGCTGACTGTCAGATAGAAGATCCGGCGGTTTGTGAAATTTATATTGTTGAGGGTGATTCTGCCGGTGGTTCAGCCAAGCAGGGCCGGGACCGAACCAACCAGGCAATTCTTCCGCTTAAAGGGAAGATTCTTAACGTTGAAAAAGCTCGTTTTGACAAGATGCTGGGATTTGAAGAAATCCGCGTGTTGATTACAGCTCTTGGGTGCGGCATTGGAGTAGATGATTTTGATATCGGCAAGCTTCGTTATCACAAAGTCGTCATTATGACCGATGCTGATGTTGATGGCAGTCATATCCGCACTCTTCTTTTAACATTCTTTTTCCGTCAAATGCCTGAGTTGATTGAGCGCGGATATCTTTATATTGCCCAGCCACCGCTTTACCGCATCAAGAAGGGGAAAAAGGAGAGTTATCTGCACGATGACAGTTCTTTTGAGTCGTTTATCATTCACCTCGGCACAGACGGTCTGACCTTGTCGGCAAATAACGGACAAATTGAATTCAGCAGACAGGAACTTGAAGAGTTTCTAAGAACGCTGGGCGAACTGGAGGGGCTCAAGGAAGTTATCGGGCGCCATGGAGTAAATCCTGATTTGGCGATGGCGTTTGCCGCGCAGGAGGATTTTACTGAAGAAACACTCCGCGATAGTGGAAAACTTGATTCACTCCTGAGCCGGGTCAAGGAATGGTTGGCGCAGCGTGGGCAGGAAGAAATTATTTGGAATACGGAAGCCAAGGAAGACACAGAGCACGGCACCATGTCGCTGGAGATTTTCCCGCTCCCCGGTTCTGACATCAAAGGCTGCTCATATATTGATTTCGAGTTCCTTCATTCCGAAGATTTTGCTTCGCTGAAGGCAATTGTCAGTCGGTCTGAATCGTTGGGACAGCCGCCCTACATTCTGGTTGCCCAGGATGGAAAGGAAGTTGCATCTGTTCTCCGTTTGAAGGAATTGCGCGACAATGTGCTGGACCGGGGGCGGAATGGTTTGCAGATTACCCGTTTTAAAGGTCTCGGAGAAATGAACCCCGAACAGTTGTGGGAAACAACACTTGATCCGGCAAACCGCAGTATGTTGCAGGTTCGGGTTGATGACGCTGTAGAAGCTGACAACCTGTTTACCCTGCTGATGGGTGATGCAGTTGAACCGCGACGAGAATTTATCGAAGAGAACGCTCTTAAAGTTAAGAATGTAGACGTCTAGTCTGAATACGGAAGTTATGGAATCGGCCAACATCATACCTGTCACCATCGAAGAAGAAATGCGTGGATCCTATATGGATTACGCAATGAGCGTTATCATCAGTCGTGCTTTGCCCGACGTGCGCGACGGGATGAAGCCAGTTCATCGACGCATTCTTTATGCGATGTTGCGCGAAGGACTTACTTCGAATCGGAAATTTTCCAAGTGTGCCGGGGTTGTCGGTGAAGTATTGAAGAAATATCACCCGCACGGTGATTCGGCGGTTTATCATGCGCTAGTGCGAATGGCACAGCACTGGAACCTGCGCTATCCACTGATTGAGGGGCAGGGGAATTTCGGTTCGGTTGATGGCGACTCTCCTGCAGCCTACCGTTACACGGAATGCAAGATGCAGGCGCTGACGGACTTTGTCATGTCGGATATCGACAAGAACACAGTTGATTTTCAGGCCAACTTTGACGACACGACCCTGGAGCCCAAGGTTCTGCCCTCGCGCATTCCAAACCTGCTGGTAAATGGAGCTGAAGGTATTGCTGTAGGGATGGTGTCTTCCATTCCTCCTCATAATCTGGGTGAAGTAATTTCCGCCCTGCAGTTGTTGATCAAGAATCCTGAAGCAGGATTAGCTGAATTGATGGCTTGTATTCCAGGTCCGGATTTCCCGACAGCAGGGATTATTTACGGAGCTTCGCAGATTCCTCGCATTTATTCGACCGGCAAGGGAATTCTTAAACTGCGGGCGCGCACTCACCTCGAGACTCTGAAGACCGGTAAACGCGAAGCGCAGATGATTGTTGTCGATGAGATTCCTTATCAGGTGAACAAGGCGCGGCTGGTAGAGAAGATAGCAGACCTGGTCAATGAAAAGAGGGTTGATGGAGTTTCTCGGTTGCGTGATGAGTCTGATCGCCGGGGCATGAGAATTGTCATCGAATTAAAACGCGATGCAGTGCCTGATGTCGTTTTGAATCAGCTTTACAAACACTCGCCTCTACAAAGCAGTTATGGTGTGACAATGCGGGCAATCGTCGACGGACGTCCGCGCATTCTAAGCCTCAAAGCGGCTTTGGAGTGTTTTCTGGAGCATCGTCGGACGGTGGTTATTCGTCGCACCAGGTTTGATCTGGAAAAGGCCAGAGCCAGGGTTCATATTCTGGAAGGTTACCTGATTGCTCTCGATAACATTGATGACGTTATTGCAACGATTCGTGAGTCTGAGTCGACGCAGATTGCCCGGGAGAAATTACAGGCGAGATTTTCACTTTCCGAGATTCAGGCTCAGCATATTCTCGATATGCCGCTCAAGCGATTGACCGGACTCGAGCGAAAGGCGATTGAGGATGAGTTCAAAAGTTTGCAGGAGTTGATTGCTGAACTGACAAAGATTCTTTCTTCCGGCCTGGAGGTTGATCGGGTGATCAATGAAGAGCTTGAGGAAATTCGCGGCAAGTATACCGACAAGCGTCGTACTTCAATTGAGGAGAGCGGCGAAGATATCGATGACGAGGATTTGATTGCCGAAGAAGATATGGTTGTCACCATAAGTCATCGAGGTTACGTCAAGCGTTGTTCGCCTTCGGTTTACAAGGCACAAAACCGCGGTGGCAAAGGCGTTCAGGGGACAAAGAAACTTGAGAGTGATGGCGGAGATGATGATTTCATTTCTGAAATGTTTATCGCCTCGACCCACTCATATCTGCTGGTTTTTACTTCTTTGGGCCGCATGTACTGGATTAAGGTCTACTCATTGCCTGAAGCCGGTCGAACTGCACGTGGTCGGGCGCTGGTTAATATGATTCAGCTCGACGATAACGAGACAGTTTCGGCAATTTTGCCCGTGCGCGAATTCAAGGAAGACAATTTTGTTTTTATGACAACCCGGGCCGGCGTGGTGAAGCGCGTTAATCTGATGGATCTTTCAAATGTGCGCCGTATCGGTATCAAGGCTACTCTGCTGGACGAGGGAGATGAGCTGGTAAGCGTTAAACTGACTGATGGCAAGCAAGACTGCATTCTTTCGACCAAATCGGGCCTCTCGATTCGCTTTTTTGAAGATGATGCTCGCGTTATGGGGCGTGTCACTCGTGGGGTTCGTGGAATTCGTTTGGAAGATGAAGATAATGTTGTCGATGCTGTTACTGTTCCCCAGGAATTGGAGGACGGCAGTCAGGTTGAGGATAGCGAGGAGCAGGTTACCTTGTTGACCGTTTGCAGTAACGGTTACGGAAAACGCACCAGAATATCGCAATATCGCCGTCAGTCGCGCGGAGGTAAGGGAATTATCGATATTAAAACCAGTGACCGCAATGGTCCTGTTGTTGCCTCGAAATGGGTTGAAGACAGTGATCAGGTGATGTTGATTACCACATCAGGGAAGGTAATTCGCATACCGGTTTCTTCGGTTTCAGTTGTCGGACGGAATACTCAAGGTGTGCGGCTGATTAACCTGGAAGAAGGTGAAACAGTTGCGGCGGTCGCGCGTATTGCTGATGTTGAAGGCGCAGATGAGCTGGCTGTTGATGATGGAGCATCCACAGAGGGTGCGGAGTAATGGGAATAGTGGCTGTTCTTGGTGCTGGAAGTTGGGGCACGGCTCTTGCTGAGCAACTGGCACGAGCCGGAAATGAGGTCCGGCTCTGGGACCGGAATCCGGAACTTGCCGCCAAGATCCAGGACTGTCGCGAGAATTCAGTTTATTTTCCGGGAATAACAGTTAACAGCGGTATTACTGCGACGGCGGATTTGTCGATCGCTATCCAGGACGCGGAGATTGCTGTTGTCGCCGTTCCCAGTTCAGCTGTCCGTGATGTTCTGACACAGCTTAATCCCTTTTTAAACTCCAGTAATTTGATTGTCATTGCCGCCAAAGGTATTGAGCGGGGCACGCTTTTGCTGATGCACAGCGTGGCGCGGGAAGTACTGGGAGAGGAACGGGAAGTGGCGCTTCTTTCTGGGCCAAGTTTTGCTCTGGAAGTGCTACAGGATATGCCTACTGCAGTGACGATTGCCGCAGCGAATATTTCGTCAGCTAATAGAGCGGCCTCGTTTTTTCATAGCGGTAGTTTTCGTGTTTACACATCTCAGGATCTTGTTGGCGTTGAAATCGGCGGAGCGACCAAGAATGTTATCGCTATTGCCGTTGGCGCGGTGGATGGGGTGAATATCGGACTGAATGCTCGGGCGGCGTTAATTACTCGCGGGCTTGCCGAGATAAGTCGTTTGGCCTTGGCCATGGGCGGGGAACCGCGAACAGTGATGGGCCTTAGTGGATTGGGCGATTTGTTGCTCACGGCGACAGGTGATTTAAGTCGTAATCGACGCGTTGGTCTGGGGTTGGCCGAAGGGAAGAAGTTGGAAGAAATTCTTGTCGGTCTCGGTCAGGTTGCTGAGGGAGTTGAAAATGCCGAACAGATTGTCGCGTTGGCCGGAATTTACTCTGTCAACATGCCGATCACCGAGGAAGTTCTTTGTTTGCTGCGTGGCGAGCACACGGTAAAGGAAAGTGTGGCCCGTTTGTTGTCCCGTGACCCGAAGAGCGAGTTTTAGCCCGGATGTTGCATGTAAGCCCCCTGGAACTCTGGATCAGGGGGGGAGGTTGTGAAGTTTGTGGCAAACTGTGACGGCAGAATTTTATTGAAAACGGTCGTTGCGCTCGTAAATTCGCTGGTGAAACCTGTTTCAGCCGTGAACTTACGTGCAATTTCCGGGCTAGCCTTATGTAGCCTTGGCGAATTGAGTTATAAATCTTTGATTTTTTCAGCTGAAAGTTAAATCCATTTTTTGAAACGGTATATGAATAAGACCACCGAAGAAATTCTGGCAATATCTGCAAATTATGTCCTTTCCAATTACGGGCGTTCAGCTATTGCCGTCGATCGTGCGCTAGGTTGCACTGT
>JAQTWB010000110.1 GCA_028689495.1 bacterium | reverse complement strand
GTTAGACAACAAAGGGCTTCGCCTCCAAGAATGATAAAAGGCGCGGCGAGCACAGTGCGAAGCCTCAACTACCATAAGCTAGCGAAAAAAATGGTGTTTTAGCCACTCGCTAACTTAATGGCTGTGGTTGCGTCCCACCTAATCAGCACCGCTTTTGGGGGATGAAATCCCACGAACTGAGCACCAGTTTCAGTTCTCCTGATCCCACCTAACCAGCACCGGTGTGCGGGGGGTAAACCCCGGGAATATTTCTACACCGTGTCCGAAGTCCCGAACATTTCATCGTCCAATGGTGCTTTTTGAAACGGTATAAAATCGGCCGGCTGGTTCGCACCTCACATGACATGCAACATTGGGTGGTGGTTCTCCGATAAAGCTCGTAATGCCGATGATTACAGCTCTTCGGTTTTGAATTCGCTGTGGCCTTTGTAGAAGTAGCTGACATCGATTTTGTCGATAGTAGCAGTGTCGGTCAGTTCGATAGAGGAAGTTTGATTATTGATGATGAACGCCAACTAACTGTCTGTAGTGGAGTTGCTCTCTGGCATGCTGTTAATAGCAGTGAGCTTTCGCGATGCCTGGCAATTAACGAATCACGTCTTGCCAAGTGGAAGAACTAGTCTGCGCCGTTATATGCGAAAGAAGCGCGCCGGCTTCGTGGCTGACGGCAAATCGTATGAAGTTTACCAATGCATCTTGATGTCGTGATCTCAGCGCTTGGCTGCTGTCACTCCCCAACTCGGCTTGGGAATGCATTAAAGCCTTGTCCAAATGGATAAGAATGGATATTCATGGCTCTAAATGGATAGAGAAATGGATATGCCATGAAACTAGGTGGATTGAAAATATCGCCGGAGATGCTCCGGCTTATCGGTGGAATCGACGAGTTCAAGGGGAGCTGGCGGACGCTGACGACGCTGGCCCCGGAGCGCCTGGCTGCGTTGAAGCGTGTCGCCACCATCGAGAGCATAGGGTCTTCGACCCGTATCGAGGGGGCAAAGCTGACCGATGCCCAGGTGGAAGAGTTGCTGGGCCGGTTGGAACAAAAAGCCTTTGTCAGTCGCGACGAGCAAGAGGTTGCTGGCTATGCCGAAGTGATGGATGCGGTCTTTGATTCCCACGCTTCCATCCAGCTGACGGAAAACTACATCAAGCAGCTTCACGCTATGCTGTTGCGCAATTCAAACAAGGATGAACGACATAGGGGCGAATACAAAAAGCTACCCAACAATGTCGAGGCGTTTGATGCGGACGGGAAAAGTGTCGGCGTTATTTTTCAGACCGCCTCACCTTTTGATACGCCTTATCGGATGCAAGAGCTGGTCGCGTGGACGCGTGAGGCTTTATCCGATCGGGCCTGGCATCCGCTGATCGCTGTCGGGATGTTCGTCGTCGTCTTCCTGGAGATTCACCCGTTTCAGGATGGCAATGGGCGGCTGTCGCGTGTGTTGACGATGCTGCTTCTGTTGCAGGCGGGTTATGCGTATGCGCCGTATTCGTCGCTGGAAAGCATCATCGAAGCGAACAAGGAAGGTTATTACCTTGCGCTGCGCCGGACGCAAGGGACGCTCAGGCGCGACGAACCGGATTTTGAGCCGTGGTTGTTGTTCTTCCTGCGCTCGCTGAATACACAAAAGGATCGGCTGGCGGAGAAGATTGTGCGCGAGCCGCAAGCGGAAGGGCTACACCCGGACACGCTAAAGATTCTGGAAGAGGCGCGGCGGATGGGCCGCATCACCACGGGCGATGCAGAGAAGCTGACGGGAGCGCCTCGGCCGACGGTGAAAACTCGGCTGGGCGAGCTCGTCAAGCGCGGGCTTCTCGTGCGCCAGGGGCAGGGGAGAGGCGCTTGGTATGGATTGCCAAACCGGTAGGGAGAAGTGGTGATTTTGGGGGACAGCTCCAGTGCGGAAATTCGATTTCGCCGATCTCGTGCAAGCCTTCCTCTCCGTCATCCCCAACTTGCATCCTTAGCCTTTACCGCCTGCCGACAATCGACCCCAGCACACCGCGAATTATCTGCCGGCCAAGTGTGGTGCCGACGCTGCGCAGCATTGATTTAAAAAAGGCTTCTCCAGCGCTTTGGCGATTGCTGCCACCAGCGCTTCGGGAATTACGGGACTGGGCCTTCTCCTCTTTTTGCCGGCGGCGTTCCTCCTGTTCCTTGGCTTCTTTTTCAGCAATGGTGTTTTGCCGTTCTTCCGAGCGTTTCTTCAGCACTTCAAAAGCTGATTGTCGGTCGATGGCGGTGGCGTATTTGGCGAAAAAAGGCGAGGTGCGGACTCTCTCGTCGACCAGTGTTTTGTCGCTGGGGCCGATACGGGAAAACGGCGGGGCGATGGTGACTATCTCAACAGGCCGAGGAGAACCTTTTTCGTCGAGCGTTGAGACGAGTGCTTCGCCGAGACCGAGATTGGGGATTACGTCCTCAGCTTTAAAGTGCGGATTTTCGGCAAAGCCATCAGCCGCGGCGCGCAGAGACTTTTTCTGTGCTGGAGTGAAGGTGCGCAGGGCGTGAAGGAAGCGGTTGCCGAGCTGAGAGAGAATCGTTTCGGGAATGTCGTCCGGTGACTGGGTGACAAAGTAGATACCGACACCGCGTGAGCGGATGAGGCGCACCACCTGCTCGATTTTGTTGACCAGAGCTTTGGGCGTGTCCTTGAAGAGCAAGTGGGCTTCGTCGAAAAAAAAGACGAGACGCGGTTTGTCGGCATCGCCGACTTCATCGAGATTTTCGAATAGCTCGGACATGAACCAGAGCAGAAACATGCAGTATACTTTAGGCGTTTGCAGCAGTTCCCTGGCATAAAGCAGGTTGATTACACCCTGGCCGGAAAAGTCGCAGCTGAGGAAATCGCTGATATTGAGTGCCGGCTCACCAAAGAAAGTATCACCACCTTCCTGCGCGAGGACACTGACCCGGCGTTGTATCGCCATCAGGCTGCTGGAAGCGATATTGCCGAACTTTAACGATACTTCTTCGCGGTTTTCCTGAATCCAGCGCAGGAGAGAGTCGAGGTCTTTCAAATCGAGCAGCAGCAGTCCTTCGGAGTCGGCGGCAGCGAAGGCCAACCGCAAAACACTGTCCTGGGTATCGTTCAGCTCAAAAAGCGCCGAGAGCAAGTCCGGGCCGAACTCGGAGATTGTCGTTCTTAGCGGCACGCCGTTTTTTCCGGCAACATCCCAGACGACTGTCGGGGAGGCTGAATAACCGCGAGTTTCTTGCGATAACATCAGTAAACGGCGTTTTGCCTCCGTGCTTTCTGTTCCGGCTGACATCAGCCCGGTCAGATCGCCTTTTACATCCGCAGCAAATACCGGCACACCGGCTCGGGAGAATTGCTCAGCCAGCACCTGCAAAGTGACGGTTTTGCCAGTGCCTGTCGCCCCGGCGACCAGCCCGTGGCGATTGGCCATGCGTGGGACAAGTCCAACGGTTGAAGTTAGCCCGGAGGCGTCCACTCGCGCCCCGATTGTCAAACACTCACTTACCAGCTCTTTATTGGTCGTCATTTATGTCATTACCTCAGTTCATGTCGTCTCTATCTGCCTGCGGTCTACGAGCAGGCTTACCACTACTGGATTCCAGGTCATGCTGAAAGGGCAACAGAGGTCTCAACGGCTTGTAATAGGGATTGATTCTGCTATAAACCCGCCCCGACATTTGTTTGCTCGGAGAATTGCTTCTCTATCCAGTTTCGGAACTGTGAGTCAGTTGGATTATCCGACTGATGGCAAGCCAACTGGTTCGACAACCAAGTAACAGTAATCATTACAACAATGACAGCGATCGGCGAAATATTACTTTCCGCGTTCACCTTCCTCCTGCTTTGGCATTTTCTCGGCCAGGGGGTGTTCAAACACTTTTTCCAAATGCTTGAAGACCGTGAGCAGCGCACTGAGGGTGCCCGGAAAAAAGCACATGGAGTGGAGGATGAGGTAATCAGCTTGAAGCGGGAGATCGAGGACGCTCTTCGTTCTGCTCGTGTTGAAGGGGTGAAGCGGCGCGATGAATTGGTAGAGAGAGCCAAATCTGAAGCGCAGGCACTGGTTGATGCCGCGACAGAAAGAGCGGCGATGCTGGTTGAGGAAGAACGCAGCAATGTGCGCACTGTTCTTACCGCCGAGCTTTCACGTGTAGCTGAAGAAGCTGAGATTGTTGCACAGGTAATTGTCGATAAAGCGATGTCGCCGAGCAGCTCCATTTCTATCCATTAAGACAATTTTTTGAAACGGTATAATCCCATTTTTCAATTCGCGGAATTTGCATGACGGCAGAAAACACCAAAAACAAGCGATTGACCTTATTTGCCGATAGCGCGATTTACTCCTTGGCATTGGCCCTGGTAGTTGTCACTGCATCAACAACCGCTTTTGCTGCGGGAGCTGCCCATGAAGGCGCTCATGCTGCTCATCCGACTATGTTGCAGAGCCTGCTTTTTCCAGTTCTTAACTTTGCCCTTTATCTTTTCCTGATGTCGGTGGTGATTCGTAAGGTCGCTTTGCCGAATATTGCCAAGCGCAAGGAAAAGATTGCTGGTGAGATTGTTACTTCCGAGCGGCGTTTGGCTGATGCGGAACACGAGAGAACCTTTTTGAAAAAGCAATTGGCTGACGTTGATGTTGAAAAGGTACGAATTGTTAAGGATCTGGAAGCTGAGGGCCGGAAAATGGCTGAAGCTGTTATCTCCGCTGGTAACAGGAACGCTGAGCGCGCATTGAAGGATGTTTCGCGTATTGCCCGAGGAGAGAAAGTTCGGGCCGAGGAGGAGGTTCGCGCCGCCATTCTCAAGAAGGCTTCCGGCTTGGCGCGGGACAAGATTCGAGCGCAACTTTCTGTAGAGCAGGACAGGCGTATGCGAGAGGAAGCATTGGCTCGGCTTTTGGGAGCATGAGGTTGCGATAGCTAGAAATGGAAATGCCGGCTGGTAAGTGGATTTCCTGAAGATTTGAAGAACCAAAGATTCATTCACTGCAAATTGAATTGCGGTGATTGAATTACAGCGAACTAGATTCGGAGAGATTAAGTGGCTGGAAACGTAGGTAAACTCGCACCGAGATACGCAAGAGCTCTGCTCATGACGATGCGACGTGATGGGGCAGACGAGGTCGCGTTGCGACAGGCTGCTTCGGCAATTGATGAATTTGCCCGCTCCTGGAAGGCGACCAAGGAGATGCGCGATTATTTCCTTAATCCAATGTTTCGCCGCGCCGACCGCGCCCAGGTCATGTGTCAATCTCTGCGCACGATCGGTGTCCCCGAGATTGTCGTTAATTTTTTGAATCTGCTTTTTGTGCGTGAACGGCTTAATTCTGAGTCGATTGTCGCTATTGCCGACGCATTTATTCGCGCCGTTGATAACGAGTGCTCCGTTGTTCGCGTAGAGGTTGTTACGGCAAATGAAGTTGCTGAGGATGAAAAACAGTCGATTGTTGCAAGTCTCGGCAGAGCAATAAGTGGTCGGCTGGAGCCTAGCTGGGCAGTGGACAGCAGCCTGTTAGGTGGTCTTGTTGTCCGCTACCAGGGGAAGGTGCTTGATGGCTCGCTAAAAGGCCGTGTGGACAGACTTGAAAGCTCGCTGATGCGATAAGCTTAGTTGATTTTAATGAACCCAGAGGAAGAGTATGGATATTAAAGCGCAAGAAATTAGTAGAATCATCAGTGAACAGATTCGCCAGGCAGATGCCAATGTCAACCTTGATGAGGTTGGCTCTGTCATCTCTGTTGGTGACGGTATCGCCCGTGTGCATGGACTGGAAAATGTCGCGTCGGGAGAGCTTGTTACTTTTGCAAGCGGAACCAAAGGGATTGCCCTGAACCTCGAAGAAGATAACGTTGGTATCGTTATCATGGGTGAGAGCACAGGAATCGCCGAAGGCGTTGAAGTTCGCCGGACTGGTGAAATCGCTCAGGTTCCAGTTGGTGATGCTCTGATTGGCCGCGTCGTTGATGCCCTGGGTAATCCGATTGATGGCCTGGGCCCGATTGACGCTGTGCGTCGCACTCGTATTGAAGTCAAGGCGCCGGGTATTGTTGCAAGAAAGTCCGTTCACCAACCGCTTCAGACTGGTCTCAAGGCTATCGACTCCATGGTGCCGATTGGTCGCGGACAGCGCGAGTTGATCATTGGTGACCGTCAGACAGGTAAGACTGCTGTTGCGATTGACACGATTATCAACCAAAAGGACAGCGGCGTTATTTGTATTTACGTAGCTATTGGTCAGAAGCGCTCAAGCGTGGCTCAGGTTGTTGAGAAGCTTAAAGAGCACGGCGCGATGGATCATACGATTATCGTTGCCGCCACAGCCAGTGAGCCTGCACCTTTGGCGTTTATTGCTCCTTACACCGGAGCGACAATTGGTGAGTACTTCCGTGATAACGGCAAGCATGCGCTGATTGTTTACGATGATCTTTCCAAGCACGCTGTTGCTTACCGCGCGATTTCTTTGTTGCTTCGTCGTCCTCCAGGCCGTGAAGCTTACCCGGGTGACGTTTTCTATCTGCACTCCCGTCTGCTTGAGCGTGCTGCCAAGTTGAGTGATGAGCTTGGTGCTGGTTCACTGACAGCTTTGCCGGTTATCGAGACACAGGCTGGAGACGTCAGTGCTTACGTTCCAACCAACGTTATTTCGATTACCGACGGGCAGATTTATCTTGAATCTGATCTGTTCTTTTCCGGTGTTCGCCCGGCGATTAACGTTGGTCTTTCGGTATCCCGGGTTGGCGGCTCGGCGCAGATTAAGGCGATGAAAAAGGTTGCCGGAACTCTTCGTCTTGATTTGGCGCAATACCGTGAAAAGCAGGCTTTCGCCCAGTTCGGTTCGGATCTCGATGCCTCGACACAGAAACAGCTCCATCGTGGTGCCCGTCTGGTGGAAATTCTCAAGCAGCCGCAATACAAGCCAATGCCGGTGGAATTTCAGATAATCTCAATTTATGCGGCAAACAAAGGCTTCCTCGACGAATTGCAGATTTCTGAAATTAACGGTTACGAAAAAGAACTTCATGCCTATATCGCAAGCAAGTATCCGGCTGTTCTTGATGCTATTCGTAGCAAGGGGGCAATGGATGATGCTGAAAATGGTCAGCTCGATAAGGGACTGAAGGACTTCACTCAACAGTTTGTTGAGCGTCGCACCGCCGTTGGAGCGAAGTCGTCCGGGAAGTCTTCTGAGAAATCATCGGTGAAGAGCGCTCCAGCAGCAGGTACTGCGGCTCAGGCTTCGGCATAAGGAGATTCAAGTGGCAGGACTAAAGGAGATTCGCCGAAGAATTACCTCGGTGAAGAACACAAAACAGATTACCAGAGCAATGAAGCTTGTTTCGGCGGCAAAGCTGCGACGAGCACAGGATGCCGCTGTTTTTGGTCGAGCTTATGTCAAGCAGCTGGCTCGGACTTTGGAAAAAATCGCCAGTGAGTTGCCGGAGGGCTTTTCGCACCCGTTGCTCGGTTCCGGCGAAGAAGTTGCCCGGCGTCGTGTTGTCGTTGTCGCTGGTGAGCGTGGTCTTTGCGGCGCCTATAATTCGACTGTATTGAAGACCGTAATGTTGAAAGAAGGTCGGGCAACTGACGGACTTCAGCGCGATTTTGTTTGCATTGGTCGTCGGGCGGTATCGTTTGCCAAACGCCAGGGCTGGGACATTGCCGGTGTCTTTGAAGGAATGCCCGAAGAGGCGGCACGTTTGCCGGTTGCAGAAATTGTCGAATCAGTTGTTCGTGACTTCCTCAAAGGCGATATTGATGAAGTAGTGGTTTACTTTACCGAGTTTCGCTCAGCGATGTCTCAGGAAGTGAGATGCATTCCTCTTCTGCCGTTTGCTGCGGACAGCAAGGGGACCGATGAAACAGCCGCGGCAGGT
>JAQTWB010000109.1:4737-7882 GCA_028689495.1 bacterium | reverse complement strand
TGCGTCAGATTCAGTCTGGAGGAGGAAAGGCCCTAAGCTTTGGTAAAAGTCGGGCTCGGATGCTTGAGGAGGGAAACACCAAAGTCACTTTCAAGGATGTGGCCGGGATTGATGAATCGAAAAGTGAGCTTGAAGCGATAGTCAGTTTTCTGAAAGACCCGAAGAAGTATTCGAGATTGGGTGGTCGTATTCCTCGCGGGGTTTTGCTGGTTGGTAGCCCGGGAACCGGGAAGACGCTTCTTGCCCGCGCTATCGCCGGAGAAGCAGGTGTTCCATTTTTCAGCATTTCCGGTTCTGACTTTGTGGAAATGTTTGTCGGCGTCGGGGCTTCACGGGTACGTGACCTGTTCGTTAAAGGCAAGAAAAATGCTCCTTGTATTATTTTTATTGATGAAATTGATGCTGTTGGTCGTCATCGAGGAGCAGGGCTTGGCGGCGGACACGACGAACGGGAACAGACATTGAACCAGCTTCTTGTCGAGATGGATGGTTTTGAAGAAAACGAGGGTGTCATTCTCATAGCCGCCACGAATCGCCCGGATGTTCTCGATCCAGCCCTGTTGCGTCCCGGACGTTTTGACAGAACGGTGGTTGTTCCGCTGCCCGACATCAAGGGTCGACAGGGAATACTTGCTGTTCATGCTGCAAAAGTGCCGCTTGCGAAAGATGTGTCGCTTGAGGTGCTGGCTCGCGGCACACCTGGTTTTTCCGGAGCGGATTTGTCCAATCTGGTCAATGAAGCGGCACTTTATGCCGCTCTGCGCGACTCGGATGAAGTGAACATGAAGCATTTTGAGTTCGCCAAGGACAAGATCATGATGGGGGTAGAGCGGCGGTCGATGATTCTCAGCGACAAGGAAAAAGAGGTGAGCGCCTGGCACGAAGCAGGACATGCCATTATTGCCCGGTTGGTTCCATGCGCTGATCCGGTTCATAAAGTGACCATCGTGCCACGCGGGGTAGCTTTGGGACTAATGCAGCAGTTGCCGCAAGATGAAAAGCACACTTATTCGAAAGAATATTGTGAAGACCGAATCTGTATTGCTTTTGGTGGTCGGGTGGCTGAAGAGTTGAAGTTCGGACAAATTACCACCGGAGCGAGTGGTGACATCGGTGCCGTGACCAAGATGGCACGACGTATGGTCTGCGAATGGGGGATGAGCGACAAATTGGGACTTATTGCTTACGGAGCCCACGAGGGCGCGCCGTTTCTCGGTCGGGACATGACTCATCATAGCAAGGATTATTCGGAAGACACGGCCCGTCAGATCGATGATGAGGTTAGGGCTATCGTCGACGTTCAGCTTGATAGGGCAAGAGCACTTCTTACGGAACATCGGGATAAACTGGACAGTCTTGCCGAGGCTTTGCTTGTGCTTGAAACTCTTGATGGAGAACAGGTCGATAAAGTGATTGCCGGTGAATTTGATCTCGCCGGAGCTTCCGCCCGGGAGATTGCCGAGGGCAAAGCTGCAGAGGAAAAGGTGATTGCTGCGAATGTTGCAGCTGTTGAAGCTGCGGATGGACATGACAAGGAGGAACAGGCTGAAAAGGAGCAGGCAGTGAATGCTGAGTAATGCTTTATTACAGCATTATATCAATTACTCCTGGCAGGCAGTTGCCGTTCTGTTCGACATTCTGTTGGTTTCTACGCTCATTTATAAAGTCCTGCTCTTTGTGCGCGGAACACGAGCCCTGCCGATGCTGGCCGGGCTCGGTATGTTACTTCTGGTTTACTGGCTCAGCTCTGAGCTAGGGTTCCTTGCACTTAACTGGATTCTCGGGAATTTTCTTGGCTCGGTAATTCTTGTTGTTGTTGTGCTTTTTCAGGATGACTTGCGTCGGGGGTTGATCAAGGTCGGCCTGATGAGGCGTTTTGCTCAAAATAGTGGCAATGGACAGGAACAGACCCTACGTGAAGTGGCGACCGCGGCAAGTGAGTTGTCACGAAAGAAGACTGGTGCACTGATAGTCATTCAGCGGGACATTGGCCTTAACGAATATACCGAGCATGCCGTAAAACTCGATTCCCTGGTTTCTCACCAGATTTTAATAAGTATTTTCAACACGAGCTCTCCATTGCACGACGGGGCGGTAATTATTAATGGCAGTCGATTGCTGGTTGCGGGTTCGGTGTTACCTTTGACTTTTAGTTCAACTGTTTCGGCCAAATATGGCACCAGGCATCGGGCGGCAATTGGTTTGTCAGAGAGAACTGATGCGCTTGCAGTTGTCGTCAGTGAGGAGACGGGTGGGATATCCCTTGTGCGTGAAGGGAAGATAACCAAAGGGCTAACCGAGAAAACATTGCTTGTTACCCTGCGAAGTTTGATCGTTTTGCGCAAACCAGGCAAAAACCTGGCGCGCGCTCAGGAAAGTACAGTATCCGAGACGGAAGTGCGCACAGTTCCTGTTGTGAATACAACTGAAACCGTAACTGGCGGAGATGGCGTTTCATGACTGTGAAGAACTTTTTTACAGAAAATCTTGGATTGAAGCTGTTTTCCCTGCTCGCGGCGATGCTGCTGGAATTTTATTTCTTCAGTCCGGATAATACTGTCTCAATTGAAATGCAGATTGCAATTGAATTGCAAAACACTCCCAGTGAACGAGTGATTGTCTCACCAACAGGAGCCCAGCGAGGCTTATTTTCGAAGGTCGAACTTGTTGGTCCACATCACCTGATTGAATCAGTCAAATCTTCACCGCCGGTCTTTCGCATCGTGCTACCGGATTCTCCACCTTCCGAGTTACATTTTCAGTTGCGGCGGGAGGATTTGCGTTTGCCAAACGGAGTTCAGGTTAAAGGTATCGAGCCTTCAACCTATCGTCTGGAGTTTGATCGATTGATCAGACGGGAATTAAAAGTGCAGTTGGATACAGTGGGTGAGGCCGCCGCCGGGTATCACGTGAAATCACTTAAGGTTTTTCCGGAAACCGTATTTGCCCGTGGTCCGTCAGGAGAGCTTGAAGGTCGGCAGTCAGTTTCCAGTCTTCCGCTTGATATAAGTAACATGCAAAACAGCGACAGATTGGATGTATCTCTGACCGATGTGGGTAAACTGACATCTCTGGAGGTGAACCTTGTCTCGGTTCAGGTTGAAATTGAAGCGATACCTCTGGAGAAGGAATATAAAGATATTGC
>JAQTWB010000109.1:0-4637 GCA_028689495.1 bacterium | reverse complement strand
GCGGATGAAGTTGAGGATGAAATTGAGCGGCTGATGGAACCGGGTCAGCTTGACGAATTGCGGGCCCATCCTGATTTTATCGGCAAGGCATATCGTATTGAGGATGCAGTTGGTCGATATACTGTCTATTTGAAAAGCTGCGTTGAGAAGGATGCCAAATTTGACGGTTTGAAGGTTGTTCTCGATACGGCCAATGGTGCTGCGTACAAGATTGCCCCCATGGTTTTTTCGGAACTCGGTGCCGAGATTATCGTGATCAATAATCAACCTGACGGAAAAAACATCAACCGCAGTTGTGGCAGTTTGCATACTGAAGGCTTGCGCAGCAAGGTAATAGAGACGGGGGCTGACTGCGGTATTGCTTATGATGGTGATGCTGACCGTGTGGTGATGTGCGATGAAAATGGCATTGTCTTTGACGGCGACAGTGTGCTGGCTTTTCTTGCTTCAGTGATGCTGAACAAGGGGACGCTCACCGGCGGTGGCGTTGTCGGAACGGTGATGAGTAATCTCGGACTTGAGGTGGGCCTGCGTGAAATGGGGCTTAAACTTTATCGTTCTGCCGTTGGTGACCGCTATGTATTGGCCGAGATGCTCAAACGCCGAATTAATCTTGGGGGTGAGCAGTCAGGTCATATTATCGCTCTCGACCATAATACAACAGGGGATGGAATCCTCACTTCTTTGCTCGTCTGTGCTGAAATGATTCGGGCCGGGCGGCCTTTGTCGTCTTATCAGTCCATTATTAACCGCTACCCTCAGAAACTTGTGAACTTGAAGGTTGGTGAAAAGAAGCCTCTTGACAGTTTATACGAGTTTCAGAAGTGTCTTTCGAGTTGTGATGCAGAACTTGGCGACAAGGGACGAGTACTGGTCAGGTATTCTGGAACAGAAAATCTTGTGCGGGTAATGGTTGAAGCAGAAGACGCTGTTGTCTGCGACCGCTCAGTCGAGCGTCTGGTTGAGGCGCTCAAAGCGGAACTCGGTTAATGAGTCGGGCCCTGAAATGGCCTGTGAAGCCGTCTGTGAAACCGTTTGCGAAATTGCTATGCTCGGCGGCAATGCAAGAACTTGAAAGGCAAAGTTTTGCCCGTTTGGCTGTACCATCTTACGCAATTATGGAGGCGGCGGGCCGGGAGCTGACAAGATTTGTTCTTGAGCGATATCAGGATGCGGTACTCCAGGGTGTTTTGGTTCTCGCCGGAAAAGGCAATAACGGCGGTGATGGTTATGTTGCTGCCCGTCACCTTCAGGCCCGCGGTTTGTGCTGTCAGGTGTTTGCCCTATATCCACCGGAACAATTAAAAGGGGATGCTTTCCTCGCCTATCA
Organism: bacterium; assembly: GCA_028689495.1. Lineage (GTDB taxonomy): Bacteria > Bdellovibrionota_C > UBA2361 > SZUA-149 > JAQTWB01 > JAQTWB01. Next base: position 3,307 of record JAQTWB010000109.1, on the reverse strand, counting down.
GGCGTGGGCCGCCGTTAAGGGGACTACGGTCTATCTGGAAGCTGACGTCGATTCTGAATTTGCGCTGCAAGAGTTGTTTTCGGACAGGGGTCCGGGGGTTATTCTCGATGCTGTTTTTGGAAATGGTTTTCACGGCACCTTACCAGAGCGGGTTAAACGTCATTTTGAAATAATTTCGTCAACCATATGTTCGTCAACTCAATCCACGGTAAAGCCTGCTGCCTGTTTGCCGGTTGTTGTTGCCGTTGATATGCCCTCGGGGCTGTCTGCTGATTCAGGGGAGTCAACAGCTGGTGTTTTGCCAGCCGGTGCGAGTTTGGCGATACAGTGCGTCAAACCTTGTCATTTGCTTTATCCCGCCGCAGCTCTATGTGGTGAGGTCTGGACGGCTGATGTCGGCCTTCTGCCTCTGACTGATGCGTTGCCGGAGAATTTGTTACAAGCGCTTGTAGTTGATGAGAATGTCGTTAGCGATTTTCTTACGCAGGATTTTCTTTCGCAAAAAGTTTTCTCTCCGCGTGACGTTATTGGACCTGCTTCTCACAAGAACAGCCGTGGACACGTTGTGATTATTGGCGGTGACCCTGGGAAAAGAGGTGCGGCTCTTCTTGCCGGGGCCAGTGCTTTGGCAAGTGGCGCCGGTCTTGTGACAATTGCGGCGGTGGATTGGCCTCCAGGTGCGGATATGTCCTTTCCCGTTCCGGAAATCATGTCCTGTGAGATTTATCAGAAGGGTAAAGGACGAACGACCGAGGACTGGTCTCCTGAATTTACCCAGTTGATTTCTCGAGCCCGTTGCCTGGTGGTTGGTCCGGGGCTTGAAGAAAACGAGGTTAATGCGGCACTGCTTCGTCAGTTGCTTGAGGCCGCAGAGCGGCTTAAACTCTCGGTGGTAATTGATGCCGGTGCTTTGGGTCTTGTTTCTGCCGACAGTTCAACGTTACTTTCCGAACGACACATCATCACGCCTCATCCAGGCGAGGCCGGGAGGATGTTGTCTTGTTCCGCTGGTGATATTCAGCAGGACCGATTCGCTGCCGTGAGGAAGCTCGCTGACAAATACAACTGCGTTGTTCTTTTGAAGGGGGCCGGAAGTATCATCAGCTCAAGTTGTGGCAAGCGAAGGTATATCATTCCGATTGCATCTGCGGCTTTGGCTACGGCGGGAAGTGGCGATGTTCTTGCCGGACATATTGCGGCTCTTTGCTGCGCCGGACTTGATGCGGAAAAAGCTACCGTTGTCGGGAGTTTTATTCATGCAAAATGCGGAGAAATGCACTCGGCCGGTTCTTTTGGCTGGCGCGGTCTTCTTGCCGGAGATCTGGCACAAGCCTGCGCTGTGAAAATAAATCAGCTGCTCTGCCCTGAAGCCATTACTCGGCTTTCTCTCTCTCAGCTTTCTCTCTCTCAGCCTTCTCTCTCTCAGCCTTCTCTTTTTCAGCCCGAGTTGCCGAATGCATTTCTGAGGCGCATCGTTTAGCGATTCTGCAAAAAGTAGCCCCTTTTCAGTAACTGGCATAAAAACACACAGAAATAGTTAAAGTCTGTTTAGCCAATCGCCGAAGTATTCTTATCGGGAATTGGCCTGAAAGTGTTTGATTTGTAGATGAACTTCAAGATTTTGGAGGACTTATGCAGGTAGGCGGCGTATCACTGGGAAGTGGCGGAGCTCAGGCAGCAAATGCTGTAACCGTTAAGGTCTCCGAAAAACAGGAAGACAGTCAGGAAAAAGTCGTAAAAAAGCTGATTGACAGTATCGACGTTCCACAAAAAGCCAGTCGAGCAGGGCATGAGACCGGTCAAAAACTGGACGTGACTGCCTGAGGAGCAAAGTGGAAGAGCCTTCCAGGCTCTTTATGTAACGTTGCAGTTACCCGGGATGAGTTAGGGGCAAAGTGGAAGAGCCTTTCAGGCTCATTATGTAACGTTGCAGTTACCTGGGATGTGCTGGCTCCGCCAGGAACAATTCCCGTATTATTTTTATACTATCTTTACCTCCAAACTCATCCGCGCGCGGAGGTTAAATCCAGAAACCTATTGAAATTTCCAATACCAAGTTGTATGAGCCTAGCTTCCGTTTGAACCAACCGCTGACTGGAAGAGCTATGGAAATTCAACAACTAAAGGGGTTTCTTGCGGTGGCTCGACATCGCAATTTTACCGTGGCGGCCAGGAACACCCACCGCACCCAACCGACGATTAGTCTCCAGATAAAGGCTTTGGAAGATGAACTGGGCACAAAGCTGTTTGAGCGCCTTGGAGCCAACAAGATTCTGCTGACAGAAGATGGTCAACTCCTGTTTGAACTGGCCAAACCGGTGGTTGAACAATTCGAAGCGCTGACTGAGCGATTTCAGGAAAAGCGGGGATTGTTTAATCAAAGTACAGTGCGGATAGTCACCCATCGTTCGGTGATGGTTTACCTGCTGCCTTCAGTCATAAAGCGCTTCAAAGATATTTTCCCCGATTGTCGCCTGCAGATACTTCATCGTAGTAATCCTGAAATTATTTCCCTGCTCAAGGATGGGGCTGTAGATTTTGGAATATCATCGATACAAAATGCTCCATCTTCGATTGTTTACGAACCGATGGGATCGTTTCGCCGTTTACTTATTGTCAGCAAGAATCATCCCTTGACCCGATGTGAGAATATAACTCTGGCTGATATAGCCAGGTATCCACTAATTTTACCGACCGAGGAGTCAAATACCCGAACAATGATCGACAGTGTTTTTACGAGCCATGACCTTGATTACAGTGTGTCGATGGAAGTAGTGGGACGCGATGCGATTAAAAGTTACGTTGGTATGGATCTCGGGATCTCGGTGATGAACGAATATTATATCAGTGAGGAGGAACGGAGAAATCTTCATCTGATTGATGTCAGCCAACATTTTGGCGCCGCAGAAACCGGTATAATTCGCCGGGCCCAACACGATCTGGCCAAACCGGCAGAAGAGTTTCTACGTTTGCTGAAAGAAGAATTTGAATCGAGTATGAACAACAGGCCGTTAATTTAGAGGAAACAACAAGGTGACAGGTTCTTTAAATTTATCCCGACAAGCAGCACTTCATTCTGGTTATTATGCTTTGATAGCTTCAGTGCTACTTCTGACTTTATCTTCGTGTTCTGGAGGAGGAGGTTCTGACTCCTCGGAGCGGACCAGAGAAACAGCTGTGCGAATTGTCCATGCTTCGATAGATACCACGCCAATTGATCTCACCGGACCGGAAGGTTTTGTTCAGTCCGCCCGTTATAACCAGGCTACTGAGTATGTCCCGGTTCCGGAGGGGGCTGTAACCCTTG
>JAQTWB010000108.1 GCA_028689495.1 bacterium | reverse complement strand
TGAAAAATCCATTCGCCGGTATGGTTGCGAAAAACTGTTCTGTCGGGAGTGCCATCACCGTCAAAATCAAGATTACATAGTGGCGTGTCACCGATTGAACCAAAATTATCTAGGAAAACCCTGCCATCCTCAGCAATCCCATACCAGTCAAGGCGAAGATCGGGGCGAAGGCGCACTACTGTCCTTTCCATTACACCGTCACCGTCGAAATCACACAGCTTTATTGTGTCTCCCGGCTCACCCCAAGGCAGGTTAAAGTTTAGCTCTGTTTTTCCGGGTTCTTTGGCCGCCCAAAAACGTAGTGGTTGCCACACTGCCAGAAGGTTTGTCGGACTATACTCACTTACGCGACCTACAAGCGGATCGAACTCTGGTCCGCCGAGTGTCGTGGTCGTCACCTCCGGTGGCGTAATTCTGGATATGGAAGCAGATGAAGCGCGAATATAGAAATTCCCTTCCGAAGGACGATAAACAACAAGGTCTGCTCGCCCATCGCCCTCGAGATCTGTGGCGAAAGGAATATCTCCAGGCAAACCCCATTGAATTGCACTGATATTTTGGAAACTATCTCCTGAAAGACGGAAATACCAGGTGCCATTGTCAGGACGCCAAACAGAAAGGTCAGTCGTCAGGTCGCCGTCAAAATCAGCGGTCAGTGGTACATCGCCCGGAAGGCCAAGCTGTATCGCAGTGTGGGTGGAAAATTCGAAATTTCTCGATGACGAATTAATAAACCACATTCCCCCAGACGGGCGCCAGACTATCAAATCCGATGAGCCATCCCTGTCCTGGTCTGCAGCGATAGAGTCAAGAGCTCGATGGAATACAAATGTTTTTCCCTCCAGATCCGATTGCGCATAGATATCCTCTTCGCTGATAACAACTGTTTCGCCCCAGGAAGATGGAGGTGGCACAAGTCCAATTGAAGCACCTTTACCTCGGCGTTCTAATTCATCATCGCCTTGGAGGCCAAGATAGCTAAAGAGTATTTCTCCTGAAGATCTGATAACCAACTGAACCCGGATTTCGTCATCCTGATTGCTGGATTTTCGATCGCGGTAGCGTGGACCAACCCAGGTAAGAGTAACGCTGTCTTCCATCGTCGATAACCAGACACCACATTGTTTACTTGTCGTACATTGTGAGCTTGTGAAAATGTCGTCATGAAAAGGATTGATGCCGCTGCTCAAATGATTGGAGAAGTCCGATTTTGCCCCACCGTTGACCTGACCTGGTATCACTCGTCCATTTGCAGAAACTGTGAGTCGGTCAAAGTCCACACCATAATAATGAAATGGAAAGGGGAGTTCGACTACCGAGTATGTTTCATCTTCAGTAATCAAAAGACTACCGGGTATTGAAAGGCTTTCAACTGGTCTGATATTTGTCGCATAACGAACTCTTTTCTTTCCGACCAAGCGTGTATGTTCATCTGTGAGCGCGGCTTCAGCGTTCAATAGACCATCTCCGGAGACCATATTCTTTAACTGGGGCAGTTTTTTGGCCGTTGCTACCAAGGCCAGAGAAGTCTGTTCCGGAGTGTAATGTGGTTTATACGAAAATAGTAGTGCGGCGACTGCAGTGACATGTGGGGCCGCCATGGAGGTGCCGCTCATGTATTTGTATTCGTCACCCGGATAAGTGCTCAGTATATTTTCACCAGGTGCGGCCAGAGCTACCCGGTACTTTCCATAAGAAGAAAAACGCGACAGATTTCCCTGACTGTCAGATGCCGCAACCGAGATCAGGTTCGGTAGGTCGTATGAAGCGGGATAAATTGGCGTGACGTCATTATCGGAGGATGAATTTCCACTGGCAGCAACAACAAGTATTCCGGCTTCTCCTGCCTTTTTGATGGTTTCGTATAAAGCATGGGAGTAGTTGTCAGTTCCCCAAGAGTTATTAAGTACGCGGATCGGAACTCCCCGATGTTTCATTTCGATAGCGTAGTTTATAGCCTTTATTGCTCCGCTAACAGATCCAAAACCGTTTGAATCCATGAATTTGAGTGGAAGGAGCTTAACGCCTGGAGCGATCCCGGTTATGCCCAGACCATTGCCATGATTGGCGGCGATGATTCCTGCCACATGAGTTCCGTGTCCATTTCTGTCAGTTACCTGTCCACTATCATTTGTGCTGTTATATCCGGCGATGTCATCAACGATACCGTTATTATCGTCGTCGATATTGTTGTCTGGTATCTCATTTGTGTTCTGCCAGATCCGTCCAAGCAGGTCCGGGTGAGAAGTGTCAACTCCTGTATCGACGAGACCGACTATTACATTTTCGTTTCCTTTGGTGATTTTCCAGGCATTGTTGACCTGAATAGAGAAGTCAGTCCCGTTTGCAACCTTAAAAAGGCTCCATTGTTGTGGAGCAAAAGGGTCTTTGGATGTGGCCAAGAGATGTAGTGTGTAATCAGGTTCAATGTAGCTCACGTTCGATTTGAGCAGGATATCTTTTAGGTCTTGTTCTTTCCCAGTTGCTTTACCCAATATCTGAAGACCCGCCATTCGCGGGCCGAGCTGCTCAATACGTAAAGCTGAACGAAGTTTTGCCTGTCGGTCCAGAAAGCTGTTTGTATCGTGCTCGTTTTTGAAGGCTATTATGTATTTGTTGTAATTTGGGTTTTCGGATAATGCCGACGTGCATAGGCAAAAACACTGCAGCAAGCATAGTGCAAGACAAGCAACGCGCGTTGATAAGCTAGTAATAAAATGCAACGAATCCCCCTGTTCACAGTAGTGAACGGAGGATTCCCCAAAAATCCCCCGTAGAGGATTCATCGTCCGCAGGTGAGCGGAGCATTAGGGCAGCTGATGAATTATTACAATAAAATTACTTAGTTGCGTATCGAAAAACCGCAGTGAGCACAGATGGTTAAGCCAAGGGCCTACCAGGTCCAGTCCTAACCTTATACACACTGAGAGACTCATTCACAGCGGGCGTCAGGCCAGCAATCGGCATCACCGTTAGTCTATCTTGGTCGGTCAGTGATGTTCGTCTCTAGCTGAGCGATTTGTCGCAGGTGGTTCGGATGTAAAGCCTTGTGCATCTTTTTCTTCCGAACTGTATGCTTCAATTTCAATTTGAGCGGAAATAGACTCAATTTTCTCTATCGGAGCATTTTTTCCGAGGCGAACTACGCGCGATGCGTGCAGGCCCTTATCACCCTTGGTAACTTCGTATTCAACTTCTTCACCGTCTTTGAGGGTGCGAAAGCCCTCAGATTCGATAACAGAATAATGGACAAAAACGTCCTCGCCACTATCTTTTTCGATAAATCCGAAGCCTTTTGCATCATTGAACCACTTGACTAAGCCTTTTTCGAGTGCCGCCATTTTTCGAGCTCTCCGTAATCTTGGGATACAGTCAATGGTGATACTTCTGTGCCAGTTGCTGCATCGTATATACTGTCAACTTCAGATCCCGGGCACAGAACGTGTCTGGTATTTAAGTTTAAGCATATTGCTATGTTAGGGCTGGTATTTTGGCAAGAAGTTTTTTTGCTAACTTTGTCGCAGATTTAATGCAAATCCGACAATTGCCACTTGATTCTAATGTTGCGAACAGGTCAAGTGCGAGTTTGTCACAGCTCGGGCCACAAGATGACGTTTCGCAAAATGCTTGGCGAATCCATTCTCAAGAAGGATCTTTTGATAGCGCAGGAATACCAAGGTGCAAAGTAATGACCTCGAGAAATAAAGATACAGAGCTTGACGAGGATTTTCGCAGGCAGCGATTGGAAACTCTGGGCACTCTCTCCGGGGGGATTGCCCACGATCTGAACAATGTTCTCACCAGTATTCTCGGACATGTCAGTTACCTTCGCCTTTCATTGCCGCCCGAGACTTCGCATGGCGAGAGTCTCAATGCCATAGAACACGGCGCCCGAAGAGCCGCGTTAATGACACAACAAATTTTGGAATTTGCTCGAGGGGAGGAAAGAGAATTTAAGCCGATACGTTTGAACCAGATTATTCAGGGAGCAATCAGTCTGCTTAAAGCGGCAATTCCGAAAAATGTCGCGATTGAATTAAACACCGGAACCGATGTTCCACAGGTCATTGGTAACGATAGTCAGCTCTCGCAACTTGTGATGAATTTAGCAATAAATGCGGTTGAAGCCCTACCGGACGGGGGGACAATTCGTATCACCGTAAGTCTCGTTACTCCACAGAGCAGCGCTGCTCTGCGGGAATTAAAAGTATCGACGCCGATGGTGGAACTGGTTATCTCTGACAATGGAGTGGGTATTCCCGCTGACCTGGTCAACAAAATCTTCGAACCATTTTTCACAACAAAAGCCTCAAGCGGTACAGGAATTGGACTGGCGACTGTCGCCCGTATTATCAGAGCCCATAATGGTGAGATGATAGTGCGGAGCAAGGTAGATCGTGGCACAAGTTTTTCTGTTTATTTTCCTGTATGCAGCAATGACAGCTTTCAGGATAGCTCCCATACATTGCCTACAATTGAGGTAGGAACAGAAACTATACTTGTTGTTGATGACGAGGAGTCTGTGAGAACCGTTATTCAACGTAGCCTTCAGCACTTGGGTTATGAGGTTCTTGTAGCGAGTGGCGGCAGGGAGGCACTTGAAATATTTGAGTTTGAACATCGAAGGATATCCCTGGTTATCCTTGATATGATGATGCCGGTTATGAGTGGAGAACAGTTGTTTGGAAAATTACAGCAAATCGACCCAAAAGTACGAGTGTTGATTGCCTCGGGATATTCAAGCGACGAAAGCGCCCAAGCGGTTCTTGGTAGTGGTGGATTAGGTTTTATTCAAAAACCGTTTTCAGTGGAAGACCTTGCTCTGGAAATTCGGCGCTGTATGGATGTGGTTATGTGATCGATGAAGTCCGAAATAGGAAAGGCGAGCAGAAGCTCGCCTTTCCAGTCTGTTGTAATAAACCCGCCCCTTGCCTCAGACTTCACAACCTCGGACGGGCTTACGTGCAACATCCGGGCTAGAAACGATTCCAGAGGAATTGGTTTGTCACCTCGTGGTGGAAAAGGATTTCTTCACTTTTCACCAAAGTGCCAAGTTCCTTAGGACAGCGATCTGCGACGGTTTGTTTCAGCTCTGCATACTTTCCATGAACTTCTTCACCGAAAAGCTCTTTCAGGTAAGTGCTTTGCTTATAATGTCGCAATGCATCGTTGATGTTGCCAGGCAGGATACGTGTTCTTGTTCTCTTGCCCTCAGTATCGGCTGGATCGGATGCTGGTCCATTCAGTCCGGTTGCGAGCAAAGTATAGAGCAACAGATATGGGTTGGCATCTGGTGCTACTGTTCTGACTTCAACGCGAGCTGATTTTTCGTTGCCCAGTGGAATACGAACCATGGATGTACGATCCACAGCGGACGATTTGATTTGGTTAGGAGCTTCAAAAGCAGGATCCAGCCGACGATAGGAGTTGACACTGGAGTTCATCACCAGACAAACTTCAGATGCGTTGTTTAACAGCCGATCGATAAAATCCCAAGCCGCATCGCTAAGACCATCAACACCACCAGTTTTATGGAAGGTATTTTTGCCATTGCGTGAGATGCTGATGTTTGTGTGCATGCCATTTCCGTTAATACCGGCAACTGGTTTCGGCAGAAATGAAGCAGTTAAACCGGAATCGGCGGCAAGCTGACGAGCAAGGAGCTTGTAAAGCTGGATCTGATCCGCGGCAATCAAGGCATCGGTGTATGAGTAGTTCAACTCAAATTGCGACGGAGCTACTTCCGGATGGTCCTTTTCGTTCTCGAAGCCAAGAGCCCTCTGAGCTTCAGCGAGGTTGTCAATGAAGAGCTTTAGCGAGTCCTTTGGCAGTGCGTTAAAATATCCGCCGCTGGAAACGAATTCAAAGCCTTCCCAAGAGGAATATCTCTGCTCGGCATTGATTCCCTCAAACAAAAATCCCTCGACCTCAACAGACACATGGGCAATGGTCTTATCGGCCTGATAAAGTTCTTCGGAGAATGCCTTCAAACGCCCGCGCATATCGCTGGCGTATGGCTTTCCGTCACGGTCGAGAATCAAGCCGAAGACATAAACTTTTCCTGGTCCGACGATATCTGATGGTAACCAACGGAAGGAGCCCCAGTCTATTCCAAGTCGTAAGTCAGATTCACGTACGACACTGAAGCCACGTACTGATGAACCATCAAATGTAAGATTGTCGAAAGAGTTAAGCAGGTACTTCTTGTCGTAGTCCAGAGTATGAAACCGGCCTTCAAGGTCCGTAAAACAAACAGTTACGGCTTTGATGCGCTTTTCACCGTCAAGATAGTTAAGATAATACTCGCGCAATTCATCATCGGAAACGCGATTAAGAACTTTCTGCTTGGCCTCAAGGTTTAAAACCTCAAGTTCGTCATAAGAGATTTCAAGGAAATGTTTCAGCGGGGAAGCGGACATAAGTCTCTCCTAAAGGTCGATAAGTGTAAGCGGCAAGCCTCTACCTCAAGTTTGGAAAACTAAAGATTACTTTTCACTTTGTAACGCTTTTTTGCGTTTTGATTAGGCTTACCGAAGCCCTACTGAGCTTAAACAAAGACCTATAAGTAAATAATTCTCCCGTCAATGGGCAAAGGGGCAAGCAAGTCATATTTCAATAGACTTTAGTTCATTTCCTGCATCCTACCTTGATATGAGTTGACCGTTGTCATGTCTTCCTATGGGGGCAGGACCGTAAACCAAAATACCGATAAGGAAGATAATGAAACACGGCGAGCAGAATAATGATGGGTCTGATGATGGCAAATTATGCGTGCAGACGACGGTCGGGGATTTGATATGTGCCATTTCCGATGCGGCCAGCGAGGCTGAAGTGGCGGAGGATGAACTTTGGCAATTAACTGCTCACATCTTTAACCAAACCCTTGAAAAGTGTTCGCGCCTTAGGGGGATAACTCAAGCGCCTGATTCAAGTGAGTAATGTGGTTCAGATCTGCTCATTAGCGAATGATAATAGTCATAAAACATGATAGAACCGGCAATAGTAACCCACAACCTATCCAAGAATTTTGGCGATTTTTGCGCGGTTAAAAACCTGAATTTATCTGTTGCTACCGGCAAAATATTTGCATTCCTTGGCACCAATGGTGCCGGAAAGACAACTACTATCCGCATGCTTTGCGGAATAACCAGACCAACTTCAGGAGAGATACTGCTTGGCGGAGTGGATCTTGGCAAACACCCCGAGAAGGCAAAAAGCCTTCTGGGAGTGATTCCCGACCGACCGCACCTCTATGGACGATTATCTGGTCGTGAATTCGTGCGATTTATGGCCGACCTCTATAATTACGACCGTCGCCAGGCAAATAAAAATATGGAGGAACTTTTTGATACTTATCAGTTGGCGGCTTGGGCTGATGAGCTCATTGAGGGGTATTCTCACGGGATGAGACAACGACTGATGCTCATAGCGGCTCAAGTTCATGATCCGGAAATTTTAATTGTCGATGAGCCGGTTGTGGGGCTCGATCCTCCTGGAGCCCGTCTTTTAAAGGAGACCTTAAAGCGAAGAGCGCGGTCCGGCAAAACGGTATTCATGTCGACACATTCCCTTGGTGTGGCAGAAGAGCTTGCCGACGAGATTGCCATCATCAAGGAGGGAATTATTAAGGCCCACGGCACGCTTGATGAGTTGCGAATTCATGGAACAAGTGGTCAGGCCAGCAACCTTGAAGAATTATTTCTCGAAATCATTGACGCAGAACTTGGTGAAGGAGTGGTAAGTGGTAGCGATGGACCAAATTTAAGGACGTTATAAAACTATGTTACAGAAATAGATGAGCATGTGGACTGTCGCCCTTCGCCCGCACTGGTTAAAATTTTGCCATTCATTCGATCGAAGGTCACCATCTCGCAAATATATTAATCTGCTGTTTATGGGTATTGTCGTTGTAGTTGGCATATACTACGGCACGAAGTTAATTCTCTCTTT
>JAQTWB010000027.1 GCA_028689495.1 bacterium | reverse complement strand
CGGGAAATGTGGCATTGAACTGGAGAAAGAAAGTTTGACGCTCACCGCCGATGACAAGATGAAACTCTCGGCGGTAGTCGATATTCTCAAACAAAAAGTTGTCAAACGAGGTGTTGGCGTCAGAGCGTTGGACTTCAAAGACCCCGAAGATGCCTCGCTTGGTTCCCTGCGGCAAAAAGTATTGATTCGTCAGGGCATCTCCCAGGACGACGGCAAAAAAATCGTCAAGATCATCAAGGACGCCAAGCTCCCCAAAATTCAGGCACAGATTCAACAGGATCAGGTTCGCGTCACCGGACCCAAGAAAGACAGCCTGCAGGAAGTTATCGCCCTTCTCAAAGACAAGATCGAACTTGAACTGCAGTTTGTTAATTTCAAAGACTGAAATACTGAGGTGACCCAAGATGGAAGTATGGAAGGAGTTTGGTGAGAACGTCATCACCCACAGTGCCGCACATCACCTGCTGACAATCCTCGAACTGACAGGTTCCCGAGGCTACGCCCGCGTCACCGATGTTGCCCGACATCTTGGCATCACCACCGGCAGCGTCTCCACCAACCTCAAAGCCCTCAAACAAAGAGGCCTGGTCGTCGAAGACGAAAATAAATTCCTCTCCCTCTCCCCCGCGGGCACAGCCATGGCCCAGGAAATCCTCAACCAGCGCATCATCCTCAAAAGTTTTTTTGTCAACGTCCTCGGCGTAACCGAAGAACAGGCCGAAATCGACGCCTGCAAAACCGAGCACCTGCTGAGCGAAGAAACCACCAGCAAAATGGCCGCGCTGGAAAAAAAGCTGGTGAAGACCAAGGCGAAGTAGGGTTTTGGTGGGTGGGTTTGGGTAAAATAATGACCGTCTAAAAAGACAGTGAAGATGACGGACCGCAACGAAGCAGAGAATTAATTATAGTGGAAGTATTAACTCGACCTCATTAAGCGCACGCGGCACGACTGTTTTTAGAGACTGAAGGCATACTGTCCTATATTGGTGATGAGCACATGGTGGGCATAAACACCCTTCACTCGTTGGCACTTGGCGGTGTTGAACTAACAGTTCAAAAATTCGCCGATGCTGAAAGTGAACTACTTAAAAGGCCCCATGGAATTGATTAAATTTAGTCGCTTTCACCTTGGATCAAAAAACTTCTATTGATAATCAAATGCCAGTAGACAATAAACTTACTCGTTAAAGAGAATCAATGATACGCCCGGCAGATCAAACAGTAACCCGGTTCCATCCCTCAATTCGATTGCTTGCAGCATGACCGACGAACCATCAACATTTATACCTCGTCGACTCCTCCCAGTAGATAACTTTTCAGAAGCAATCAATCACGAACAAAACCGTTTTCTCTCAACCGTACAGCGCGATGAAATAGTTTTACAGGAGCAATTTCTAACCGAAGATTGGCGTGTTGCTATCATTGTTGGCGATCCTGGTCTAGGTAAATCCATTCTTTTAGAGCAGTTGTTAAATTCCTCATCTAATCGCGAGGTAACGATAAAATTACACCTTTTGAAGTCGGGATTTGATCGAGGGAGTTTTCGTATAGAGCAAATGAGCCCTACCATTTTGCTATTTGATGGATTTGATGAACTTGTGAGTTCACAAATTGTTCCATTCTATTCTGCTATAAATGAACTATTGAGTGCGAATCCCCAGATAAGATTACTTATTTCCTCCCGAACTACATTTGCGCAACGGCATGAGGGGATTATTGCTGGTATCAATCCACGCATTTACTTGTTGGACCGATTTTCTGAAGACGAAATCATAAAATACATGCAAGAAGCTGGTGTACAGGCTCAACTGATTGAGCGTGCCAGAAATTGGTTCCATCTCCAGATTATTTCTGTTCCAAGGTATTTAAAGTATGTCTGTGACTATCTGAATGATCCTGCCTCAAAAGTTGGAGACGACCTTCCCCGTTTGCATGTCGTTTTTCAGAGCGTAGTGAGACGAGCACTTGGTCAAGAAGTATCTGTTCAAGATATGATAACTAATCCTTGGGCAGCAGAACGAGTTTTAGCAAAGCTGGCTCTCGTTATGGAGATCGCTCAGGTAAACTCAATTACACACGATGAGCTTCTTACTTTCTTTGATACAGCATCATCCGACTTAAAAACCTATTTTCTTACTCCTCAAGCTTTTACCGAGTTAAGCGAGCGCCTGTTAAAATTTGATGGTAAGTATTGTTCTTTTCTCGATCGAGAGATTCAGGAATTTCTAGCTTCATCAGAAATAGCCAGACTGCCAGAGCCACTTAGAGCAGTATTTACCCTTTGTTTTAACGAGTATGCACGCATTCTCAAACCTTCTTGGTTTAATACACTGCGCTTTCTGTTTGACAGAATGCCGCGCCTCTTCGCGGACGTGGCGTTGTTTTTACTTTCAGCAGCATCCATTGGTGGCAGAACCTTCTACACACTGGACGAAAGTTTCTGGACAACTGCCCCGCGTTTTCGGAATGATGAATTGCCGAAAGATATCGAGCGATTGCTTTTCACACACACTTTAGATTACTTCCGGTCGACTAGATTCTGGTTGGACTATAATGCTGTGTTTTGCCTCACAAGCATCTATTCCACTGAAATGGAATGCTACATCAAAAATTGGATTGTTGAGATTGGGGAACCGAAGGAAAATGTGCGAATAGGACAGTCGAATATCGCACGATTGATAGGTGAATTGCGCAAGCACCATTCCCGAATTATTCCTGAAATAGAGTGGAAGAACTGGCTGCTGTCAATAGCTTGCGACAGTAAGTCGGATCTTGTTGCTGTTCGGACAGTCCTTTGGGCACTGAGATATTTTGAAGATGATAAAATTATTGAAAAAGTAAGCTCGCTGATTGATCATAATGATCAATTTGTAAATGAAGCACTCGTCCAAATTTGTGAAACCATCAATCCAGAGCATCCCGCTGCAATTACCTTGCTGGTCGAACTTATCAAAAGGCGGGTATCGGGCTCTTTTAGTGCATTGACGAGTGCTCCTTCAAGCATTGTATTAGCAGCCGTAGTAAAGAAAATAGCAGAAGACGAAAAGCTTCTTGCAGTAGCTCTTGAGGAGCTGAGTTACAGTTCCTCTCGACGCGACGGAGGGTTGTATCGCCTTTTTTCAGCTAGAATAGACGATCCGATTCTGCATGAGCCTGTGCGGCAGTTGGTTTGTTCAATGATCCTTAAAATTGGACATTCACACAGGCATGAACCAGAGGTTTATAGCTTCTGTCAGAAGTTTTCTCTAAGCAATGAAGATCTTCTTTTAGCAAGTATTCGTGATGCGATACGAAATAGTGATCAACAGCGCGATTGGAACATTAGCGAAGGATTGGCTTATTTTCTAACTCCAGCCAATCACGAGCAAGTAGTTCAAATAATCAGAGACGAGTTCCCGACACGATTTGATGACTACTTCTTTACGCTTCTTCAGAGTGAAGTTTCACGGCTCCACAATATGGGGCAGTCCGCACAAGCTATTACAGCGCTCACACTTGAGGAAGTGTCGCTTCCATCCGAACTGGTCTCCCGTCTTCGTTCATTCGATACAAAAGAAGATTTTCGTGTCGTCATTGAACTTGCTCAACTATTGGAAGAACTTAAAAAAACCAATAAGGTTCTGAATCATGCAGAAAAAGAAGAAGTTTCACAGTTTATTGTAAATTACGTATTCAATCGTTTTGATCCCAGTACTAGCAGGATCTCTCTAAATAAAATTGGACCACACCGCTCATGGATCATAAGCAATTCCCTTGTCATTTTTGGGTCGGGAATTCAAATTTTTTCTAGGTTGGGAAAAACAGAGCATCAATTCAGAGGTAAGCTCATTGAGTTCCTTCCATTCGCATCACAGTGTGAGAAAAAGTGGACACAGGAGCAGATTGGACAATTAACTGAAGCTGAAAGCGACAAGCTTTGTCTTGTGTTTATTAACAATTCCGATCTCAGAGAGATTAAACTTGAAAACCTACTTGATCTATCAAAACAGCTCCACCCTGCTAGCATTCGAAAATATTTTCCGGAATTGATTAGAGATCCCTCTATTAAGAGCTATGAGCGTAGACGAATGATCTCCTGCATGGTGGGTGGGGGCGCTTCCGCAACCGTTGTGCGTGGACTGAAAGCAACGCTAGTTACCGATCCGATAACTACAGAGCATATAGACAACCTCTTAATTGAGCGTTTTGGGTGTAAATCAACAGCCCAAGAGCGAGCAGACGCGTTGATCTCAAAAGCTGGTATTGTACCCAAACGTCGTGGTGGTTCTGCTTTTTCTCCCAGCCCACTTGAGAGTGAAATGTGGGAGAAAGAGTTTGCTGCGCCTTTGCTTCGCATATCCGATCCCTCATGGTCGGATATTTATTCTGGACTTTTGAAGGTAGGATTTAATCTTGCTTCAAAAGGAGAGGAGCATATCACCTACGCAGACTACCTTTGGGATATTGTATTTAAGTATACCGAGAACCTAATAATGCATAAAAGCTACCAGCCCTTTGTTGACCTAGAGCGCGAGGTAGCAAAGCACTTTGATCTAGATGGGGCTAATTGGATTCAAGGTAAGCTTGCAAAGTTAAGAAACTCATATTCAATGACACTCGGTAAGCCCACGTCGTTCACTGCTGCAACACTCCAGTATAATGCATGTCTCAATGCGCTTGTTTCGCCAATTGAGAATTCCGGGGAACTTATTCAGGTAATAAGCGATGCTTTGAGAAATGAGATTAGGCCCTGGCTTGTTGGTAGCGGAAGAAAGCTGGTTTCTAGCGCCTATACTAATAACAAGCAAAGGGAAGTTTCCATTCAAAGAGTATTGAGAGGACCCTTACTTGAGGCTCTAAATCACAGGCGACATGTCAATTACTCATTTACAGTAATCAGAGAAGCTCAGATTGACGATGATCGCAGAACCGACTTACTAATCTCTTATGGCTTTATTGGACCTTGCATAATTGAATTAAAATTAAGCAACAATAAGGATCTAAAGTCTCGCGATATTAAGCAAACCCCATCATTTTCAAATTTGGAAACGTACATGAATGGATATCGCAGCGAAGTAGGGATACTTGTTGTCTTGGAAGATAAAAAACTATCAACCAAACAGCGAAAGTCGATTACGGATGCTTTTACGAGTATTGTTGGCATTCGTACATTATTTTTAGATTTACCCCCCAAATGACACTAAGAAATCTCGAAAAAAGAGAAACTCCGCATAAATGTCAGTGGCAAGCTCCCTTTTTGGGATCCAGTTAATTTGAGAGTTCCCAGTTAATATTACTTCGTAAGCGATTCCTAACAGGCGTTCTTACCAACCGCGAACAATGATGCCATCCTCCGATAAAACACGAACGGAGGTAATCATGTCAAAAAAGTTCAAGACCCCATCAAACTGGGCATCGGTTGTCGAAGAGTATCAGCAGCGCGACTGCACGCAGGAGGAATTCTGTCGAAAGCGTGGCATAAACCCTGGCTGTCTGAGTTACCACCTGACAAAACACAGGAAGTCTAAAACAGGTTTTCTGCCAGTCCCTTTTGTTCCGGCAGCAGAATCCCGTGAAGTGGTGATAGAACTTCCAGCGGGAGTTCGCATTCTGATTCGTGGGTGACCAGATGTTACCAACACCAAGTGGGAAGGTCTGGGTTTATCACGCACCCGTTGATCTGAGAAAATCATATTTCAGCCTCTGCGCAGTAGTGGAGCACGAGCTCCACCAAAGTTCAAAAAGTGGCGATGCCTTTGTTTTTATCAACCGCAACAAATCCTTGGCGAAAGTTTTATGGTGGGACCGAACCGGCTGGTGCCTGTTACTAAAGCGTCTTACCGCGACCAGATATCGGGTATCAGGGCGAGAAAAACTTCTTGAATTGGAAATTAGCGGCGCGAGAATATTTTTTGATGGTTTATAGCTTGTACTTTATGCTGCCCTGATATATATAGAGGGCATGAAAGTTGATCTTACCACAGCGAGCCGAGAAGAAATTATTGCCTATGCTGAGGCGATGATAATAGAGCGCGACCAGGCACTACGAGAAAGTGAAAAGCTGGCAATAAGCAATAAAAAGCTCAAAGCCCGTATTGCCTGGTATCAACGACAGTATTTCGGAGCCAAGTCGGAAAGAGTTATTCCTCAAGACCCAAGACAGCTTTCCCTATTTGAAGTGCCAGAAAATCCTCCATCTGAGTCGACAAGCGTCAAGAGCTACGAACGAAAGGTCCGCAAAACACCGACCAATATTAGCGAAGATAATATGGTTCGGTTCTCCGAATCAGTTCCGGTGGATGAAGTGATTGTTCTACCAACGGAAGTAGTCGGACTTCCAGAAAGTGCATATGAAGTAATCGGTGAAAAGGTCACTGAGCGTTTAGTGCAAATTCCTTGCCAGTATAGAGTGAAGCGCACAATCAGAAAGACGGTAAAAATCAAAGAAACCAAAAATCTTCATACCGCACCAGCGCCCGATGCCGTGATTGAAAAAAGCTTTGCCGATGTCACATTCCTGGCGGGAATGATCACAGACAAGTTTCTTTATCATCTGCCGTTATACAGGCAACACCAGAGACTGGCTGGTTGTGGAGTAAATGTCTCAAGGGGGCATCTGACCAAACTTACACACCGAACTTTGGAGCTGCTGGAGCCTGTGTATCTGGCGATTCTATCTTCAGTTGCCGATAGCGACCTTGTCTGTATGGACGAGACGCCGATAAAGGCATCTCGTCAGGAGAAGGGAAAAATGAAGCAGGCGTATTTCTGGCCAGTGCATGCTAATGAGCAGGTGGCATTTATATACTCTAGCTCCAGAGCGACACAGGTGATTAAGGACACACTTGGCTCCGGCTGTAAAAGGCTTTTGAGTGATGGATTTGCAGCCTATGAAAGTTATGCCAAAACCCGCGATGATTTAGTGCATGCCCAGTGCTGGGCGCATGTCCGACGGAATTTCTTCGATGCTCAGAAACAGTCGCCGCATGATTGTCATAGAGCGATTGAAATTATTCGCCAGTTGTTTGCCATAGAGGAGCGAGTTAATGGTTGTGGCGAAGAGCTGCGCCTTGCCAGACGCCGGGAGGAGAGTCTTGTTCTGGTGAATGAATTCTTCGAGTCCCTTGAAGAATTGTGGTTTCAAAAACAGATAGAACGGGGAAGCCCCCTTGGAACTGCCGTTCAGTATGCTAGGGAACGGGAACAAGGACTGCGCCATTTTCTCTCTTACCCGGATATTCCGTTGTCTAATAATCATGTTGAACGAGCAATCCGACCAGTGGCCGTTGGCAGAAAGAACTGGCTCTTCTTCTGGACTGAGGTTGGGGCTAAATACGCCGCTATCGCCTATACGCTGATTGAAAGCTGCAAAATGCAGGCGGTCAACCCTTGGGACTACCTTGTTGATGTTCTGCCGCGCATCGATACGCATCCGGCACAAGACGTACATCTACTTGCGCCAAAGCACTGGAAAGCTCACTTTGCAAACGAGCGCAAGACCGCCTAATAGGAATCGCTTACGGTTAAGAGAGGCTTTGGAGTAAAAATCAAAGTGTTTATGACGAGGAGCAGGGCTTATCGACCCCATATAAAATTTACCTGCTCTCACTCGCCGGTGTTCTACCTGCTGGAAGTGACTTGCGAGTCAGGTAAGATGCATAGGAACCTGGAACTAGAAAGAAACTAGAAAGAAAGAAAGAACTAGAAAGAATCAACACTACCTGGAACTAGAAAGAAAATCGAAATACGAAACAAGGATGCCTGACCGCAACACCAGGGATGGCCTCAATCAGGTGGATTCGCGTTAGCGATTCCGCCGGAAAGGAAATTGCTGACGTCATGATGATCCATTTGTTACTAGTTGCTCCTGCTTTGCAGCAATGGACTTAACGAGCTGTAACGCAACGATGCATAATGGGATTTCGACAATGCTGGATAAGATAGATGCGCCGGTAGATGCTTTTAACGTATCAATCGTATCCGCCCTCATAGACATGCGAAAAACCATCTGCCCAAGAAACCCAGATATGAGCCACAATGCCCACCACCATCCTAGCAATGCGCTTCCATTTTGTGATTTCCATGCTGCAGGATTGTGGCTAACTTGCCATATTTCTTTCATGGCCCGATAAGGCCTCACAAGATTCAGAAATGGAATAAAGTAGTAACCAATAGACCAGCCAGGCGTAAATTTCATATCCTGTGCCCCGAATCCTCTGCTATTCACATTAGCTCGGTAAATCCATTTCAAGAATGCGATGCCAGTCATGATAAATACTCCCAGGGATCCAAGGCCAATGATCCCTTGCCGCGCATCGTTAGCTGCTACTTTGGCTTGAGTGTATGAGCGGTCCAGCAATGACAGCTGTGCGAAATCAATGAGTATCGATATGACCTCCATTCCAAGGCTGATCCATAGCATGACGATAAGGAATGAAGTAAGCGGTCGTGGATCTTTTGCATATGCATAAAGTGAGCTGCGTATTGGAGGAGGAACTGACGATGGCTGGTGATGCACTCTGCTCTGAAAGAGCTCAGAAAGCGGTCTCCACTCAGGCATTCCTTCTTTCCAATACTTTATCCCCTCTTGAAGAAGACCTTGCTCCCACATAGTTCGCAGCTGTGACTCTTCATGCTGGGATTGGCTACCCGAAGGCGATGTTAGGTAAATCGTGCTCATTTTTTATTTGGCTAACAAGTAATTATATGTTTTCTGTATATCATTCTTCCTCCATAAACCTTTACAACGCTTTTCGGCAATTCTTAATTTCAGATCTGCTGATAGCCAAGAGCCCTACCCTACTCGCCCAGTTCGGCTCATGGCTTCGTCACATGCCGAACAGCCAATAACGCATCAACAACGATATAAATTATATAAATGATTTATATCGTTTGAATTAAATACAAACCCCGGCAAAACCTGCGGTCTGACAAGGATGTCTGACCGCAACACCAGGGATGGCTCCAATCAGGCGGATTCGCGTTAGCGATTCCGCCTGATCAAAACCGTCTTATCCAGCGGCCACTATCAAGTCAGGTAAGATGCATAGGAACCTGGAACTAGAAAGAAAAGAATCGGATAAACAGGGTTGTTGATTATTATAGCTACGTTTAATTTTCGCATCTTGACATCTAATCCCCATATACCCACTCGGTTAAGTGAGGCTTTGGAGTAAAAATCAAAGTGTTTATGACGAGGAGCAGGGCTTATCGACCCCATATAAAATTTACCTGTTCTCACTCGCCGGTGTTCTACCTGCTGGAAGTGACTTGCGAGTCAGGTAAGATGCATAGGAACCTGGAACTAGAAAAAACTAATCCCGATCGCTTTATTCCGCCTGATCAAAACCGTCTTATCACTAGAAAGAAAACTAGAAAAACCAGAGAAACCAGAGAAAAAACCAGGCAAACCTAGAACTAGAAAAAAAGACCAGGCATTGCAACAAGCCTTGAATGAGGCCAGCGAAATCAAAACTTACTTGTCTTTATTAGCTTTGTGTATTTTTTGTAGGTTTTTTGTGAATTCAGCAGTATCAGAGAAATAGTTTGGATACGCTTTCTTGAGATCTTTGACTGATTTTGCAGAAACCATCACTAAGTCTTTCGATTCATCTAATTTATGCTTTTCTTCTTCTGAATCGTAAAATTCTGTAGCCTCTACAAGTTGACTCTTTTTATATCTCGATACTCGAATTACTTTTTTTTCCATGTCGAGAAGAAGTATATAATAACCTGCGCCATTCTCTTTTTTATTAGTGATAGTTTCTACTGCTACATTGAAAGCTCTTAACCTATTTTCGATATCTAACTTTATAAATAATTGGTTAAATAACGCATATGTATCTATTCCATCATCAATATCATATTGGATGAGGCCTTCTAGTTTCGCAAATTCAACACTTGTATACTTAAAAAAATCAAGCCAATCAGAGTCTCCTTTACTTGCTTTCAATGCCTGTTTTGTAAATGCGCCAGCCACCTCTACTGCTGTTGCCCATGAGTGCTGAATTTTACTTCTAATCTGAATTTCTACAGGTATACCATTAAAATCTTTTTTATTGCCGTTATACTTAAAAACAAGGTGAATTCCTCTGTACCCAGATTCTTTCGGATTTGTTATATAGTTTCTCTCACGATGAAGTATATGCTTTGTTCTACAGTTTTTTAGTTTATCGCATATCTTGTGCGCTTGACTTACATTTGCAACGACTACCCGACACCCACCGATGTCCTCCATACGACTTAGATTCATATCCTTTTCTCTGGTAAGTTTACTTAAAATCGATGGAATGCGTTTTAAACGTTGAACTGCTAAAGCGTTTTTATCAATACGAATTGAATTCTTTCTTAACAAATCCAGCATTATTTGCATTGGAAATGCATGCGCAGATCTCCAATTATGAAAAACGGGTATCGCCTCTTTAAACTCTCGACTGTTAGCCGAAGCATTTATAATTGATTTTCCAGCCTTTTTTACTCGTTCTTTAGAATACTTAGGCTCAATCCACTTCATATTAGTATATATCTTTTATATAATATAAACGATTTATATCATTCTTCCTATTTCACCCTGCCCGGCTTAACCTTATCAATCGCCCCAATCGCTTCGCGTAATTGCGTTTGATTCATCGTCGACAACGCTTTCGGCCCTGCCCTGATTATTTCACTTTTATTCGCCGTGATTCCAGCCTTCATACAATCCACCTTAATCTTATCGAACAAACCATAGTCTGTTTCAGGCATGGTAAAGCTATCGCGAATCATTTTGGGTCGCGGTGCAGATTTCATGTCTTTCGCCACAATCGTTCCTTGCGCGGCTTTGGAAAGGATGCTGAGCACTTCATCCACCAATGCATCGATCTCCTGAATTGCCGTTGATGCCGAACTGCCTTGATCGTGCACCGTGGCTCCAAATACAGCGGAACTCCGGTAAGCGGTCCGTAAATGGATATGCGAATCGGTGACCGGGATAAGAAAATCGATGCCAAAATCGTTCAGCACGTCCATGGCATCCTTAGCCAACGTTGTGTTGGGCTGGCACATGTTCGGGATTATCCGTGCCTGAAGCGCTTCATTCATATCAGCAACATAATGTTACACAAACGGCCCACTTTCATCCCCTGATGACCCGGTAAAAACCAAGATTAGTCCAGTAACCATCCCCAGTATCCCAAATCCAATCACACCAGTTTACGTAGCACCTCAACACCCCGCTGCAAAGTTTCATCCGATGCCGCAAATGAAATACGAAAGTGCGTATCACGCCGAGAAAACACATTACCCGGAACCACAAGAAGCTTATTTTCTATGCAACGGGCAACAAAAGATGCCCCATCCCCAGCTGGCACCTCGGGGAAAAGATAAAACGCGCCCCCAGGCTTAACGAACTGATAATGACTTTTAAGCCCCTCAACCAATAAATCTCGCTTAGCGCGATATTGCTCTCGTATCAGCTGCAGCTGTTCGCTGATATCACAGACCAGACCAGCCTGGAGCGGAGCCGGCGCACAAACAAAAGTATACTGCTGAATCTTCAGCATCTGTTCAATGACATTCTTTGGACCGACCGCCCAACCGACTCTCCAGCCAGTGCAGCCGTGAGACTTTGAAAATCCATCTAATAAAATCAGCTTGTCATACTTTCCCCAAGCGGACGCAAAGAGATCATCGTACGAAAAACTCGAATAAATTTCATCCGAGATAACCCAGATATCTTTCTTCTTCGCCCACTCCAAGATTTCATCCAGCTCTTCCGGCGAATAGACATAACCCGTGGGGTTGCCCGGCGAATTTAAAACCAGCAACTTCGTACGACTGCTATATGACGCCTCAAGCTGTGCCAGAGTCGGGCGAAAATCAGGATAGGTATCGTAATAAACAGGCTGTGCATTCAAAAGTAACGCAAGGTCTCGGTACATGCAGAAATATGGATCCGGCACCAACACCTCATCCCCCGGATCGAGTAAAGCCGCATAAGCAAGAAATAACCCTCCGGAAACTCCAGAAGAGATAAAAATATCCTCTCCTCTTTCAGCCAGCCCAGGATATGACGATGCCAGATGCTGTCTTAGCTCCAGCAAACCATTTGTTTGTGTATAGCCATTGCGATTTTCACGAATAGCCGCAATGGCCTGGTCCTTAATTAGTTCCGGAACAAAAAAATCTGGCTGACCGATACTGAGGTTTATTGGATTATCTATTGAGGCCGCAAGGGCAAATACTTTACGAATACCAGAAGAATCAATCGACAACGCTCTCTTTGATATCACCGCTACTTCTCCATTCCTGCTCAATTTTCTCGCCGCTATAACCACTATACGCTTTGCCAGCAACCAATATCACCGGAATTCCCTGGCTGCCAGAAATTCTGTATAAGTCTGCCGCCTTTAAATTCTCTTCGATGTTTGCATCAAAATATGGAACCCCGCGACGACCAAGGTCGCGCGCTGCAAAACGACACGCCGGACACCAAGGGGCACCTAGAATAATTACTGGTGCTTTATTGCGCAACAACCGTTCTGGTATTTCAAGAGCCTGGTAATCGCCCTGAACCAACCTAATGTCGGCAAGTTGATCAGCAACACCACCTCCCCCTCTCACCCCAACAACAATCAAAGCGACAAGAGAAAGTGCCGCCCCGAGCAGAATATTTTTGAACTGAAAAATTTTCACCGTAACAGGCTCCCCTTCTGGTTCCCCTGACCTCTACAATAAAATAAAAAAAAGGGGAAAGATTTCTCTTTCCCCTTCCTGAACAGCTTGAGAATCCACAGGAGGCTTTCGCCAACCTGCGAATAAAAGCGCTGAACTTATCCAAGCAGAGACAGCGCAAGAGCTGGCTGCTGGTTGGCCTGAGCGAGAACAGCTGCACCAGACTGTTGCAGAATGTTCAAACGGGTCAATTCAGCTGCTTCACTGGCTACATCCACGTCACGAATTCGGCTTTCAGCAGCAGCATAGTTCTCACGAGCAACCTGTAGGTTGTTAATCGTGATATTCAATCGACTTTCTGCAGCACCCAGCGTTCCTCTACTAGCTGCCAACGAAGAAATCGCTCCCTTGACGGCATCCAGAGCTGTTCGTGAAGCTGACTGCGACAAAGCTGTCGAAGTTGAATTCAGCGAATGAATCAACGCCGAAGAACCTGTTGTGGCAAGCCCCAGAGATTCCAGTGTGCCCTGCACCCCAGAAAAACCAATTGCCGAATCTGTAGAAGAGTCAAACCCTACCTGCAATGAAACCGAAGAACCTCCAGAAAGCAATGCAATACCGTTAAAAGTTGTGGTAACGGCAATACGTTGAATTTCTGAACCAAGAGCCGTGAACTCGGACTGAATCGCCGAACGCTGAGTGTTATTCAGAACACCGTTCGATGATTGTTCCGCCAATTCTGCCATTCTCGTAAGCGCATTTGAAATCTGTCCCATTGCACTATCCGCGATAGATACAACAGAGATACCATCATTTGCGTTACGAATCGCTGCAGAAGCGATTTTTTGATCCGCTCGCAAGCTGTCAGCAATGGCAAGACCAGCTGCGTCATCCGATGCCCGCGTAATACGCAGACCTGAAGATAAACGTTCGAAGGTTCTTGTCAGTCCTTGAGAGCTTTCGCCTAGTCGTCGTTGAGCATTAAGAGCAGAGACGTTGGTATTAATGGTTATAGCCATGTCAGTTTCCTCCTTGAAAACCACGCCTACAGCTCAATGAACACCCGAAGACATTCTTCTTGCTGCAGCGTATTAAACATCCGTATTAGGCAGACTCCCTGTCCGCCAGAGTAACCATCGACGACAATTACCAAGAGCTTGAGTGTTTTTTTTCTCTGATTTCTATGATAGGGCAAGCCCATGAAGGACCAAAGACCTACAAAAGTCCTCTATTCCCAAGGCCATAGGCCATTATTGAGGCCAGGTTGAGAAATGAGACTCTGGCCTGAGACAATTCTCGTGCAAAGTTTTACAAAGCTATGAACTCCTTCCTGCTTAAAATTCCAACCCTGATAAACTTTCCTTCTGACCAGTCGTCACCGGAAAAAGAATGCGACAAGCTTAGTGAGCGGATAGATCAGTGCCTTACGGCTCGACTACAGGATTCTGGTGGGACATATAACAAGACCGAGATTCACGATATCACTCACAAAAAAACGACATTGGTCCCAACTGGCACCATACTCTCTCAAGAGAGCAGTGAAAGACTTCGCGCCTTGAGCAAACTGGCACAATTTCAATTGCGTCCTGCTTCACAAATTACATCGCACCGCAGGCTGCTGGGACCTGTGATTGTTTTTTTTAAAAAACTCACCTGGCCGATAATTCATATACACCTCAAGGAAACATTTGCGGGAATACAAGAATTATCGGCATGGAGTGTTGTGACGATGGCAAAACAGGAAAGTGAAATCGCTCAACTCAAAAAGGCAGTAGAAAAACTAACCGTAAAGTAACCCGAGGTAAAAGACTGAAGGGGCTGCCGACTGGAACCTGCGTCGGCAGTCGCTCTGGCCAGGTCAAAAAAATGATCTGGCTTACCGAGTGGTATTACTTGGTTTGAAGATTATACCGTGTCAAAAAACTCCTTTGAAAGGTTA
Source organism: bacterium (assembly GCA_028689495.1). Taxonomy (GTDB): domain Bacteria; phylum Bdellovibrionota_C; class UBA2361; order SZUA-149; family JAQTWB01; genus JAQTWB01. The sequence goes on along the minus strand of JAQTWB010000027.1, from coordinate 21,713 downwards.
GACAGTGAGGAATCTTGACACGGTATAAAACTAAGTTGTGCCACTCGGTATAACTGCTTTCGAGCTATTGCCCCAAAACTGCAACGAGCTTGTGATCTGCAACCAAGCGACGCAGAGATTCTTCCATTGCCAGAGAAAGGGCCTTGCTGTTGTCTTCGTCATCAAGAAAAGGATGCTTGACCTGAGAACGCGCAGTGTACTCACCGTGAAAGATCTTCTTCCCTTCGGCGTTATACACATCTGCAGCAAGAGCAGCACTGGCACTAGCTGTCTTGCTAAAACCATCTTCAAGAAATACCTGCCACTCCCTCACAGCTATCTGCAGACGAAGAGAAGAAGCAGTATCATCAGCGACGATACCTTTTGTTGCCAAGGCCTTGATAATTGTCGGTCGTAAAGCTGAATCCAGATCCACCTTGAATCGACGCACTTCGTCAGCGTCATCGGAACGCACAACCTCCATGCTCAATCGTTCATCAAGGACTGACTCAACCAGCACATATTGCCTTCCCCCAGCCCCGGCCGTACCGGCCACGGTCACTGCAGGCACGTCAATAAACGGACTAACAGAAGAACAAGCCGAAAAAACAAAACAAAGTGACAAGAAAAGCATGAAACGTCCTGCCATCCGTGGGGAGCGAAGATCCGAAAATAATGACATAAAATATCTCTCTGTAAATTTCTGTTAAACGAAGTGGCGCCAAACCAGCATCTCACCAGATCTGACTTCCATCAGTGCAAATCTACCAAATGAAAAAATCGATCCTCCTTGCCTTCAGTAAGTATCGCCTCATCGGGAAGATACCCCAATATCACCCCTGCCCCAGACGCCGCAAGGCCGCCCGAGCCGAGGCTCTTACAAGCTCCTCGCTATCAAGTCTCGCCACCTCTGCCAACAAGAAACCAAGGTGCCCTAATCCCAGATTGGCAGAGACGGCACAGGCGTTGCGCAACAATCCGGCTCGGCCAGCCCGCATCAAAGCAGTGCCGGAAAAACGCAGCAAAAACTGTTCTTGAGTTCGCAAAGATAACACCTGCTCAATCCCAAGGGATCCACCGGCACCTGACGCCGCGGCGAATTCTGGCATCATAGCTGTTGGCCTTGCTCCACGATTAAATGGACAGACTTGTTGACAAATATCGCAACCAAAAAGCCAGTCACCTATCGCCTGTGCTTCCCACTCATTAAATGCATCTTTCTTCTCTATGGTCAGATAAGAAATGCACCGGCGAGCATCAAGCACTCCCTGCTCGTCAAGAGCACTGGTTGGGCAAAGATCGACACAGCTCCGACAAGAACCGCAACCACTTCCAGGAGAGGCACCTCGGAACTCGACTTGCTGCCCTGACACCAAACAGTCAGCCAGCAGCAGTTCGGCAATAAAAAAATAACTCCCCTTTCCTGGCAAAATCAACATCGTGTTCCTTCCAAGAAATCCCGCGCTAGCTACCGCCATGCTTCTCTCAAGAAGTGGAACGGCGTCGACAAAAGCACGAAAACTGATTTCGTGGCCCACGCTTTCCTGAAGCTTCGACATGTACAACTTAAGCGTTTTCTTGACCGCACGATGATAATCCCGCCCCCAGGCATAACGCGCCACTCGTCCACATCCCGCAGGCAAAATGTAATCCGTAACCTCCTCTCGTGCACAAGAACTATAGGGGATAATAAAACTGAGGACTGCTGAGGCACCCGACAAAAAAGCATTAAAATCTGTATATAAAGCGGGTGGTCGCTTCATATATTCCATAGTCGACGCACAACCTCCCTCCTGCCAGGACCCAAGACGCTCGCTGGCTTCCCCTAACCGCAGCGACAAATCGGGAACTCCCATTACTCCAGCCAGCTGGATACCAACTTCATCAGCCACTCCCCGCAGCTGAGCATAATCAACAACATACGGAGTATTCAAACTTTTACTCCCCTCAAATGGAATACACAGAGCAACCACCCAGCACACTCAGCTCCGAAATTTAAATATTATCCGCATGCCGAAAAAAGGAAATCAAGGTTAAGTTGCATGAATTTGCTATCCATCGCTCGCTTTTAATTTCGACTGGCGTTGGTTATCTTGCCAAAAATCACGAGCAATTAGACATATGCCAGTCAGACTGACCACTCCTGTCACATCTGAAATTCTTATCGCACCCGGTATAAAACTTCAGGGATTCCTTATCCTTCAGCCGTCTGCTAGAACTGAAAGCTGAGGTAAACCCACTGTGTCTGTTTTTTGCTTCAGGTGCTTTTATACATACCCTCTTCAGCACTTTTGGCATCATATATTCATGTGCCACAGTATAAACACCAGAATCCGGGACCATTAGCACTGAAATAATCGGCTCTGGAAACACGTTCAACTTTCTGCTCGCCACTATCGGCGAACATTAAACACCTCGTGCGTCGTAAATTTACCTTATGCGCCCGAGCTTAGATGTATAACTTTTGTCGTAATTACCCAGGTGAGGCAACAATGAGTCAGGAAAAAAGTGGTCACGGAACAGCTAAATTAATTCTTCCTGAAGGCAAGGAAATTGAGCTGCCGATAGTCGTCGGCACAGAGAATGAAAAAGCTGTTGATATAAGCGATCTGCGGGCAAAAACGGGCTACATCACTCTGGACTCCAGCTATGCAAACACTGGATCATGCCTTAGTGATATCACATACATTGATGGTGATGCTGGCATTCTACGCTACCGTGGTTATCCGATAGAAGAACTCGCAGAAAAATCGACCTTTCTTGAGACCTCCTACCTCCTGATATACGGAGAGCTGCCCAGTCAGGCAGAGCTCGACAAATTTACAACATCGGTAAAAGATAATGCCCTGATTCACGAGGACATGAAGCGCTTCTACGATGGATTTCCAAGAGACGCTCACCCGATGTCGACTCTTTCGAGTGTCGTCTCAGCTCTGTATAGTTTTGAGAAGCCATGGGACACTCCAAAAGACAAAAAAATTCAGGATGAAGCTATTATCCGCCTGTTGGGAAAAGTACCAACCATGGCCGCTTTCAGTTACAAAAAATCGATTGGCGAGCCATTTATATATCCAAACAGACGAATGTCTTATTGCGGAAACTTCCTGCACATGATGTTTGGCACTCCCGATCAGGACTATCTTGCTGACCCGGATATTGAACGTGGTCTCGACCTTTTACTGATACTCCACGCAGATCACGAACAGAACTGTTCAACATCAACCGTGCGCATCGTTGGCAGCAGTCTCGTCAACCTCTACGCCGCAATCGCCTCCGGCATTGGCGCCCTCTGGGGTCCATTGCACGGTGGCGCAAACCAGAAAGTCATCGAGATGCTTCAGGACATTCATCGCAACGGTGGCAATCTTGAGAAGTATGTGGCGATGTCCAAAGACAAGGACAGCTCATTCAAACTTTTCGGTTTTGGTCATCGGGTTTATAAAAACTTCGATCCAAGAGCCAAAATCCTTAAAGCGGCGTGCCATAAAATCCTGGCGAAGATTGGTGGAGACAACCCACTACTTGAGATCGCTCTAAGACTGGAAGAAGTTGCCCTACAGGACGAATATTTCATCGAACGCAAGCTATACCCCAACGTTGACTTCTATAGTGGTTTAATTTACAGCGCTCTTAAGATTCCAATTAACGGCTTCACACAAATGTTTGCCTTGGGAAGGCTCCCTGGCTGGATTGCCCAATGGCGTGAAATGATAAATGACCCATCGCTGCGCATTGGTCGTCCACGTCAAGTCTACATGGGAGCAACTGAAAGAAAATACATCGCAATCGACGAGCGCTCAAAGTAGCTGTCAGGCGCTTAACCGCCCTGACAAGGTCACAGCTTTTTGCGCAAGATGGCAAAAGCTGTGACCCAATAATCATCAAGGCGCAATAAAATGACTGATCTTGCTTATGTAAACGGGCAGTTCCTCCCTGCAGAGAATGCCGTCATTTCAATTAACGATCGCGGATTGCAATTCGGCGACTCAGTTTACGAAGTCGTCAAGGCCTATGGCGACAAACCTGTCTTGATGGACGAGCATATCCTACGCCTGGAAAGGAGTGCTCATGCTTTAAACATCTCCCTCAACGGTATCATCGAGGAAATTGACCGAATCGTCCCCGAAGGTTTGCAACGAACCGGTTTCTCCCAGACAATTATCTATATTCAGCTGACGCGAGGGACACAACCTCGCAACCTGATTTTCGACAAGACGATCAAGCCAAATCTCATCGCCACCTTTCGCCCGTACGGACTTGACCTGGCATCCATGCGCAGTAATGGCATCAAGGTCTCTCTTTATCCTGATATCCGCTGGGCCCATTGCGATCTCAAGACAACCAACCTGCTTGGTAACGTCCTGATGAAAAACAAGGCCAACGATGAAGGCTGCTTTGAAGCAATCCTGTTCACTGAAGACGGCCGCGTCTCAGAAGCCTGCAGCTCCAGCGTATTTGTTGTTAAAAATGGTGTTTTGTTGACGACCCCATCGTCAGAAAACATCCTGCCGGGCGTTAATCGCAAATATGTCATCGACATAGTTGCTCCACAACTTGGAATCCCGGTCCGAGAGGAGCACACCTTCAAGGATGACCTTTTTACCGCCGATGAGGTTTTTCTCACCTCGACAACCTTCCTTGTTATGCCAGTAATCGAAGTTGCCGGTCAGCAAATTGCAAATGGCAAGCCTGGCCCGATAACCATGTCACTTGTTGAGCAGTTCGAAAAAAACATCCATAACTAAAAGTCAGGCACAACCCTATACCCCTCCCACTATGAATTTCCTGACGCAGTCGCCACTAACCTGAGCGGGAGGGGTATATTGAAGCAGCCGCGCCAGCGGATGCGACCAAAAACCAATATACTGCTCGGGACTGAGATATTTTGGATCGGGAAAACTAAAATGCGGGCAGTATATACCAAACAGTCACCGTTCCAGCCGGATCTCAAGTGGTCGGGTAGTATCGATATGAATATCTCGTTGCGGATAAGCAATGACAATTTGCCGCTCACGGCTCAATCGTTCTATCCGATAACGCACTTCGCTTTCGACTTGCAGGCGTTCTGTCATGTTTCGCACATTTGCCCAAAAACGAAGCTCAAAGATCAGGGCATTATCACCAAATTCTGTAAAAAGGACAAAAGGAGCCGGTGTTCTCAGCACCTTGCCCAGGTCTTCGGTAGAGTCCAATAACATCGCACTGACCTGCTCCGTATCTGAACCATACATCACGCCAACCGTCACTTTTAGCTGCATCTGAGTATTGTGCCTTGTCCAGTTAACAACACTCTTTTCGAGAAACGAGCTGTTCGGCACAACAATATCGATATTAGTCGACGTGCGAAGAGTGGTACTTCGTGCACCAATTTTCTTTACTGTACCAAAAAACGTCTCCATCTCAATCATATCGCCAACCCGAATTGGCTGTTCGGTGAGAAGAATCAGCCCACTGATGAAATTGTTCATCACGTTCTGAGACCCAAAACCGATACCTATGGCTAGCGCACCGCCAAGAAATGTAAAGGCGGTAAGCGGTACGTTTGCTGTCCGTAACGCAATAGTCACAAATATTGCGATTAGAAGATAAAAACTCAGCGCCTCAAACGCCGCACGAGCTCCCTGACTAAAGCTAAATTTGTCTGCGAGAATCTGCGCCAGCTTTCGCGAAAACGCACCAGAAGAAAAATAACCGAACAGAAAAACAAACACGCTTATCAGCAGTTTACTGACGGTGACGGGATAATCATTACTGGAAAAAAGCTCGTAACCCCAGATCTGCCGCAGATAGTCCCCGGCAATCAACAACAAATCTTTCCAGGTTTCGTTGCCTATAGCCTCACTCACTTCGGCAAAAAAATTTCTCGTCGAGGTCAACATGCCGTTGTGAAAGTCTAAAATTGACTGCAACTCTGTTCGATGCTCGTTTAATATCTTTAGCTGGGTTTCAAGCTGGGTTTTTTGTTGGTACTTGATATTGCCGCTGGAAAGATAAGCAGTAAGTGTAGAAAATTCACGTTTCACCTGTTCAAGCTCGTTACTCAACATATCCTTGTCACGGTTGTGTCTTTGCAGAGAGTCTTTCAGCTCATCAGCCAAAACTCCCAACGCACTGCGCGACATATCGGATGCATTAAATATCAGCCTCTGCTGCCACATTTCCCGCGCTTTAGCAGTTTTCTGCAACGTTTCAGAAACGATTCGCAAACGGGATTGTGTCGTGCTTTTACCCAAGGCCGCTGTTTCATACTTGCTGCCAATCGGCAGCTGGTCAGAACCAAGACTTGATAAAGCATTCTCCTTCAGCCAATCGGTTTCATACCGAACGGCCATTTTCTTCAGAGCATCTAGAGAGACACGAAACTTGTCTTCCTTCTTCTCAATCTTATGTAGTTCCTTTTTCAGGTCCTTCTTACCGAAAAGCCTCAACTGCCGATAAGGAGTAAGACGCTTATCGAGAAGCTCAACCTGGCTGGCGGCATTAGCCTGGAGTTCTTCAAGATATGAAAGCTCCTGCTTGCGCAAATCCTGCAATACGCCCGCGGCTCTCGTCTCCAACTCCGCCAAAAGTAATGTCTCGCTACTCGCGATATCCGTCTCAGGCAATGAATCTTAAACTGCTCGTCGCTGACGATTAATCTTCTCGAAGTCAGCCGCCGCTTCCTTGAACATGACGCGGGCATTATCAATACGGCTCTCAATATCCCGCTGATTGTCCCGGGCCAGAAATAACTTATCGCGCAGAGTATCTATCTCGGCGAAACCAATCTTCTCACTGCTCACTTCCAGGGCACGCTCAAGTTCCTTGCGCATTACCGCAGTTTCGAGCGCCAGCTGTTCTTTTTTCTTGAAGGTCGCAATCAACTGCTCGAGATACAATCTTGTCCTCTCGAGAATTATCTGGCGCTCTGCAACAACCTTCGCCGCACTTCCACCGCTATCCTGAGGAACCAGTTTGAGTGAAGCCGCCAGCTCCTTCATCTCCTGCTCGACAACGACAGCCAACCCTTGGGCTTTTTCCTGAGGGGATTCTTCTTTCGCAGTCGGAGTTTCAACTTGCTCCACAACGACAGCTTGAGGCAAAACCTCTTGAGCAACAACAATATTTAATGGGCATGTGATAACAGTCAGACCGGCGACAACTAACCAGAAAATTCTCAGTTTCTTCACGTAAAATTCCTTAGAGATGAGGGTCGAACGCCAAGGCCAAGAAGTAACCCTGGTTCCAAGAATGCAGGCAAGGAACTTATACTGCTTTTGGGCAGGACAGAAGATCTTTCAGGTAAACCTACTTAATCAGACGAATTGAAGCAGAAGAATCATAAGGAGAGTAGCCCACCGTCTCCAGTAGTGTCTCACGCAAACGCTGACGAACTCCTTCGTCCAGCGGACGATCGTCAAGTTGGGCCACAGCACTGAGCATTGTCCTCGTCTCCATAACCAGGACTCGACACTCTTCGCAACGGGCAAGATGAGCCTCAAACATATCACGGACGCGAAGCGGCATTTCAGCATCAAGATAGTCGTCAAGATACTCCTCAACGTTCATGCAGGAAATGAAATGAACGTCACTATACTGCTCTTGTTTGTTGCCCATTTCCGAATGCCTCTCCAGCAAACTATCGCACCGCGTCTTTCCGAGGTTGCTTCGCCTATATTGAGCGTTTCCCACACTCCCTTAAGTAGATTCTTTAAGCGGCCTAAAGGATTCGCCGAGAATCGTAAAATGTAAAAAAAATTTCCCGGGAGTTGGACGAAAAGGGCTAAAAAGCTTGGAAATGCAACAACATGACGAAAGAAATAAACCCGTAAGGGTATTATTTGCCGAAAAAACTCGAGGCCGATCGCTCTTCCGCGAAGAAAGTAAATTCGTCAAATATTCAATTAATATACGAACTTATAACCGATGCCGTGAACTGTCAGAATATGCCTTGGCTTATCTGGGACCTCTTCCACTTTATGCCGTAGACGGGCAATAAAGTTATCAACGGTGCGGGTTGTCGGGTAACTATTATAGCCCCAGACATTATCAAGAAGCTGATCCCGGCTAACAGGGTGATCCGCATTCACCGCCAAGAATTTCAACAGCTCAAACTCCTTAACGGACATGGGGATCTCATCCTCCCCTTTTTTGGCGCGATAAGCACGAAAATCAACAGCGATAGCGCCAAACTCAAGTTTCTGCATTTCCCCAGACTTCCCAATGGGCTCACCATCCTGGGCACGGGAATTCAATACTTCACAGCGCCGTAGCAGCGCCTTTATTCTCGCAAACAACTCGCGCATGGCGAACGGTTTGGTTAAATAATCGTCGGCCCCCATCTCCAGGCCAACGACTTTGTCGATCTCGGCGCATTTCGCCGTGAGCATAATCACCGGTGTGCCGCGGCGAAACTCTCGTATCCGTCGGCAAACCTCAAGACCGTCGAGGCCCGGCATCATGACATCAAGCAGCACCAAATCAGGTTGAACCTGCTCGTAGGCCTGCAACCCGGCGGTACCATCAGTTGAAATAAAGACGGCATAGCCCTCAAGCTCAAGATTTTCCTTAAGCCCATCGCGAACAGCATCATCGTCTTCGACAATTAAAATTTTCTTTTGTTCCGTATTTTCCACAGCATCTATAAAGACTAGGAGAAATAAATCCAACGGATAGTTTTTTTATAAGGTATATTAATAAACAGTAGCAGGCAAGAGAGTATTCTCAGGGGCATAGAGAAAATAACCGTCCCGACGAATTATTCTGCTGATAGAAACAACCTAGTAACCCAGGACAACATGGCTGTTCATATTATCAACAGCAATCCGCTGACGGTAAAAGACATCAGCGTCAAAAGCACTGGAGAACTGAGTCAGATCGCCCCGTCACTGAAAGTCGGCCAAGTCCTTCCACTCAGTGTCCACTCCAATGACGGCAGCGGCTCGGGCGACGTTTTCATCAAAGGACAGGTTATCCGGGCATCCGTCCCTCCGGAGCTCCTTCAGGGGGCCCAGGTCCTGGTTGAACTTACGGAGGCCACAGACGTTCAGCTTCTGTTTAAATTAATTGACCCATCCACCCTGACCAACAGCTCGGTAGACAAGATCCTGAGCGAGCTTACCGCAGAACTCGAAACAATCATCAACCCCAACTCCCCGCTTTCCTCTGGCAGCTCCACCCCACTAACCTTGTCACGTCTGACAGCGGGTATCTCGTCTGAAGCCATGGCCCGATTGCAACAGGTGACTGCTGCAATCACACAACTCTTTGACCCCTCAAGCACTCTCGCACGCCTAATTGATGCGTCAGACGGTTCATTGGCAGAATCCCTGCGCAATATCGCCACCAGACTAAACTCCCTTGTGGAAACCAGCGAGCCGCCATTCTCTCGCATCTCACGGGCTTTGGCGGAAAGATTGCAAAACATACTCTCCGGTTCTCTGGCCCATGAAGGTGAAAACGCAAACTTCAACATTAAAAACCTGGCCGAGGAGTTAGGTAAACTTATTTATCAATCAAAAGACCTGCTCCCTGCGCAAAAAGAAATTCTCAACAAAATAAAGGACAAACTTATAAGTGGGACGGGGACCCCTGCCGAGGATAAAGCCATGCTCCAGGAGCTTATCTCCGAACTGCCTCCCCCTCTGGACGATAACGCTGTCAACAACAGCCGCAATGTTCTTAATCCGCTTCACGCAACAGAAATCAAAGAACTGGCAACCAAACTCAATCAACTCGCAAGTTCACAGGAAGCACTGGCGCGCCTGAATCCAGTTATGCAGGCCATCGGTGAACCGGCGTTCATTCTCTTCCCATTTGCCATTCATGGTCTTCTGACCCATAGCGAAATCGTTATCGATCCTGAACAAAGAGGCAAGAACAAGCCCGACTCAGAAAATAAAAAAGGTGGGCAAGGAGGAGACGGGCAAATGTTTCATCGCGTGACAATCAATGTCCCGTTGCCAAATCTCGGCAATGTCTTTGTTGATGTTGCACACCGCGACAAGGAGATACTGGTGGCATTGACAGTCGAAGACCCCGAACTGGGAGGCTTCCTGCTGGAGCAGCTCGAGTTACTGAGCGGAGAGCTGCGCGCCAAAGGTTTTGAAAAAGCAGAATTATCTGCAAGAGTTGGCAAGGTGGAAAGTACACCGCCACAATGGACAAGTTCGTTGCAACCAGCGACATCGATCAAGGCGTAATCCGTTGCGACAGCAATTTTCTCAACGCCATTAACAGATCTGCATACTGAAACGTAAACCCCGCCTCAAGCAGCCGTTTGGGCTGCACACGGCACCCCGACAAAAGAAGAGCATCCGCCATTTCACCCAGTAGCATCTGCAACACAAATCCCGGCACTGGGAAAATACAAGGACGATGCAGGGTTTTCGCCAATGCATGAGCAAATTCCCTATTGGACACCGGATTCGGGCTGACAAGATTAACCGGACCTGTAATTTCCCGATGTTCAATCAGGAACATCAGTGCGGCAACTGCGTCATCAATGGCAATCCAACTCATAAACTGCCGCCCGGAACCGAGCGGTCCTCCGAGCCCCAGACGAAAGGGAGTGAGCATCTTTTTTAAGGCCCCTCCGGCCGAAGAAAGAACCACTCCAAAACGCGCTTGCACGAAATTGCCACTGACAAGCTGGGCAACTTCAGCCTCCCAATCGCTCGCCAGTCTGCCAAGAAAGCTCGAACCATCAACAGGACTGTCCTCTGTGAGAACCTGGTCTCCCCGGTTTCCATATATACCGACGGCGGAGGCACAGATGAAACGAACACCCTCATTCCCTGGTTGATTCAAAGTCGACACAATTACCCGGCTGACCTCAACACGACTCTGTCGCAACTCCTGCTTTCTCTTGGCCGACCATCGTCTGTCGGCAATTCCGGCCCCCGCCAATGAAATAACCGCCTTAAAGTCAGCAAATAGTCCATAATCGGGGTGCGGTTTCATTAAGTCCCAACAAATCTCATTCGCCAAAGAAGAATGCTGATGGTGGCTCGAAGAATGACGATTAACCCGAAAAACCTGGTAACCTGCTCCAATCAGCCGCTTTTCCAACTCCCGCCCGATAAGTCCAGAGCCTCCAACCAGTAGAATATTTCCCGAAGGGAACTCCCGTCCATCATTTTTTTCACTCAAGGCCTACCTCCAAACCATCGATAGCTAAAGTAATGGAAAATCTAAAAGACCCGGCACTGCATCAAAAATCAGTGTGGGAAAAACCGTTTCCGCTGGGAAACAGCCTATCACTGTTAAAGCGGGAATAAACTAAAATCTGTCGCGGGAAGACAGAGAGTGACTAAAAGGGTGGTACTGCCATGGGTAGCAAAATGAGCGTTCGCGGGCGAATATTTTTCGGCATGAGCATTATCGCGGTCATTATGATCGCAGTGGTCTCCCATACCATGTATGAGGTCTCTCATGATCTTGAAGGTCTTAAGGACATTGAAACAACAATCGACTCATTTGCCGCTACCAGCAGCGATAATGCTGATATCCATGATGCTCAGAAGCACCTGCAGGAATTGCACGAAACAATGGAGATACAGCAAACGACAGGTGTTGCCTCTTTGCTGCTGCTCATCGTTGGCACTGTCGTCATCTCCTGGTGGCTCGGACAGTCAATCTCCGTTCCAGTCAACAAGACACTTGATGGCCTGAAGGAAACATCCGAAAGCCTGAAGGGCTCGGCAGGACAGGTTGCGGCGAACAGCCGCTCTCTTGCAGAAGGGGCAAGCTCCCAGGCCTCGGCCCTGGAACAAACAGCGGCCTCGCTAGAAGAAATATCATCAATGGCCAAACAAAATGCCGACAATTCATTTCAGGCAAGCAACCTCACGGCAGATGTCAAGTCAGTTGCTGAGAAGGGCGAGCGTGCAATGCAACAGATGTCGGAAGCAATCAGAAATATCAGCGCCTCATCAATTGAGACAGAAGCCATCCTGAAAACGATCGACGACATTGCCTTCCAGACAAATCTTCTTGCATTAAACGCGGCAGTTGAAGCTGCCCGAGCTGGCGACGCTGGCAAGGGATTTGCGGTAGTTGCTGAAGAAGTGCGCTCCCTTGCCCAACGAAGCGCCGGAGCCGCAAAAGACACCGCTGAAAAAATCAAACGGGCCAAAGAACTGGCCAGTGTCGGAGTTCAGGTCTCAAACGATGTTGCCAGCTACCTTCAGGAAATAAACACCAAAGTAGTAAAGGCTGCAGATATAGTCCGGGAAATTGCGGCGGCCAGTGGAGAACAGTCAACCGGCATAAATGAACTGAATGCCAGTGTCACCCACCTTGACCGAGTTACACAGATGAATGCGGCAGCGGCCGAAGAGGGCAGTGCCGCCAGCGAAGAACTGCAGCACCAGTCTCACGCCGTAGAAGAATTTGTCAAGAACCTGGAAGCAGTTGTCTCAGGTTCAGCCCAACCACACAGAAAAAAAGCTAACGCCCACTCCTCTCACCAAGCTTCTTCGAGTAGACCGGTCACATCAAAAGGAAACACGCCACAGAAGTCCGCAACCAAGCTGCCAAAGGTAGCTTTGCGCAGTATTTCCAATGCGGCGAAGAAAACTATCGAGACCTGTAAGGTCGAAGCAGGGACTACACCTTCACCGCGTATAGACAACAAAAAACAACCTTTGCCTCATGCGCCAGCAACTACCCGAACCAAAGCTGAACAAATCATCCCTCTGGACGATGATGATTTTGGCGATTTTTGATCTACTTTAGGAGCTACGATAATTATGCAAGAAGAAAACATACCGTCAGAGATCATTGCCGGGCGCACGATGAGCCACCTCAGTGGTAAGTACCTGACATTTTCCCTTGGCAAGGAGAACTACGGAGTTGAGATACTCAAAGTTCAGGAGATCATCGGCGTAATAAAAATCACACGAGTCCCAAAAAGTCCGCACTATCTAAAAGGGGTTATCAACCTTCGCGGTAAAATCATTCCCGTGGTTGACCTACGACTCAAAATTGGCCTGCCTGAAAAAGCTTACGACGAGAAAACCTGTTTTATCGTCGTCAACGCAGCGATTGGCGGTAAAGCAGTATCGGTCGGAGTTGTAGTCGACACTGTCCTCGAAGTCACACACTTTGAAGAGTCAATGATTCAACCAGCGCCTGACTATGGCAACAACTCCGACACCAGCTATATCCTCGGCTTGGGGAAACGCAACACGAATGTTGTAATTCTCATAGACATCAACAGGTCATTGGAAAGCGCAGCCGGCTCGCTGATGAGCTACTAAAACAATCCTCTCCTTAAAAATCCCGGATGATTTTCTGATAGGACATCATCAAAAAATCATCCGGACTTGCTATTTTTCAACCACAATGGAATCCGCTAGAATCTTGTGCGCCAGGAAAAGAAATCTCTATTTTCAATCGCGCTCAGGGAACTATGTCAAATACAAAGTACGAACTATCACTTTTCATCTTTCGCAGAGACTTGCGGCTGGAGGACAACAATGGCCTCATCGCCGCCCTTAAATCTTCCGTTCAGGTTATTCCTTGCTTCATTTTTGACCCCAGGCAGCTGAGCGATAATCCTTATCTTGGTAAAAATGCCCTGCAATTTATGCTGAGCTCCCTGACCGAACTCGACAACGAATTGCGTAGTCAAGGTTCTCATCTTTACTGTTTCGCGGGCCGCGCCGAAGAAGTCATAAACAAACTCCTGTCAGAACTTAAAATTTCGGCAGTTTATCTTAATCGAGATTACACAAAATTCAGTCGTGAACGCGATGCGGCAATAGCCGAAACCTGCCAATCAAAAAATGTCCACTTCCTGACTTACTCAGACTACCTGCTGACAGAACCAGAAGATGTATACACCGGCAAAAGAACGCCCTATACGGTCTATACCCACTTCCTAAAAAAGGCCTCGACTATTCCTGTCCCTCAGCCGCAAACAAACAATTATCGAAACTATTACACAGTCGAGGTTCAGCATGAAGCTCGAAACCCATTGCACGAAATTCTTCCCATCGCTGACAAGAACGAAAAAATTTATCTGGATGGTGGACGACAAAATGCTCTAGAGGTTATTTCCACCATCGAACAATTCACGGGCTATAGCCAAACACGTGACTTTCCGGCAATGGACTCAACGACTGGTCTTTCGCCCCATCTCAAGTTTGGAACAATTTCAATTCGCGAGCTTTATCACTGCATAAGTGCAAAGTTGAATAAATCGCACCCACTGGTTCGTCAGCTCTACTGGCGCGACTTTTTTTGCCACATTGCCTGGCATTTCCCTCATATCTTTGGCCAGTCCTTCAATAAAAAGTATGACCATCTCGTCTGGGAAAACGATGACACAAAATTTGCTGCCTGGTGCAACGGCACAACAGGTTATCCTATTGTCGATGCTGGCATGAGACAACTTAGCACCACGGGTTTCATGCACAACCGGGTGCGAATGATAACGGCATCCTTCCTTGTTAAAGACCTGCACATCGACTGGCGTTGGGGGGAACAATACTTTGCCCAAAAGCTCATAGACTACGACCCCGCTGTCAACAATGGAAACTGGCAGTGGGCGGCGTCAACCGGCTGCGATGCGCAACCGTATTTTCGCATTTTCAACCCCTGGATTCAGGGCAAGAAATTCGACCCCGAATGCACCTACATTAAAAAATGGGTTTCTGAACTTCGCCAATATTCGACCAAGGAGATTCAAAACCTGGAGAAAGGTGGGACATTACTTGGTTACCCAGAACCAATTGTCAGCCATACCCAGGCAAAAATATACGCCGAACAAATGTTCCGGGACTGTGATTCACCCGGTTGTTACATGCAATTCCCCGGGTAGGGCAAGTTAAACCAACTCTGGTTTTTTCAGTAGCACCACCCTCAAACTTGTATCAGGCACACGTAATACTGTCTCAACACGCTGGCCTATTGCAGCATCTTTGGTAAATTCCGGAACGACATCTCCCTCTTCAGACTCGACAACATGCCGCAAATGTTTTCGCAAGGACTCCCCGTTCTCGGCAAGTAAAAACTCCAGACCCGCATGATTGGAAAGCAAAACTTCACCTTTTGCGCCGAGGAGAATAGCCGGCTCCGGCAGCCTCTCAAAAAGCAAACGAGCAACGCCAAGATAGTCCGGACCGATACCTTTTTGTGTGCGGCGAATACTTGCCGCCATAATTTCATCCATCAGATGATTCGCACTTCTGATAATCTCGGCGATTTCGAAAGGTGCACTTCTCGTCAAATGCGCTCGTCGCCTGGTTTCACCACGCTCAAACGCGACAAGCGCGTTATAGGTATCATCTATCGGCTCAAGCACGTGTTGCCGAATGCGACTCATCGCAAAAAGTGCGCCACTAAAGCCAAAAAAGCCCATCATCATCACCGCCCAGGCTCCGGCGTTTCCAAGCCGTCGCGCTTCGTTGTCACGTTTGATCATTGCATGATGATTAACATCAGCAAGCTCTTTCAAGGCAGCTGTTAAACTGGGCAAGTAATCCTCTTCTCCGGCAAACACCTTCTCTCCAAGCGCCTTGACTCTGCTTACTAGAGCAAATTCATTATCATTATGCGCTGCGTCACGGGCCAGCTGTAGTGCAGAAATAAAGTTTTCCTTTTCCGTCTCTCGATCTGAATGTCGCATTGACAGCGCACGAAACATTCCATGAGTCGCCATTATCGAAGGCACATTATCCTGAAGAATAGTTTCAATCGCCGGAGTCATTCGCAGAAAAAGCCCCATAGTTCCAAGCGAAATGATCAGGATCGTAAAAGCCGACAAGAAGAGCTTCCAGTAAATTGAACGTTTTAATTCCATTACCAATTACTCCCTAATGGCCAACCTGATCCATTAACTTTGCTGCCCGGCCACTCTGACCAACAACAATCAGCAAATCATCTGCCGTCAGAGGTTCATTCGGATTCACTGAAGCCAGAGTCTTACCTTCGCGCTGAACCGCAACAACCGTGATACCGAACCGCCGTGGAAGTGCCAGTTCCAGCAAGTTCTTCCCAACAAACGCCGGTGGAATCTTTAGCTCTGTGATTGAGACTCCTTCATTAAGAGAGTACTCGCCAAGCACTCCCTCGTAAGCAATAGAAGTTGCCAGACGTCGCCCATACTCTATCTCAGGATTGATAATCTCATGGGCTCCGACCATTCGTAGAATTCGCTCATGCAGCTGATCTGTCGCTCGAGCCAGTATCCTTGACGCTCCCATCTGACTCATCAAGGCTGTCGTAATGATTGAAGCTTCTCGCGACTCGGTCCCAATTGCACAAACGCAAACATCGCGACTTCCAGGAGCGAGACGCAACAAGGCTGATTCATCTGTGGTATCTGCACGAATCGCTTCAGTAGCGAATTCAGCCGCCATGGCCACAAGCTCTCCTCGCAAATCAACGGCCAACACCTCAACACCGGTATCTTCCA
This sequence comes from bacterium, assembly GCA_028689495.1. Classification (GTDB taxonomy): domain Bacteria; phylum Bdellovibrionota_C; class UBA2361; order SZUA-149; family JAQTWB01; genus JAQTWB01. The sequence goes on along the minus strand of JAQTWB010000027.1, from coordinate 5,332 downwards.
GCGAACGAACAAGCGAAAGACCAAACTGCCCAAGACCAACAACCAGAACCTGCTTACTCATAAACTCTTCATCTCCTGTCTTGACATTTTCTGACCGTAATAATTCCTGGCGGATATCACCCGACCGGCACTGAGCCTTCCGGCAGATTAGATTCACCAGCAGATCCATCCGAGGCAAATAACATCAAAAACGTCAGTGGACCTATTCGACCTAAAAACATACATACCGCAATTACTATCTTTCCCGGCTCGTCCAGCATTAAAGTACCGCCGATAGATAGACCTACTGTGCCTATTGCCGAAATTATCTCAAATAACAGCACGTCAAAGGGCATTTCCTGGGTCAACTGCAAAGCTATTAATGCGGATACCGCCGTTGCGATCCCCAAAAGCACAATGGCTATTGCTCGATATACCGTCGCCCGTGATATCGTCCGTCCAAATGCTTCAACTTCTGAACGAGAGCGCAACAAACTAAAAATTGCTGACAAAAGAACGAAAATTGTGGTTGTCTTGACCCCCCCGGCGGTTCCTCCCGGACTTCCTCCGATAAACATCAGCACCATCATCATCGTCAAGCTGGCGCTACGCAAACCTGTAATGTCTACAGAATTAAAACCCGCTGTCCGAGTAGTGACTGATTGAAATATTGCATTGTGGATTTTATCACCCAACGATAGATGCGCCAGGGTATGGTCCCACTCGAATAATAAGTAAAGGAAAAATCCCGCAACAATCAGTGTCAAAGTACTCATTAGAGTTATTTTTGCCCGTAATGAAATCTTCTTCCTTCGGACAAAGGCAGGGATACTGAAAACTACAACCGGAGATAGTCCTCCGAGGACAATAAGCACCGCCACGGTATAAAGCACTAATGGATCGTGTTGAAAGCCAAGCAGGTTATCCGCCTGTAAGGCAAATCCAGCGTTACAAAACGCAGAGACTGCTGTAAACAAGCCCGTCCATATAGCTTTGGGCAATTCAAGACCAGCTCGGGAAAAACCATAAGTAAGTATAACAGCACCCAGTGCTTCAACGCCAAACGTACAAAAAAACATCCGCTGAACTGCCTGAAATATTTTCGTCCGGTCCTCATCTCCAGAGGCGTCAGCTAATGCTATCTCATGCCGCAGGCTAGGTCTCTTGCGAAAAGCGCCAAGAGCCGCCGCATAAAATGCCATAATCCCCAATCCACCAAGCTGTATAAGCATGAGAATAATCCCCTCCCCAACCAAGGAAAAATCTCCAGCTGTATCAAGTACGACAAGCCCTGTTACACAAACAGCACTCACCGAAGTAAAAAACGCATCAATCAAACCAATGCTTGCTGCCCTGGCTGAAGAAAACGGGGACGCGAGAAGAAGGGTTCCAAGAAAAATAAGCCAGACGAAGGTAAAAACCATCGACCTTGCCGGATTGTTAAAAATAAAATCAAAACGTGAATTTCTCTCGACAGATTCCGCCGGCAATACGAAAAAGAGAGCCAAGGGAATAATCAGCAGCAAACCAGAAATACCCCAACGCCCATCCATCGCCGAGATCATAACAAGAGGAGCGAAAAAAATTAATGTGCCGAAAATGACAATCACTTTTGGTCTTTTAGGATAAACAACAAGTGTATTGCCTATACAATAATAAGCGAAGGCAAGAGACAATAGGCCCGCGAGCTGAACTTCTACGCTACTCGCCATCCCGAAAAATACTGTAATGGCAACGAGTGCAACAGCATAACCGGTCGCAATCTCCGCCGACGTATCGTAGTAATCTCTTTTTAGTAACTTACTTGATTTACGTCCCCCTTTTCGGCCAGACTCGGCAATAATCTCCCCAACAAGAAACAGTGACAGGGCAAGAAAAGAAAAAAAGATCAGTGAAGCTTGTGGCATCTGAAGCAAGACCGAATGCGCCGAGAATGCGCATACTCCGAGCGCAGCCCATCCGAGAAGGCGCACTTGCAGCTTCTGCCTTGACGACGATGAAAGGGAAAGTAGCGCCGCAAAAAAGAGAATTACCACTGAAAATTCTCGCAATACAATCGACAACGCAGCTGTCTCTGGTGGCAGTTGCCCCTGTGCCAGCAAAAATGGGGCAATATAAACGGCAGGAATCAGGGAGAGCAATAATGCAGTAACTGGTTTCAATGTTCCGACTGAACTAAAAATTGATGTTTAATAAATTGTCGTATTCGAAACCTAATCCGATTATGACAGCCATCGTTATGAGAAAGATATCTACATCACACGGGTAGACACCCAGCAGTTTTCTGGCTTATTATTCTGTTTCTATCGACCCAAGATCGACCAATTCAACTTTGTTACTCGATTTTATTTCTCGATTTTTTTCTCGATGCGGCATTTTTATACACGGGATAAAAACCTCTTGAACTCTGGGCCTTTTCTAACTTCGCCAATGATTTCTCACAAGCGCATAATTCAGGACCGTCAAAATGACAGAATTTCACCGCCTTATTGATATTGTCCGTCAGCTGCGCCACCCGGTAACAGGATGCCCATGGGATATCAAGCAAACCCACAGCTCAATCCGTCCTTATCTGCTGGAAGAGACCTATGAATTACTTGAAGCTATAGATGCCGAAAATGACAGTGAATTAATGAAGGAACTAGGTGATGTGCTGCTTCAAGTTGCCCTTCACTCACAGATCGCCAGCGACCGCGAGGCTTTTACTATCGATGATGTAGCAAAATCGATTTCCGACAAACTTGTCCGGCGCCATCCCCATGTTTTTGGCGATATTGAAGCCCGAACCGCTGAAGAGGTGATGAAAAACTGGGAGAAAATAAAACTGGGTGAGGAATCCTCCAAGTCCGCTAGTGCGAAAAAATCTCTCTTTGACGGTATCCCCGGCGCTATGCCCGCCTTGGCCCGCGCATTTCGCATTTCAGAAAAGGCCGCTCATGTCGGCTTTGACTGGAAATCATTTGCTGCAGTTGAGGCCAAAATCGAAGAAGAGCTGGCGGAGCTGGAGGTGGAAATCAACAGTTCTGCCGTTCGCGCCAGCACCAAACCACTGTCCGAGTCAGAAATCCCGGCTGAGCTCCGACAGCGCCTCGAACATGAATTCGGCGATGTGCTTTTCAGCCTGGTCCAATATGGCCGCTGGTTAGGGTTAAGTCCTGAAGATTGCCTAAGAAAGACATGCGATCGCTTCATCTCTCGCTTTCAGGAGATGGAAAGCAATGCCACAACCGCACTCAAGGATATGAGCGAAGATCAACTTGAAACTCTCTGGGAAGCGGCAAAGAGTAACTTGGCAAAGTAGGCATACCAAGCTCGAACCGATTTAATCACTTTTCAAATACACACCTCGCTGCATGGGAGCAGCTGAACTCAAGCTACTGAAATCACAGTATAATTGCGTGCAAGCAGCTTGCCGTGGGTATGTTTTATTCTTCATGTCGAGTTTCATCTCGAGTAACCCGGTCCCACCTTATCTCACCCCTTGTTTATGTAACCCGGTCCCAGCTTGCTTACCCCCAACCCGGTCCCACCTTGCTTACCCCCACCTCGCTCCTCGCTCGCTTGCTTACACTACAATTTTCATGCTAAACGCCCGGTGGTTCTAAAAAATTGCATATCGGGTAGCCCGCTCATTCAGGCGATGCGGGTGGATTTTGTTTCTCTTTTTTCCACGGTCTATGGCGCAGTGCCAACAGCTCTGCTCCATAGGTCATTTTTTTTGGGAGGTTTTTATGGAAATTGTAATAGGCGTGATTGTTTTCGTGTTTTGCACCTGGCAGGTTTATCTGATTGGCGACCAGTATGAAGAAAAAGTCGACAGCGTTATCCCTGACGAAGAAAGTAGCATTTTGGTCGTTATCCCCACTACATGGGTCACGATATCGATTGTCCTTTTGCCGGTGATGGCGATTTTTTTGTTGGGATATTTCCAAATGCGACAGTTGGGAGTCGATTTACTACTCTCGGGGGTCATCGTCGCCATGTCGCTCAGGCTCTTTCTGTGGGGATTTCTCAAAGATCTCAAAGGAAGCAAGCGGATAGCAAATGACTTTCGCAGCTTAATTGCCAATAAAAGAGCGTTAGATGCATTCCGTGAGCGGAGAAGCCGTGCTGTTACTGCTTGGGGGGCGTCTCTCACCGCCTTGGCCGCCTGCATCTTTTACTGGTCTGTCTGGGGAATGAGCGAGCTTTCGTATCCGGCACTGGAATATCTCTGGGCACTAGGGCTTGGTTACGGCTTTTGGCTAGGCAAGGAAGCTGTCAATCAATTAGATTTCGTAGTTTAATCATAAGGTTTTAAGTGGATGCAGCTCGCTGCATCCACAATTGACCTCTGGAAACCTTCCACGAACCTCTCTCACCCCTTAAAAACCACCCTTCCCACTATCAAAATAGTTTGGCGTCACATTTGCCATTCTTGAGCAGCTGTTTTAGTGTGCGCGCCCGCCGTGCTTTTACGCACGTCGACCTACGCGACTTCGGCGGCTATAGCCGAGGCAAGGTCTCTTTACGTTCAGCCTGGCAATCCAAGGACTGAATTAAATTGGCCCTTCGCGAAAATTTTTCTCACAGTTTTATAGAGCTGTAGCAATGACAACCAATTTGGAGAGCACCGTTTAAAATGGCTAACCACGTTTCCGCAGAAAAAAGACACAAGCAAAGCTTGAAGAGAAAGGAACAAAACAGCCTGGCCAAGGCCACCTTTCGCACATTTATCAAGAAGACTCTGGCGGCTGTAAAGGCCAGCGACTCTACTTCGGCAAACACTTTTGCCCGCAAAGCCGAGTCGCTGCTCGACAAGGCTGCAATTCATGGCGTTATCCACAAGAAAACAGCTCAACGTACGATCTCTCGCTTGCAAAAGCGTGTGAACAGCATCTCGGCTTAAGTATTTAGGCTTGTTCTCTCCAGCCTCAGTACTTGATGCAATTAAAGTCGAGAGCATGGTGACTTCTGGTATTCCAAGCCCCTGCATACTTATGAGCGTGGGTTGATTTATCAGATGTTGCAGTGATGGGATGGGATGGGATGAAAAGGTGAAGTAGAAGAACGCATTGCGCATTTGCTAAAATCACTGAAGTTCAGTGTTGCAGCTTATGTCATATCAAAAACGATTGGGGGAACTATGAACAGAATAACTAAACTCTTGGCTCCGCTTCTGCTTGTCCTGCTTTTTGCAGGGAACGCTGCTGCGGTTTCTATCGGCCAATGGGAAGGTAGCGGAAGAATGAATCTGCCCCCATTGTGTTGACAAGTAGTTAAGGATTGGTAGGTGTTTCCACAGTAGAAGTATAAAGAGTGGGAACGATGAAAAGAGAAAGGCGAGCATATACCAAGGAATTCAAACAGGAGG
>JAQTWB010000107.1 GCA_028689495.1 bacterium | reverse complement strand
GCTCAAGATTGTAAAATTTTAAGCCGATCGACTGATACCGTTTCACTTTGGAAGAAAGGAAGACTTGTAAATTTATGCAACGATTAAACTGTAAACTCTGTTGCTAAACGGTATCCAACTTTAATTCAGTGACGTTAATTTTATTCAATGCAGTTTTGATAATGAGTAACCGCTATCAACAGGCTTTAAGGCGCATCCTTGGTATTTCAACCTCTTATAATGATGCTTGGGATCAACCTAAACAAGTAGCACCAGAGGTAATAAATGCTTTACTTACCGCTCTCGGTTATCCGGCGTCGACCGAACAGGAAGCGCAGTGGAGTCTGGAAAAACTGATTGCTGAAAAGCGAAACTCCCTGATGCCAGCGGTGCTGTTACATTACGGTGCCGAAAATCCTCTGACACTTTCGCTTTCTGTGCCTGAGCTATTATGTCCGTTTGATCATCTCAAAGATTCTCCGTTTGAATTCTCTGTTGAACTCGAAAGTGGTGACAGACAATCTGCCAAAGTGGTCTCTGGCTCAGTAAAAGTCAGGAAAGGGAAAAGTGGCACTAACCGTGTCCGCTTGCAGCTGGAAACAAGACTGCCTGAAGGGTATCACAGTTTGGTGTTGTCACTAGATGGTCGGGTTTATCGAACTGAAATCATCGCTTGTTATGGTCCATGTTCAACAATCGAAGATTTGTCTACTTCGGGTAGTTCAATATCAGAGGAGAGACCTGAAAAACCATGGGGGGTAGCTCTTCAGTTATACAGCCTCAAGTCAGTTAGTAGTTGGGGGATTGGTGATTTTGGTGACTTGAAGAAACTGGGCTCCATGCTCGCAGAACAGGGTTGCAGCTTTATTGGTCTTAATCCAATTCATACTCCATTATTGTTTAACCTTGATAATTATAGTCCCTACTCTCCTGGTTCTCGGAAATTTATCAATCCACTTTACATTTCGATTAACGCGATTCCTGAAGCCCATAGTTCACCTGAATATGAAAAACTTTTAAGTGATGATGGTCTTCTCAACGAAATATCTCGGCAGAATGATTCTTCGCTGGTCAATTATCAGGCGGTTTGGACATTAAAGCGCCGCGCCCTTTTCTGTATTTTTCGTGAGTTCAATTCCAGAGCCAATGTCCGCTGTAAACAGTTTGAGCGGTTCGTGATTGAGGGTGGTGAACTTCTTGATTGCTATGCCCGATTCGAAGTTACCGGGGCCGCAATGAAACGCCGCGAAAGTAATTGCTGGGGATTCCCCGTGTGGCCGGAACTTGTCCAAACAAATTTACGGAATAACAAACAGGATCTATCACAAGAGGAGGTATTGTTTATCAAATGGTTGCAGTGGGTCGCTCACACACAACTGCTTGAAGTGAAAAATTGCTTGTTAAATGCCGGGATGAAGGTCGGTCTTTATCTGGACCTGGCACTTAGCTCCGATCGAGCGAGTTTTGATGCCTGGCAGGACATGGATTCTTACGCTATGGCCAGCAGCGTAGGCGCACCCCCAGATGTACTGAATCTTAAAGGCCAGAACTGGGGCTTTGCGCCACTGAAGCCAGAGGCGCTCAAAAACAGCGGATTCAAGGAATTTCGCCAGGTAATTTCTACTGCAATGCGTTATGCAGGAGCAATTCGTCTCGATCACATTATGGCTTTAATGCGTCTTTATTGTATTCCTCAAGGGATGGCTGCTGGAGATGGTGCTTATGTGCGGTATTTTCTTAGAGAGCTAATGGCCGTAGTGGCATTGGAAAGTCGCAGGAACAATTGCCTTGTGATCGGTGAAGACCTGGGCACCGTGCCAACTATGGTCCGTCAGGAGATGACAGAGCGCAAATTGTATTCTTATACCGTCGTGCAGTTTATGAGTGATTGGAGTGGTGAGTTCCGCGATTCAAGCCAATATCCGGCACACTCTCTGGTTACGCCCGGAACTCATGATACTGCGACTTTGCCAGGCTGGTGGTCTGAAGATGATATTGCCTTACGCCAGCAGCTTGATTTGTTCCCCGAGGGACATAATCCGGATGATTATCGCAATGGGCGTAAACAGGAAAAACGTGGTCTTCTTCGACGCCTTGTTCACGAAGGAGTGCTTGCCCCCTATTTCCTCGACAGAGCAGATGAGGTGTGTAGTCGCCCGATTGAAATGGAAATAGTTCATGCGGTTGGGCGTTTCTGTCAAAAAGTTCCCTCTGCGCTTGCCTGTTTTCCTATTGAGGATATTTTGCTGGGCCATAAACAGATCAATATTCCTGGTATCACTACGGACTATCCTTGCTGGAGAGTGAAACAGGAATACTCCCTTGAAGACGAGCATTTTGTCAGTTCATTGCGCTCGTTTTCTGCCGCACTTTCCGAGAGATAATCTCTTCGATAGGATAATTCTTGTTCCGTGACAATTTGTTACATGCTGCTGCCGTTCTGTAGCCGATAACTTACTCATGGAAAGAAAATATCAATACGACATGATTGTGATTGGCAGCGGTCCTGCCGGGCAAAGAGCAGCTATTCAAGCTCTAAAACTCGGTAAAACAGTTGCTGTAATTGAACGGTACCCTCAGGTAGGCGGTGTATCATTGCATCAAGGGACGATTCCAAGCAAATCGTTCCGTGAAGCAATAATGCATCTCTCTGGTTATCGGGAGCGAAGTCACTATGGAAGCGCTTATCGTGTAAAATACGATATCGAGATGGATGACCTGACAGAACGAACACATGGAATCAAAAAAGAGATTGAACAGACCTTTCGTTCGCAGTTGCATCGAAACAATGCCCATCTGTTACACGGTTACGCCTCATTCCTTGAGCCCAACACTGTCAAGGTGAGAAATGGCGCTACGGAACAGGTTATTTCTGGTGAATACATTGTTATTGCTACAGGGACTCGTCCATGGCGTCCGGATTCATTCAATTTTGATCACGAAGTAATACTTGATAGCGACGACGTACTGAACATGACCACCTTGCCCAAATCGATTTGTGTGGTCGGTGGTGGTGTAATTGGCACGGAATACGGTTCAATGTTTTCTGCCTTGGGCGTGAAAGTCACAATCGTCGAGCAACGACCGACGATTCTCAGTTTTGTCGACCAGGAATTGGTTGATTGCCTTGTTTACAACCTGCGCATGCAAAAGACACAAATTATTGGGGGAGAAAAAGTTGTTGCTTGCGCCAAGTCACCAGACGGAAGAGCCGTAACCTATCTCGACAGTGGTAAACGAATTGTTAGCGAAAAACTTTTGATTTCTGCTGGTCGCGTAGGGAATGTAGAAGGTTTGAAATTGGAGACAATCGGGGTTGAGGCGGATAATCGCGGAAAGATTACAGTCAACGAAAATTATCAGACAAGCATTCCCAATATTTATGCCGTTGGCGATATTATCGGTTTTCCTTCGTTGGCATCAACCAGCATGGAACAAGGACGACGCGCAGCTTGTCATGCCTTTCGCATTTCTAATTCGACTTTTACCAGCCTTCTTCCTTATGGCATCTATTCAATTCCAGAGATTGGTATGGTCGGTGAAACCGAACAGCAATTAAGTCTAGCCAAGGTGCCTTACGAAACAGGTATTGCCCGTTTTAGTGAAGTTGAGAGAGGACGAATAATTGGTGAAAATATTGGTATCTTGAAACTACTGTTTCATCGCTGTACACACCAACTACTTGGTGTGCACGCAATTGGTGAAGGTGCAACAGAACTTGTACATATCGGCCAAACGGTGATGGGGTTTGGCGGAGGAATCGATTACCTGGTAGACGCTGTCTTTAATTACCCTACTTTGGCACAAGCATATAAAACAGCGGCTCTCGATGGAATGAATAAAGTCATCGCCACTGATGGATTGCCTGATGAAGTTCCAACAACAGATTTCAGTGTGAACGGCGTGTCCACAAAGTAAAATTATAAGAGGTGGTTGAGAAAAGTTACTGTGGTCCGAGCAGGTTGGACTCCATGATAATTTCCGGACTTTGCGTCAGAAAGCCGATACTCGACAATATCCTGGAAATTTCACTATCGGCATTTTGAAATAAACCGGGTAGATTTCGGCGCTGCAAACAATCTGCAATAAACTGTTCGGCGTCATCTGCGATAGCTATCAACAATTTGCAGTCACATACCACCTGCGAGGTAGTAGCTGGAAGTTCCGTTATCACTTTGGCAAATCCATTGCGCGTCTTATCGTTGCCAAATCTAAGTGGCATAAGGATAACAGCAGAATTGTCTTTTAAGAAAAAAGGTAAGGTAACATTCATAGATTGATAATCACTAGCGAAATTTTTTTCCAGAGAGCCTTGCCGAAGCAAGCAGTTTTAAACAGGCAAAATACCAACGCAAATAATGAGGCATCCATTTACGCAGTTGGAAGCGGCTTTCCCCGTTCGTCCTGTCGTACCAAGTAGTGGGTAGCTGAACAACAAGTTGCCCTTCACGACAGGCTTTGTAACAAAGCTCCAGAGCAACTTCAAAGCCGCCAAGGCTTTCGATTTGTTGCCTACGCAACCAGGCCCCGTCATAAAGTTTGAAATTATTTGTTGGGTCAGATGTCGGGAAACCAGCCGCATAGAGTGAAACACCGGCTAAACGGGAAAGAGTTGATTTAATCAATCCTCCGCCAAACTGCTTGCCACCTTTCATATATCGGGATGGGGAAACAATCGTTGCACCTTGCACCCAGCACTGTAACATATCGCTAATTAATGAGAGCTTATCAGAGTTATCTCCCATAACAACAATCACCGGTCCAAACGGCGCCAGTGAAAATGCATGGGCCAAGGCATTGATCACGCCACGGCCTCGTGTGTTTTTTAGCGCATGGACACGCGAATCATCTTCTTTCATTTCCTGAATGTAAGGAAGAGAAGTGTCTCTATCTAAATCATAAACGAAGGTGATGGAATGAAAATTCACCCCATCTTTTCGCAGTTGATCGTAGAGCACGCGAACGTTTTCCCCTTCATTATAAATTGGAACAATAATTCGCGCCGCAATTTCAGCGGCGGTGTCTCCAAGTATAGGTTGAAGGTTACTGCTCATAACATACCTACGTTTTTCCATGTCCTGAATTACCGCTCGCACTTTAGTTCCTTCGATCCGTACACCGCTAGACATAGCAGTATATTGTCTCCGGTTGCATCCGCCGAATCTGAATTAAATTTTCCCCAGCTTTACCTGCTCCGTCACCCAAGGAATCACAATATCCAAAATGTCGTCCAGAGAGCGCTCGGCTCGAAATCCCAGAATTTTTTCTGCCTTTGAGCAATCTGGCACCCTCTTTTGGACGTCGTATATAAACGGTTCATCAGATACATAGCGGAAAGGTTCACCAGGTTTAATTTTATTCCAAATAACCTCGGCCAACTCAAGGACTGTTGTTGACTGAGCTGTTGAAATATTAAAATCGTTATTCAGAGCAGCAGCGTGTTCAATACAAGTGCGAATTCCACGCGCCAAATCTCCACCATAGGTGTAGTGACGAACCTGTGAGCCATCACCGAGGATATGAAGAGGATCTTGTCCTTTAACGAGCTTTTGGATCAGGTCAGGAACGACATGACTCATCGCCAACTTTACATTGCCTGATGAAATCTCATGATCAGTAAGCGCTCTCTGCTCCCCTATTCCAACACAATTAAATGGGCGAACAATTGTGTAGGGCAGTCCATACTGTTGATGAGCGCCACGAGCAAAATACTCACAAGATAGTTTCTGAAACCCATAGGTGCTTAGTGGTGGCGGGCACTTCAACTCTTCACCTTCAGGAGTTGGGTATAGTTCAGTTGATTCAAACACCATACTTGAACTAAGCACAGTTATTTTTTTCAAACGATTGTTTTTGAAAGCATGAATGGCGGCATCAAATGTTGAAGCCATGATGCGCTCATTTTCGGCCAGCAAGTCATAAGCGAACTCATGAAAATAGCTGATGCCACCAATCATCGCTGCGCCAGCAAGCAGATGGTCACATTCCTCAAGGATTTCCTTGACCAGTCCAGTGTTTTTTACATCACCGCGAACGAAACGATAGTTTGGATGGTTATCGTAACTTTTTTCCAAGGGACCGTATTTTGAATAGTTGTCTATCCCATATACGGTCCAGCCGTTGTCCAACAGTTCTTCGACGACATATCCACCAATAAATCCGGCGGAGCCGGTAACAAGAATTGACTTGCTCATATTACTTTCCTTACTTTTTCTACACTTTCAGTTCCTGGAAGGACTTCGAGCTGAGGCCGTCCCGAGACTCCCCAGACATCAATTACCGGACAATTGAAATTGATGGTTCTGTATGCCTTGTGCGGCGTACACATTATGATCGCCTCTGATTGGGTCAGGACCTGATCCAGGTCCGTGGAGTCAGCAAGATAAGGGTCATGCCAAATAACATTCGCACCGGCGAATTCAAGAGCTTTTTTTACCCGAAAACTTAACGACTCACGAATGTCATCATTATCTGGCTTGAATGCCATACCGAGCAATCCCACTGTTTTACCCCAAAGATTTCCATCAAGGCAATTTGTTACTTTAGCTACGGTAAATTCAGCAAGACCTTCGTTGACAAGCATCGCTGAGTGGCCGAGATAAAACTGGTTGTTGAAGAACGATGCCAGCTGCATGGTATCTTTAAAAAGGCATGGCCCTGCGGCAAATCCAGGCGCTTTATAACCACTGGCACGAGGATAGTCGTAACGAATTGCGTCAAACACCCGGTAGAAGTCGATGCCACTTTGCTCGGCGATCATGTAAAACTGGTTGGCAATTGCAAATTCAAGGTAACGCCAGGAGTTAGCCATCAATTTCGTCATCTCTGCTTCAAGTGGTGTTAAACGAATGACGCTTGGCGCAAGGCACCGAAAAACCTCATAGGCGCTTTTGAACGATTCTTCGTCAAATGACGAAACAATTTGTGGCAATGAATCAATTTCGTCCAGGGCGTAACCTTGAGAGACTCTTTCAGGGCAGAAGGCGAGTTTCGTTTTGATGCCCTGTGCCTTTAAACGCTCACTTAAGTGCTCCATTGTGCCTGGAAATAGAGTGGAGCGCATAACAACCAGCAATTCAGGAGTGAAGAACTCCCGATAAGCATCGAAAATTTTCAGAACATCAGAGAGCTTTGGATTAAGATGCTCATCAACCGGTGTGCCGATTACAAACACCATGATATCTGCGCCAGCACAAACAGATTTCTCTGTAGATGCCTTAAGTCCCATTCTCAGTGCCAAATGAAGCTGTTCATCCCCACCATGTTCAAGGAATGGAAAATTTCCGTTCATGACGGAATCAACCGAATCTTTGTTTATATCAACAAGCGTGGTCTCAGCTCCGGCCAGAGCAAACTTCACTCCGAGAGGCAAACCAACATGGCCACAGCCTCCTATCACAACAACTTTTTTCCCCTGCAAATCAGACACTGCAATCTCCCCTTTTTTGATTTACAACAAACAACAAAATGGCATCCTTATCGTCGCTATGGAAGACGACGAGCAATAACAAAAGTCTGAGCTCCAAAAATGCGCCACAGAATCGGCAATTTCAAATACCAGCTGACCATGGTCGCAGTATGCGAAGATGCCGCAACTGCTCCCACTCCCGACTTCACTGTATACGGTAAAAATCTGGGAATACACTTTTCAACCGAAAATCCACTAATTTCAAGAGCCTCACAGAGACTGTGTTCTGTCAAAGCAATATGGTGATCAATATAATCCCAATAAGAAGCACCTGCATATCGTATGTTAGGCTGAAGAATTATAAGTTTTCCTCCCGGACGAAGCGTATCCCAGGCTGCTTTTAATACATCAAGCATGATTCTTTTGGTCGGCATGTGTTCAAGAAAATTACTCATAAACACAGCATCGGCAGGTTCATTCAAAGTACCGGCGATCTCTCCTGCCGGTATATTCATAACTTCAATTCCGTATTTCTTGAGTTCCAGGACATGTGGACTCAAGTCGACCGCAAGACGTCGGCGTGCCTTGATGTTGCGAATGAAGTGTCCGT
>JAQTWB010000026.1 GCA_028689495.1 bacterium | reverse complement strand
ATTTGGATGCGAATTAACCGCAAAGGGTTCGCGTGGGATTGGTGGCATCTTTGTCTTATATAGACTCGACGAGAATAAAAGCCAGGTAATTTGTCCGGGTCGACACTCGACCGGACAAGATAACCACGATGAAAATGTACAAGGCTCGAGCAAATCTCTGAGAGGCATGGGAGTTAAAAGCCTTGAACTTCCAAACAAATTTGCCTTCACCACATCGTGAGGTAAATTTTTTGGAATTCAAGGCATTCTGACATTGGCTGTCAGGTTAAGTCTAAGCTGGTACAGATAATTACTCCCCGTCTGGCTCTCGCAAATGGCGGGAGATATCCCGGGCGTGTTGTCGCATGTCTTGAATCTCATCGTATTCATCGACAATTTCTTTTCCGACAACTTCTTCAATTAGATCTTCCAAGGTTACAATTCCACCGAATCCGCCGTGTTCATTGGCGACCGAACATATATGCTCTCCTTCGCGAAGCATCTCTACAATCAGAGTATCCAAACGCATATACTGGGGAATTACTCTCATCGGCCGACCTAGCTCCGATACCGGCATTTCACCATTCCCATGTAAGAGTTCACGATAAATATCGCGTTGAGTCACATAACGGGTCAAAAAATCAGGTTCTTGCTCCGAATATATTGGCACCCGTGAATACTGACAGCTCTTCAGATGTTCCTCGACTTCAGAAAGTTTGGTGCTGTCCTCAAGACGAAAAACAACAACCCGAGGTGTCATGATATCGGCTACTGTCATTTTATCGAGACCGACCAAATTTCGAATAATCGAACCTTCAAGCGAATGAAGCACTCCCTCTTCGGTACCAATCTCCGCCATACTCACAACCTCTTCCTGCGAAATACGAGACTCATTATTTTTACCTTGAATGGCACGGGCCATAAACTCGGAAATCACAATCAGAGGTGAAAGAAAACGAATTAGTAAACTAAGTGGAAATGCAGTCAGTGGGGCAACCTGACGGCTGTAAGTGACGCCGATTTGCTTGGGGATTATCTCGCTGGCGTAAAGTATCAGCAACGTGAAAAAGATGGAAAATATCACCAGACTAGAATCACCGTAGACATCACTAACGATCGCACCGGCCAGTGAAGCGCCAGCCGTATTGGCGATTGTATTAAGAATCAAAATAGCAGCTATCGGTTTGCTGATTGCCTCTTTTAATTTCAGCAATCGGACACCACTTATCGAACCACTATCAGCGATATGACGCACATGAGCGAGAGGCACTGCGTACAGTGCCGCCTCGGTAAGGGAGCAAATAAAAGAAATCGATACTGTAGCGGCTACCGCAACAAAAAGGTGATACTCATTCATGCGCTGAGTTTCACAATCTTTTTCATAGAAAGGCAAGAATTATCTGACAATAGTGCTGTCAGGATAGTGCGCGAAAAAGTGACAGGGCGTCGTCCTCCATGGTCTCAGGCATCTTTACAAACGAGGTCTCCTCCCGTCGCAAGACCCTACGCAACATCGAACAGGCGCGGCGATGAAGCGCCCGGATAACAGATGAATCAAGAGCAAGGATTGAAGCACAGTCGCGATAATCATTTTTGAAAAACTCCTTGAGAATGATGATTTGTCTGTATTCGGCTGGCAACACTGCCAACGCCTTGATCATGACTGGCCTGATAGCTTGGAAAACAATACCCATCTCACCAGTCGGCATTCCATCCAGCTCAAAATCAGCAAATTCCATCTGTGAAGCCATCGAAGGATTGCCCTTGATACGTTGGGAAAAACCCTGGCAGGCATTAACAACCAATTCACTGATATATGGAAGATAATTAAAATCTGGGGGGAGCTGTTCATGGGTTCTATATAACCGCGCGAAAACATCAGAAAGCACGTCTTCGGCTATTTCCTGCGAACCTGTAAGCGCAAGTGCCGCAACATAAACCCTGCTCTCATACTGGCAAAGGAGATCGCTAAAACCAGCACAACCTTCATTAACCGAGAAACTATTAAAAAAATTGCTCATCTCACTCTCCGCGAGAGACCTGAAGCTCAGTCCTGAACTTCATTTCCAAGAATTAACTCAATTACAGCTCCCGAAACTCACCAGCAGAAAATGATAACTCCGCTGGTAGAGCGAAACCGACTAATAGCACCATGAGCTGATTTGTTGTCACGGCGGTGTAATAATATCGTGGAATTAAGTAATTAGATAAGACTACTTAAAAAGACAGCCGCAAAAACGGTCTGAACAGACAGAATAACTAGACTGAAATAATTTGGACGGACGCCCTTCAAATGAAAAAGGCATTAAAAAATTGGTGGAGCTGGACGGATTTGAACCGACGACCCCCGCCTTGCAAGGGCGGTGCTCTCCCAGCTGAGCTACAGCCCCACCTGGAAAGGAATACTGTGAAAAACGCAAACGTTGTTATCAGAGCTGCTAAAAGCTGGTGGGCCTGGGTAGACTTGAACTACCGACCTCACGCTTATCAGGCGTGCACTCTAACCAGCTGAGCTACAGGCCCCTGACACGTATACACTTTTAAAGTAGCGGAAATATTAAAATCCGCCAAACAGTGCGGCAGTGTTTAGCAGAGCTGTTGTCACTTGCCAAGTCAGGGATGGAAAAAAATACCTGACCGACTGTATATGAACCGCTAAATGCACTACAAAGCCCATATCAGTGCGAGCAAATAACCAGAAGCCCAAACACCATACAGTTCTTGACTTTATCTACCTATATTTCGAGCAACGAATCTAACCTGAAATGACCTGATAGTAATGACGAATTTTATCTCCACCCGCATCAACAACTTACCTGAGCCATTGCGCAAGGCATCCCCAGCACTGAGGTCATTGCTAAACAACCAGGGCCTTAAACTTCTGCAGAGCTGCCTACCAAAGGACCTGAGCCTCTTTGTGGTCGGCGGATCGGTGCGCGATACATTACTGGGTCGACAAGTCTCAGACCTCGATCTGGCCTGCGATGGCGAGATAACGCTTTTTTCCCGAATATTTCAGAATTCCGGTTTACGGGTCATCGAGACAGGATTACAGCACAATACGGTAACAATTCTTATCCCCCCCGATAGCAGCCATATCGAACTAACTTCACTGCGCAGCGGAATGACGGACGGCGATATTCATCAGAGGCTTGTCGCTGACCTGAAATTGAGAGACTTCACGATAAATTCAGCAGCCATCGACCCCTTGACAGAGGAACTCATTTGCCCCGCCGCTCTGCCGGGAGATATAACCCGAAAACTGATTGTCACAACCGGCAATGCCGAAGATCGATTTAAAGAAGACCCGCTACGTATCATGCGGGCCCTGCGTTTTGCCTGTGAACTTTCTTATAGTATCGAAGATGACTCCTGGAACACAATCTGCAAACTGGCTCCGCTTCTTGCAACAACGGCAGTCGAAAGAATACGTTCCGAGTTTGAAAAGATTCTCACCTCTCCTGCTCCGGATCGTGGCCTGGAAATGCTCCTTCAATCAGGCATCCTGCAGAGATATTTTCCTGAGCTGTTTGCTTTCAAAAAATTCGAACAAAACAAATTCCACTCTGACGACCTTTTTGTCCACACACTGAAAGTTATCAGTAAAACATCTCCAAATCTGGTACTCAGACTGGCAGCACTTCTGCATGATGTAGGCAAACCAACCACTCTTACCATAGACCCGGATACTGGTGACCGACATTTCTATCGCCACGAATCTGTGGGCGCGGAAATAACATCATCGTTTCTCGAAAAATGGCGCTTCTCACATCAGATACAATCAGAGGTGAAAACACTGGTCGCAACCCACATGAGGCCACTTGTTTCAGGCGACTCCAGTAAAAGACGACTCCTTCGTGACACAGGCGACCTGTTCCCACTCTGGCGTGAATTAAAATATGCTGACGCTTCTTCCTGCATGATGGAAAAAACCCAACTCGAACATGAGCTGCAACAATTTGACAATGATATCGCCCGTCTCACCGCTGAGCCTCTGACCTTAACCAGAAAACACCTCGCCATTAACGGTCGGAACCTGCTGAATGCAGGCATTCCGCAAGGAGAGCGGCTCGGGGAAATAATTGATGCCCTGCTGGAGATGGTAATCGAAACTCCAGAGCTAAATGATTATGACACTCTTATGGCTGAAGCTCTAAAGATGTTTGGTAACAACCACTGACAGATCGCACTTACTCGCGCCATCGCTGACGCCCAGGTCTGTGTTTTTGACGAAATTCGTTTTCAGTTCTCCTGAACTCATCTATCTGCTCGGATGTCAAAATACTCTCAATTTGAGCTTTAACTCCATCCCGACCGCTCATCACCCGCTCACGACATTGACGACGAATTTCCAGCATCTCATCTCTTTGCTTTTTGATTATAGGTTCCAGCTGAGCTTTCTGCTCGGCCGAAAGATCGAGGCGATTGGACAGACGCCTGAAATCGGAAAACGGCGGCCCTGGAAACAGGCGGGTCTGCCATCGTGCTGTCATCCACCCCGCAAAAAATGCAATGAGCAGCAATACAACCGGCACAACATATCGCAGAAAGCTTAGCCCCTTATTCTTCATTTCAAACTTCTCTCTTTCTGGCATAACCACACCTTAAAAATAATTTTCCGAGACTTCAGAAAAAAGCCAATCATCGATATCAGACTCAACAGCGGCAAAACCACTCGACGCATATACGCTATCTGTTTCGCTGACAGGCATATAGACGACAAATAAAATACCACACACACATGCCATGGCCGCTGCAGTAATCCAGTTTTTAGGCTCAAGCATCATATAAATCGCGTCTGACCACGAACCTTTCTCCTGACGTCTACAAGCCCTGACCTCGCTCAGCACGTCCGCGCGAAATTTGGCAGATGGCAGCGGAGTTAATGCATCCTTGATCTCCTTTCCAAAAATGCTTTTCTCTATGTCGTCTTTATCCATAAGCTCACATGTTAAGATTAGCTAATCCTGATTAGAGCAAATTATATGCTTTACTTTGTGTCGCAAACGTTTAAGGCGACCTTTAACGCTATCAACCGAGCTACCAAGTTGGCCGGCAATTTCCTCGTAGGTCAGGTCCTCTAGCTCACGAAGCAGTAAAATATCCTTTTCCGCAAATGTTAAACCAGCAAGCACAGCATCGAGTTTTTCACGGGCTGCAATTCGATCATCCAAACTGACTCCAGCACTTGCGAGATGTTGATCGATCTGACTATCAGCTGCATCAAGCGGCGTTGTCACTACCCGCCTTCTTCCTTTTCGCGCGGCATCCCGGCAAACATTACGGGCCACTGAAAACATCCAGGCACGAAAACTGTCGATTTCGCGGAGATTCGGTAAATGTTTCCATACCCTGACAAAGGTGACCTGCGCCGCATCGTCCCCTTCCTCTACATGACCGCGTAAAGCGCGACAGTATCGCCGAATCGGCAACTCGTACAATTCGAGCAGCTTCTCAAAAGCGACGATACTGCCACCTTGCGCCTCCTCAACCAGTAATTGCTCTTCTTCTAATGACAAACGTCATCTCCGGAATTGTGTGGAAATTTCTGGCGCAGGCGGAATCAGCTACTGCGGTTGCCCTCCACCATAATCACCTCCCCGAGAAAAATTACCACCAGGAAAACCCCCCTGTCCCTGTCTACCCTGCATTTCTTCCCGGCGGCTCTTGCGAAACTCTTTCATTTGGCGATATGCCTCAACCTGCTTTTCGTCAAGAACTTCAGCTATCTTGCGATCGATAGCCTCTCGATGTTGATCTCGACAAACTTTACGCGCTGTAAAATCATTCACTGACTTACAAGGTGCTTGCTCCATCTCCTTGCCAAGGATATCGGCAACTTTATTTGCCTGCTCATCACTCAAATTTAGCCGCTGCTGCATCCTGTCAATCCGTCTATCCAGCATCTCCTGTCTATCAAAAGGCTGGGCCTGAGCAGTTGCTGTAGTTAACAAAATTAAGCCCGTCATCAATAATATTTTAGTTTTCATATACTTGTCTCCTAAGATTTACCCGACTCATGTCGTTCCCGTAAATGAAGACGATGGTAGATCAGAAAAAGTGTCGGCAAGACAAAAAAAGAGATTATGTTCTGAATGAGGAAAAAGAATGTATGGGCTGAGAAACCTATATTTCGACATAATAATAAACTGCAGTTTAACCCGTAAATCACAGGTAAGTTCACGACTGAAACAAGTTCCAGTCGCGAATTTACAAGTGCAGCATTTAGGCTAGCCATAGCCCGACTGCAGAATTATCAATCTATCTCTTGAACAACATCAAATGATCAGCCTTCAAACTTCATCGGATAGCTATGCCGCCGTGGGCGGGACCGCTGCTGGCCGAATCAAAGCAGGCTTAACCCTGGCCCTTCCAGAACGATCGGGGGTCAAATAAGCCCAGAACGATTCAGTAGCCAACCCACAAGTACGAGCGATCTGAAACAGCAACGTTGAAAAACCAGACTGCTGAGGATTGGCGATAATACCGAGTTCAATCAAGCTCACGCCAGTATAGGCATCAACATTTACAACCCGAAGATCCCCGCCACAAACATCCTGCACCGCCTTTGGCAAATTTCTATACCAGACACCTGCAAGATCCATAACGACCGAATCGGGAAATTCTCTTTTGAGCATCGCCGACTGCAATCGAGCCCTTGGATCTTCACCAGTTATAATCCGATGTCCAACACAAAATCCGGAAGCACCGCTACGCAAGCGTTCAATCGCATAACGATAGAAGTCATCATCAGTGAAAGTACCATCAAACTCTTCGGCTAACCGGAACAACATCCTTGTACCCATTTCGGCAGCACCGCCGTGATTAACACCTTTTAATGCCTTACTCATCGCGACAAAATCACCGTATGGATTTGTAAAGGCACCGGTTGTAATCAAGCCAACAAAAGTCGAGGCATTACCTGCCCCATGATAGGCCATCAGATAAAGTAACAGATTAAGCACCTTCTCCCCTTGACCAACCAACTCTTCGTTGGGGATAAGGCTCACTGCCAGATTCCTGGCATAACTGATATCTCTATCCAACCGAGGGAGGTCACCAACAGGTGCTTTATTGAAGATCCGCCAGGCCATTGGCACAAGCACCAGCATCAGTCCCTGAATATCAATATAGTCCTCCAGGACATCTTCAACCGTCAACAGATGCTGAGCATCACTTTCCAGCTTCTGTTGCACCCTTGAATGACCTTCCAGAGAAAGAATTGCAGCAGTAATCATATCCAGGGGATGAACTCCTCTGATAGACCCCATACCAATCATGATATGGTAAATCGCCTTATAATCGGCAGAATCAAGGAAGTTAACTGCCGCGATTAACATTCGATTCCGCAAATCAACTGTCAACTCGTACAACAGAGCCTCCTCACCGAGAAAGCTTTTTCCGGTTAACAGCCGTATATAATTTGCTTCGAAAGAATCATCGGCAAAATCAGCCATCGGATAGCCCGAGACGATTAATCCCATTTTACTATCGACCCTGTGCGGCGAACCCGGCACAGAAGATACGACAACCCTGGCACCGGCCAACCCATTCCACGCGGCACGCCGGGAAACAGAAGCGACAACTTCATCGCCATTGCCACCCTCTACCTGTAATCTCCTGAATGCCATAGCACCAGGGACAAGTGATGTAATGTAACTTACTACGTTCATAAAACCTCCTAAAGTAAATGTTGCTGGGAAAACCTGTGCAGCAAAATTGCTGCGACATACATTCTCTTCCCGACAGTCATCCACCGACTGCCGGAAAGAGCAAAACAACATCTACCTCTATGAACGTATAAGAATGAACTGACAATTCAGTTACTAGCTAACCAACAAGTAGAGATCTACCCACACATCTGGCCTCAGACCTTACAACCTCCCCTTAGTTCAAAATACTATGGGGGCTTACGTGCGAAATCAGGCTAACTCAGCTGCTCTTGCCAATAGTCAAGCAAGCTCTGCAGCGTCGAATCAATTTCAATACGCGGTTTCCAGCCGAAATCACGTCGGGCCGCTTCATATGAACCACACAGGTCGGCAATATCGACGCTTCGAAAACGAGATTGATCGACGCGTATCTCAACCTCAACCTCAGCCATCTCGATCAACTTCTGCAGCAGTTCTGATATGGCCCAACTTTTACCAGAACAAAAGTTATAGGCGGCCCCTCTCTTGCCATTCAGCAACGCTTCACGATAACCACGGACAATATCCTTAACGTCAGAGTAATCCCGACGCGCCTCCAGATTACCGACTTCAATAACAGGCTCTCGCATCCCCAGGCGAATCTCCACAAGTTGCCTGGCGAAACTGGACAGTGCAAACTTGTCATCCTGCCCTGGGCCTGTGTGCGGGAAAGGACGGGCCCGCACTGCCTGCAAACGTTCGCGATAGGCATATTGATAGACCGCAAGATCCGCAGATGCTTTCGACAAGCCATAAGCTGAAATCGGCCTTAACTCGGCTGTTTCAACAAGTGGCAAGGTACCCGGACGCGGGTCTCCGTAAACTTCGGCCGAACTGACATAAAGAAACGGACTTTTGCTACAATGTTTTTTTACGGCCTCCAGTAAATTGAAAGTTCCGTGAGCATTAACAGCAAAAACAGTACCGAGATTTTTTTCTCCATCTGGAACAAAGGTGATCGCCGCAAGATGATAAACTGCTTCTGGACGCAACAACTCCATCACGCTGTTGACCATACCGACATCACAGATATCAAGTGATATAGCCTGCGATGTCCGGGGTAAAGGCATGAAATGATTCTCATCGCGCGACTGTTTGTCCCCAGGATGATATGTAGCAATAACTTCATCCCCGCACTCAGTCAGATGATGAGCCAAATATCGACCAACAAATCCATGGCCGCCGGTAATCAATACTCTCATTTTATATTGTATCCTGCTTAGCGAGACATCTTTGCCTGAACACGGGCCATATCAGCATCGACCATCATGCGGGTCATCTGCTCAAAAGACACTTCTGTCTCCCAGCCAAGCTGTTTTTTTGCCTTGGTTGGATCTGCCAACAATAGATCCACTTCAGCAGGTCTCATGAAGGCGGGATCTGTCACTACATACTTTTCGTAATCCAATCCAACATGTTCAAAGGCGATACGACAAAGGTCACGGACCGAGTGCATGACACCTGTGCCGATAACATAATCATCGGCGACTTCCTGCTGCAACATCAGCCACATCGCCTTGACATAGTCGCCAGCAAACCCCCAGTCCCGCTGAGCATCAAGATTACCCATACGTAACTCCTTCTGCAGCCCAAGTTTAATGCGGGCTACTCCATCAGTTACTTTTCGCGTTACAAATTCAAGACCGCGACGGGGAGACTCATGATTAAAAAGAATGCCTGAGACAGCAAACATGTCGTAACTTTCGCGATAGTTTATCGTAATATAATGTCCGTAAACCTTCGCCACTCCGTAAGGTGAACGCGGATATAGCGGAGTCAATTCGTTCTGGGGAGTCTCACGCACCTTGCCATACATTTCCGAGCTTGAAGCCTGGTACATGCGGATATTTTTATTCACCAGGCGAATGGCTTCAAGAATACGAGTCACTCCCATCGCTGTGAACTCCCCGGTCAGCACTGGTTGCTGCCAACTGGTCGGTACAAAACTCTGGGCAGCCAGATTGTATACTTCATCCGGCTGAACATCCTGAAGTAGCGATATCAGGGAAAGCTGGTCCAGAAGATCGCCCTGGCGAAGCTCTATATCATCACGTAGATGATCGATACGTTCAAAATTCTCAGTTGAGGCCCGTCGCACCATGCCCACCACACGGTAGCCCTTGGAAAGAAGCAATTCCGCAAGATAGGAACCGTCCTGTCCCGTCACTCCAGTAATCAGTGCACACTTTTTTGCCATCTCACACATCCTCTAATTCTGCTCATTCGAGCTATACTTTTATTTAACAATGACCCTTACACGTCACCATCATTCAGGTTTGAAATCTAAAGAAGGAGTTCCCTTCCCTGCTGCTTAAGCAGTTCTACTACCGTCTTGACAGACTGGGCATCCCGTCTGTCACAGACCAACACCGCATCCGCTGTTTCAATTACAACGATTCCTTCGAGCCCAACAGCCGCAATTGTCCGCCCACTGGAACTGACCAGAACCGAGTCTCGACAATTAACAGTCAATGCGTCCCCCATGATCAAGTTATCACTTCCGTCATAAGAATCCCTGTTCGCGGCCAAAGCCCAGGAATCCCAGGAGCCAACATCATTCCAGGCGAAACTATCAGCGGGGATAATAACTGTGTTGGACGACTTTTCAAGAACACCAACATCTATCGACACCGGTTTAATCGATGAGAATATTTCCCGAGCCTGCTCAAATCGCGACTCCTCCTCAACATCATTCGTCAGTAAACCTGCGACCTTGTCGATCTTCTCAGCCATATCGGGAAGGTAATTACCGATAGCTTCAAGAATAACCGATGGTCTCCAGACAAACATGCCGCTGTTCCAATAATAATCACCCGACTTGAGATATTCTTCGGCGGTCTCCAGAGAAGGTTTCTCAACAAAACTTCTTACCTTGTAAACGGCAGTGCCATTTGCAAGACCACAGTTATTCCCACGATGAATGTAACCGTAACCAGTCTCCGGACTATCCGGCTTGATACCGATAGTCACAAGCACATCACTCTTCTCCGCCACCTGAACGGCCTTTCCAATAACCTCTCTTAATCCAGAGGCTGGACTGATAATATGATCCGCTGGCAAACAGACCATTGGCACATCTCCAGCCGAAGCAAGAACTACCTTTGCCGCATAAGCGATACAGGCAGCTGTGTTTCTCGCCACGGGTTCAGCAAGAACCGCAACCTCAGGCAAATGTTCCTGCACAAGGGCGGCCTGAGAAACATTGGTCACAACCATAACCTGAGATGGAGCAAAATCCGGCTGCAAGCGATCGACCGTTCCCTGAATCAGGCTTCTCTCACTACCAGGCATTCTCAGAAACTGTTTTGGGCAGGACAAACGACTTGCCGGCCAAAATCTTGCTCCCTGACCACCTGCCATCACAACCGCGACAGCTGGAGAATCCGATGCGATCTTCCCAAAAAATAACTTCTTCATTTACTACTCTTGCTTTGCTGATACTGTTTCAGACATATCCTTGGACAGTTTGCCTTTTGCCGCAAAATGTTCAGCCACTGACGAACGCCAGTCAGGGATGGTCTCTCCGGTAAGCTGTTCCAGTCGCGCCTTGTTCATCACAGAAAACGCTGGCCTTTTTGCCGGTCGGCCGAGCTCAGCTGTTGTCTGCGGCAAAACCCTCGTCGACAACCCGGCAAGACGCACAATCTCCTTGGCAAAATCATACCAGGAAATTTCCCCCTGGCTTGAAGCATGCACCACACCACTGGCATCAGTCTGCATCAAACAAAGAATCATCTTCGTTAACCAGCCAGCCCAGGTCGGAGATCCGAACTGATCGTTTACCACCCGAATCTCTTCTCTCTCACTAGCAACACGAACAATCGTATCTACAAAATTCGGTCCATATATTCCATGAAGCCAGCTTGTTCGAACAATTATACCACTATGAGGCAACGCCGAGATGACAAGCTCATCTCCAGCTCTTTTGCTCTGCCCGTAAATACCACAAGGGGAACATAGGTCTCCCTCGATATAATGTAGGCGGCTTTCAAGATGCGCATCATCGGCGCCATATACGTAATCGCTGGAAATATGAACCATCCGAGCACCCAGATCGCGCACCGCACGAGCCAGGTATCCTGGGCCGTACGCGTTTACCTCAAAAGCCAGATTGATGTTCCGCTCAGCATCATCAACAGCAGTATAGGCAGCCGCATTTATCACCCAGTCGGGGTGGATATCGGATATAACCCTGGCAACGTCACCAGCCGATGTAATATCGAGTAATATCTTCTCCGCACCCACCGGAATTCGTCCACCGAGTTCAGAGAGGTCTCCGCAATAAAGCTCAGCACCAGCCAGAGAAAGAGCCTGTGAGAGGTGCTGACCAAGCATCCCTCCAGCGCCGGTAAGCAAGACCCGGCGCCCTTTCAGACTTTCAAACACATCATTCATGTAAACCACCTCGGGAAGTATCTGAATCAAGCCAGGCGATGAGAATAATACTGCTCGTAAAACTTCATATATTCACCACTCTTGATTGTCGCCCACCATTGCCTGTTCTGCAGATACCATTCAACAGTCATTCTCAGGCCATCCTCAAATCTCACCTTTGGCTCCCAGCCAAGCTCAGCCTTGATTTTACTGTAATCCACCGCATAACGCCTGTCGTGCCCAAGTCGATCTTCGACATAACGCATCAAGGAATCAGGTTTTCCAAGGATAGAAAGGATTTCCCTGGTCACACGAATATTTTCCCATTCCGCCTCAGGACTGCCACCAATGTTATAGACCTCTCCGGCTCGCCCATTCAGCAAGACTGCAAGAATAGCTCGCGAATGGTCATCCACATGCAGCCAACTTCGCACATTTTTGCCATCTCCATAGACAGGCAACTGTTTGTCTTCCAAAGCGTTGGTCACAAAAAGTGGTATCAGCTTTTCCGGAAATTGATATGGTCCATAATTGTTGGAACAACGAGTCACTAGTGCATTATAGCCATGCGTGCGATGACAAGCGAGAACCAGCAAATCAGCCGAGGCCTTGGAGGCAGAATATGCACTTGAAGGATCCAGAGGGGTTGTTTCAACAAATCGTCCCTCAGCACCAAGTGAACCATAAACTTCGTCAGTTGAAATCTGCAGATAGCGAGTGACTCCAGCAGCGCGCGAAAGATTCAGGAGCACCTGCGTTCCTTCAATATTGGTGCGGACAAAGGAAAGTGGATCCAGGATTGAACGATCAACATGACTCTCGGCGGCAAAATTCGCGACATGAGTAATTCCTTCAACCTGAAGTAACTCCGTCACCAAAGCCTCATCCCGGATATCTCCACGGACGAAACGAAATTTACCAGACTGATCAAGTCCGGAAAGGTTGGCCAAATTTCCGGCATAAGTCAGCAAATCAAGCACAACGACCTTTTCCAGACTGGCATGACTGGCATCGTCTGAGTTCAACAACCAACGAACGAAATTTGAACCTATGAACCCCGCTCCACCTGTAACAAGTAAACGCATATTCCCCATGATTATCCAGATATGAAATTGAACCGTTTAATGAAAAATACGTATTTTAAAGGCTCATCAAATTTGCACCGGTCTCAGCAACAAGGTTGGTCGCACGTTGAAGCGAACCGAACGTTCCCGCATCAGTCCACCAGCCCTTCAGCACATCGTAATAAAGATTACCGCGTTTCACATAGAGATTGTTAACGTCAGTAATCTCAAGCTCGCCTCGAACAGATGGCTCAATCGAACGAATAAAGTCAAAGACAGTATTGTCGTAAAAATATATTCCGGTAACCGCCAGGTTACTTTTTGGCTTGGCTGGCTTTTCTTCAATCGAGACAATTCGACCATGATCTACTTCTGCAACTCCAAACCGCTCGGCATCATGAACTTCCTTCAACAGGATCCTTGCTCCGCCCCCCTGCTTGCGAAACGCATCAGCCGACTCACGAATATTACCCTCTATGATATTATCACCAAGAATGACGCAGACTGAATCGTCCCCAGCAAAATATTCGGCAAGAGATAAGGCATCGGCAATTCCCCCTTCTCCCTCCTGATAACTGTAATTCAAATGTCGTAAACCAAAGTCTTTTCCATTCCCGAGCAGTTTAAGAAAGTCCCCGGCAAAATGTCCACCAGTGACAATCAGAATATCATCAATGCCAGCATTGATCAGAGCCTGCAAAGGGTAATAAATCATTGGTTTGTCATAGACCGGCAGCAAATGCTTATTTGTTACCAACGTGCACGGTTGCAATCTACTTCCCAGGCCACCGGCCAGAATTACGCCTTTCATTTCATCTCCTGTTTTTCTATTCCATTACCAATTGCGCGATATAGCGAACGTTTATCGATCCTCATTCTTGCGCATAAAGGAGTTACCAAATTCACCAAGCCCAATCAGATTAAGAGTTACCGTAAATTGTGTCTCATCGGGGTTCAGTTTGTCATGAAGATCAAAATCGATATGCCAACAATTGCAACTTCCGGCGAAACGCACACCAAAACGATTCTCAATAAACTCTCCCCCAAGATCATCAAAACGACTGAAATATCCCAGTTTAATTCTGTCACTGAAACGGATTTGCACACCGCTATCAAGCTGCCTTACCTGGTCACTGATAAAATTCAGCCGCAACCGCAGTTCGTCTCCGAACTTGTCAATGAATTGAGTTTCCGCGGCATAAGAACTCGGATCAAACCCCGAAACATCAAGGTTTGTCTGTAGACGCAAGCGCATGTGATAGTTCGGAACAAATAACAGCTCTGCACCGACATCGGACAAAGGATCGATCAACGGATCCAGATCCTCTGATGCCTCTATGAAATCATAACTCTGAACAAGCGAGAATGATGCAACCTCCCTGATTGTTCCCTGCTCGGTAACTATTTCGTCTATTCCAGCATTGGCAAAAGGAATTCCAAAACTCAGGTCATCATCAAGCGGCCCACTGCTGCCAATTGCCTGAATGTCACCGACCTCCGGAGTAGATTCCTCGATGCCATACAAATAGCTGTTAAGCGGCTCGGAACGAGAATAAAGACGCTGAGTCACACCGTAAGTGGCAACACTTCGTTTTGGAAGGCGATCAGTTGAGTCAAACTGAGGTGTATCCAGCTGAGCGACATCCGGGACATAACGATATCGAACAAGGGGTTCAATCGTATGTTTTACCCGCGTTACATCTTCAAATTTAGCCGTTGGTCCAAGATTTAAAATCCGTTTCAGTCCGGAATCACGATCGAGATCAAATACCTTTTCCATCACGGTGCTCGTCTTCAGCTGGAACCCCGGAATCGCTCTATCACTTGAAGATGGCAAATACACTTCCTCGACCTTATCCTGCTCGTCAACGATAGACTCAGATTCCACGTCCGTAAATACCGAGTTCTCGGCAACTATAGAACCGGGATCCAACTGCTCATCAAGCGAATAACTGCTGGCCCGAATATCAGCCTGCATCTCACCTTCAATATAATTTCTGATATGAAATGGGACTCGCGCTTTTTCGTAAATCTCAAAACGACTACCATCATATCCCAAATCCCGGTCAAACTTTGTTGCCGAAAGCTGATCAGAGAGCACAAGTTTCAAGCCAAGCGCATTATCACCAAATGGACGAAATATATTATATCCGCCAAGACTGGCTTCTGGCAGACGCTGGAACACCAATGCATCGTCAGAAACCAGACTCTGGTTATACTCGGTTGAAACCTCTGCGTTATAACGCTCAAAAAGAGTTGTGCGGACTGCCGCCTGAGAGGTAACAAATCTGGAATTGGAGGTGCCGATCTCGAGTTTCTCAAATTCTCGCAAGAAAAGATCGTCCCCGACATAACGACCATCAACAACAAGTTGGGCAAATGAATCTCCTACCTCGGTAGAAGCGTTATACTTCAGATATCCCGCTTGACGTTGCTTCTCCAAAGTGGGATCGGCAAGACCAGTAATAATTGTGCCTAGCAAGTCTCCGCCTCGATTTGATTCATCCAGATAAACTCCCCCAGCCTTGAGACTACTGCCTCGCGAAAACAACCGCTGATAATCAGCTTCGACACCAGTGCGGATTCTCGATTCGTAAACAGGGGTGATAGTAGCATCGGAAAATTCGTCAATTGCCCAGTAGAAAGGCAGTTCAACCTTGAACCCGCTCCTTCTTCCTGTACCGAATGTTGCAGGCAACATCCCACTTTGACGTCGAGCCTTTGCCGGAAAAATCAGATAAGGGGAATACAATACGGGAACGTCATAAAATCTCAGAACCGGGTTCCAGACCTTACCGTAGCCATCATACTCAACCGAGCCTTCCGTCCCCGTAATACTCCAGGGTGTACAGTCCGGATCATCATGACATTCACAGGTGGTGAATTCTACATCTTCAAATGAAAAGGTCTGTCCTGGAAGCTTTTCCGCACGCCGGGCCTTTACCGAATAATTCCCCTCATTGAAACGAAGCTCCATATTTTCGAGCTGACCTGTCCCTTTATCGAGGTTAAGGTGCGCCGCCTCAGCAAAAATATTACCCGATGAGTCACCAATTCTCACCTCTCCACTAATGTCCGCTTCACTGGTCTTCACATTGAAGGAACCTTCACTTGCTTCAATCACACCAGATTCGAAACCGATACTGACCCCTCCATCGGCACGGATAACGTCCCCGCCGGAGTCCACCTTGATCGAGGTGGCATCAATATCAAATGGCAGCCCCTTGCTCTTGCGCCGCGCTGCATCCCGAGCCCGCTCATCACGAGTGCGAATCTTCTGCTCCTGCGCCTGCACTTCCTCCTCACGATCCTCAAGAAAAATGAATTTCTTGTCCGGAGCTTCGACCTGCGCCGATGCCAGCCGAGGAAAGGCACAAAAACAAACAACAGCCGCCAACAAAACGGCCCAAATGCGCCGACCAACATCACACAGCGAAAAAACCCGCTCCTCAATCGAAATTGTCCTAGCCTCAGGCATTACCATGCGTCCCCACAACCCCGCTACTGACCCGGTTCGCCGCACTGCCATTTACAACGGATGAAGTTCCTGATCTTGTCGACAGACCCCGATCAAGTCGACTTCGATCGAGTAAAGAAAGTAGGGTTCCTATCTTCGTCTTAAGCTCATTGCGTGGCACAACCATATCAACCATACCGTGTTCAAGCAGGAACTCGGCACGTTGAAATCCTTCAGGCAACTTTTTGCGAATTGTCTGCTCAATCACCCTTGGTCCAGCAAAGCCAATCAATGTGCCAGGCTCGGTAATGTGCACATCACCCTGCATGGCAAATGAAGCCGCCACGCCACCGGTCGTCGGATCCGACATCAGAGAGATATATGGCAGACGCTGTGCGGCAAGACGCGAAAGAGCGGCAGATATCTTCGCCATCTGCATCAGGGAGAAAATCCCCTCCTGCATCCTGGCACCGCCGGATGCCGACACGATAATCACCGGGAGCTTCTCGGCTATTGCCCGCTCAATCATACGAGTCAGTTTCTCACCGACAACCATCCCCATGCTGCCGCCCATAAAGGAGAAATTCATCAGGCCGAGCATCACCGGCTGCCCATCGATACGCGCCTTGCCAATTTTTACTGCATCCTGTTCGCCGGTAACCTTGATCGCTTTCTTCAAGCGATCACGATATTTCAATGAATCGCGAAAATTAAGCGGGTCGGTAGCTTTAAGCTGAGTGTCAAATTCCTCAAACGAAGATCCGTCAGTCAACACCTGGATTCTTTCCTCCAGCGACAAACGAAAATGGTAGCCACACTTGGGGCAGACCTTGAGGTTTTTCACCAGCTCCTTTGTATAGAGCATCGATGAACACCCGCCACACTTCGTCCACAAACCATCAGGGACCTGAACCCGATCTGATTCACCACTTGAAGGTTTAGGGGCTCTAACTCTAGAAAACCATGATGCCACGGGTTATCTCCTTGAGAAGACTTTTTTCAAATTTTCAGATGGATAATTCAAGCCCGGCAATACCCGATCAAGTTCAAGCCGAAATATCCATTAAAGCAAACATTTGACTACCACTGGCGAAGTTAAAATTGCAAATTTGCTGTCCCCTGAGGAGCTATCGCAGTAAAGGTAACCCCGAAACAAAACAGCCATGAGCAATAGAATCAAACCATGACATATAGAAATGAAATTATTCACTATCTTAATGCGAATCTAGAGCCAGATATCTTCGATGACACGGCATTAAACGGGCTGCAGATCGAGGGTCGCGAGAAAATTGGTAAAATCGCGGTTGCCGTTGATGCCGGCAAGGCAGTAATTGAAGAAGCAATCCGCCGCAACGCCGATATGCTGATCGTCCATCACGGCATATTCTGGGGTAAATCGCAGTCCATTACAGGTGGATTCAAGGAAAAACTTTCTTTATGCCTCAACGCCGGACTCAATCTGGCTGCTTGGCACCTTCCACTTGATGCTCACCTTTCCTGGGGAAACAACATAGCTTTAGCCAGACTAATCGGCTTGGCCAACCCGACTCCCTGCTTCCCCTACTGCGGTAAAGAGATCGGCATTTGCGGAGAAAACCTGTCAGGTGCAACCCTGGACACCATTCTCACTTCTCTGGGTACCCTACCCGGCGCATCCGTTAAAATTCATCATCTTCCTTTTGGCCCAACCGAGCCAAAAAAAATTGCCATAGTCAGTGGCGGCGGAGCGAATGCTCTTTACGAAGCGCACGGCATTGGCATAGATACCCTGATAACAGGAGAACCAAAACAAGCCTGTTACCACTATGCAGCAGAAGAACATCTGAACGTCGTCTTCGCCGGTCACTACGCAACAGAGACACTCGGTGTCTGTGAGGTTGGCAAAGCGCTGGCGGCGGAGTTTGGTTTGTCCTGGGAGTTCATCGACATGCCTACCGGTATTTAGACATCGAGGACTCTTGCTCACTAGAAAGCTTTTAATAATCAAGACCAAGGAGTTCCTATGAAGTTTGTCGATCAGTTAAATCTGAAAGGGAAAAAAGTTTTTATTCGCGCCGACCTCAACGTTCCTCTGAAAGACGGAAAGGTTGCCGATGACCACAGAATTCGCTCCGCCATGGATACCGTCAATTATGTTCTTTCCCAAGGCGCATCTGTCGTGCTGGCCTCTCACCTGGGCCGACCAAAAGACAAACCCGAAGCGGCCTACAGCCTGGCGCCAGTAGCAAAAAGAATTG
The DNA here is from genome assembly GCA_028689495.1 of bacterium. Classification (GTDB taxonomy): domain Bacteria; phylum Bdellovibrionota_C; class UBA2361; order SZUA-149; family JAQTWB01; genus JAQTWB01. The sequence goes on along the minus strand of JAQTWB010000026.1, from coordinate 17,933 downwards.
AGGAAATCAGCGATCGCGAAGTAATTTTCGCACCTGACTGCGTTGGGCCTGAAGTTGAGGCCCTGGCCGCTGCTCTGCAACCAGGACAGATTCTCTTGCTAGAAAACCTGCGCTTTCATGCGGAAGAATCAGCCAACGACAGAGAGTTTTCGCGCAAACTTGCTTGCCTTGCTGAAGTCTATGTCAACGACGCTTTCGGCACAGCACACCGCGCTCACGCCTCTACCGCTGGCATGACTGAGTTCATGGCCGAAAAAGCGGGTGGCCTGACAATCAAGAGCGAGACAGAATATTTCGCCAAGGCCTTTGAAAATCCGGCCCATCCGCTGGTCGCAATAATGGGTGGCGCGAAAATGGAGACAAAAATCAAAGCCATCCGCCACGTGGCGACCAAAGCCGATGTTATTCTTGTCGGCGGAGCAATGGCCAACACGTTCTTCAAAGCTCAAGGCTACGGTGTCGGCAAATCTCTGGTTGAAGATGCCCTGCTTGATACCGCTCGCGAAATCATCGAAGAATTTAAATCTGGCTCCTGCAAGCTGGTCATTCCTGTAGACGTTGTCTGCTCGGAAACTTTTGCGGCTGGCGCAACAACCACAGTTCGCGCAATTGATGCAATCGGCGAGAACGAAATGGCCGTTGATATCGGACCTGAAACCGTAAAGCTGTTCTGCCAGTATATAGACTCGGCAAAAACCATCATCTGGAACGGTCCTCTCGGTGCTTTTGAAATCACTGAATTCAGTGCCGGCACTTTTGGAGTGGTTGACGCTCTTGCTGAAACTTCCGCCCTGACTGTTATCGGTGGTGGAGATACGGACCTTGCGCTGCATCAACGTCACGCTTTTGAAAAGATGGACTATGTTTCAACTGGCGGTGGGGCCTTTCTCAAGCTGCTTGAAGGAAAGACTCTTCCAGCTTTGGCGGTGCTGTAAAGTAACGAAAAAACAGCGGCTGAGTCGTTAATAAACCTGCACGCGCCATCCTGGAGCGTGCAGGTTTACGTTCCTCTAATCCGGCAGGCGACATTTTAAAAGTCGGATGCACATGGTTCAGAACCTCATCAGACAATTTTAGTGCCAACAACCGAGAATGGAAGGCACAAGCCTACCACATTCCAAACACTGAACATCAGTGCAATTACCGGCCTAAACCGAACGAAAAACTCGGCTACCCAAAAATGCCAGAACCGCGACAACAACAATTACCGGGCCGACTGGCAGCGACAACATGTAGTGCGCATCGGCTAACCAAGAAACAAAAAATCCAGCCAGAGAACAGACCACTGAAATCACGCAGGAAAGGAAAATAAGCTGCTTTAATCCGATTGACGCCTTGATTGAAGCAGATGCCGGAAGTGAGAGCAGTGCTATGACCAGCACTATGCCAACCACCTGAATCAACAACACGACGGAAATGCAGACCAGCAGCATCAACAGGCAGAAATAACGCTTCAAACCAATTCCGCGGATATCAGCAAATTCTTCATCAAAACTGATAGCTTGCAGATGGGGGAAAAACATCGCCACAAGAATCACTGTCGCAGTTGTGATAGCGACCAAATAAAAAAGATATTCGCGAGAGACAAGAAAAACATTGCCAAAAAGATACTGCTCGAGTCCCGGTTGATACCCCGGAGAAATTGACAGGGCAATAATTCCGACAGACATGCCCAGTGACCAGGTCACCGACAACAATGAATCAAGGCTCGCGTCATGGCGCAGATAAGCGCTGGCAATGAAACCGGCAGACAACACTGCGACGGCAAGAGCGCCAAGTAACGGATCCGCACCGAGAAAATAAGCAATTCCCACCCCACCAAGAGCGGCATGGGAGATCGCCCCGGCGACTGAAGTCATGCGTTTGGCGACGACAAAACTCCCTGTCACCCCACCAAGAATCGCCGCGAAAACAAGCGCCACCAAAGAACGCAGCACCAGATCGTCAAGCAGTGCCGCAGGAGAATCAAACAAAACACGCAGAAATTCATTCATCGTCGTGCCCTCCACAACAATGCTCATGGTGTTCTTTAATCGAACGGCTGACAAGCTCTACCGGACATCCGTATGTGAGATTAATAATCTCCGGCGGAATATCACGAGAGTCGTGATAATGAAGCCGGCGATTCAGACAGGCAATTGTTTTCACCTCTCTGGCCAGAAGACCCAAATCGTGAGAGACGAGCACAATCGACATCTTGTGAGCCAGGCGTGAAACCAGGTCGTAAAATGACTCAACTACAGCCGGATCGAGACTCGCCGTCGGTTCGTCAAGCAACAGCAGACGCGGATGACTGACAATTGCCCGCGCGATCAGCACTCGCTGAATCTGTCCGCCGGAAAGCCTGGCCACCGGACGACCTGCCAGCTCAAGCAGACCGACTTCAGCAAGGGCAACTTCAGCAAGCTCCTTTCTTTGCCGGCCATATCCCCAGAAACAACTGCCCGCCGAAAGCAGACCAGTTAACACAACATCAACAACTCGCATCGGCACTGCCGCGTCAAAGGAAGCAAACTGCGGTACCCAGCCGATATCACTGCGTGCATCACGCGGGCTCTTGCCACAAACAAGGACTTTACCTGAAGTAGGCCGAACGAGGCCGGCCAGTGTGCGCAGGAAAACTGTCTTCCCGCCACCGTTTGGCCCGATCACTCCAATAACACCGCCCTCTGGTAAGGTAAGGGTGATATTCTCCAGCACGATGCGACCTTTCATGACAACGGAAAGATTTTCGCACTCGACAACTGGCACCGCCCCATCTTCCTTTTCGGAAAGACTATCGACCATCACCACCTACAAGAAAAACTTCACTGAATTTTTGTAACATGACAAACCAGCTGTCATCGAGCGGGTTTATTTCAAATACCCTGGCGTCAATTTCCTTAGCCAACGCCTCAGCACTGGCCCTTGGAAACTGTGGCTGAACAATGACTATATGAATCCCCTGCTGACGGGCCTCGGCGATTCTTCTGGCCAAGGCAAAAGGTGATGGTTCCTTACCGTGATCTTCGAGGTGAAATTGCCTCAAACCAAGTGCCTCTGCCAAATATCCCCAGGCCGGATGAAAAACTACAAAATTTTTTTCGCTCGCCAGCGCAAGCTTCTCCTTGAACTGCTGTAATTCAGTCTTGATCATCACCTTTAATTTACTTTCCGCCTCGGCAAGCCTGTCGGCAAGCTCGGGATGCATCGAACTCACCATAACCACTACTTTCTCCAGCATTTTGATATTGGCTTCTGCTGAAAGCCAGACGTGAGGATCCTCATGATTTGCCTCTATGAGTTCGGACTGACGTAAAAGCCGATCAGCGGGAAAGGACAGCGCCTGTTCAATCCTTTTTTCAAAAACAAGCTCCGCATGCCCAATTTGAACCAAGAGAATTGCACTGCGAACAAGCTCCAAATCACCCGGCGTGGCGCTATATCGCTCAGGATCGGTGGCGTTGCTCAACAACGACAATACACGAAAACGCTCCTCACAACCTGCCGCCTGAAATAGCGCTTGAATAAAGGTTTTTTGCGATGGAACTGCAGTGACAATTACATCCCCTGTAAAATTATCGACCTCTGGGGCTGATTCTGCGGCACTCGAACCTACCAACAACGGAGCAAAACTCGTCAAAAGACAAAATATTACCAATCTTCGGAATCCGGATGGCATGAGGTCTCTCTCTAAAACTAGGGTGAATAATCAAGGTTGATAAAACGGCTCCAATTGGCTCGCGCTGGCAAGCTGCGGATTTATCAGCAAACGACATACCGGAACCTGATGATTATCGAATCCAGGCCAAAAAAGTAATTGCGACGAAAAACAATCGGTGCAATACTCCGCGCCCACCAGTAAACGGTTTTTTTTCTAACACTGTTTTCAGTTTAAAGGCAGTCATGACTACACGAAAGAAATCTCGCAGTAAACTAATCGAAGAATGTGAAGTGGAACTCCGCCGTATTCAACAGGAGTGCCTGGATATCATTCACGACTCGAAAAAATCTCTCGCTACTTCGATCAGTGGCGATGAAGGTGATATGTCGCAGGCTCTTGAAGAAAGAAGCCAATCGTATGCCAAACAGCAAATGCTGGAAAAACGGCTAACTGAGGTCAGCGCCGCCCTGGAGCGCATTCAGGAAGGCACATACGGTATTTGCGAAGAAACCGGAGAAGATATCGAGGAAAAACGACTCCTCGCCCTGCCTTGGACCAAATACAGTCTTGAAGGTGCGGAAATTCGCGAAAGAACCCAAAAAAGATACGCTTCTGTCGGCGGTGATTCAGACGCCAAGAGTGAATTCTCCTGGACTGAAGGAGCAACGGAGGACTAGCCTAGGAATACCCGGGTCTCAGAAACCCCGGTCTCGGGTGAATTCTGCCTTTCTCGGGCGAATTCTACAGTTCTCGAGGCGCCCCTACATTTTATTTTCTTCGCACCTTTTTCTTTCTCTTACCACAGCAGGGCCAAACAGGACTTGCATGCACCTTTCAACTGCTGTGGTAGGGGCAGCTGCCTCCTTTCATCCCACTCTTTGGCGGAACTCCAGTTCCTCCCCAACCGTGCATGTTCAATGCAGCAAAACCGGCAAGCACCAGCATCACAGATGTCGCTACCGGAACAAAACGACCAAGCTTTTTCACAAAAAACTCAGACCCGGCCCCGACAAGACCAAGCATTGGCACTGTTCCCAGCCAGAATGCCAACATGACCATCGCGCCTTTTAGCGGCGAAGCCGTAGTCGCCGCTGCAAGTGTGAAAATATGCAGAAAACCACAAGGCATGAGACCAGAGAGGCCGCCAATGGAAAAAGCCCGCAAAGTCCAATTGGCCCTGGATGTTGATTCGCCAGTGTTACCGGCCTTCATCAGACGATGGTATAGAGCCGCAAGCTTCTTCAGCAGGAAGTTCGGACCCGAAGCCGAAAATCGATGCCGCAGAAAAAGCCCCCCTATCCCCCAAGAAATCATCAACACGCCGGCAATCAGCGCACTCGCCCTCTGCAATCCTGCCAGCAGAGCCACATTATCAAGTGCCTTGCCGAGCAATCCGGCAATTACCCCAAGTATTACATAAGAAAGCATTCGCCCAATGTGATAGGAGAAATGCGCCATTGGTCGACTCCCGGCTCTGCCGGGAATTTCACTCCGACCGGAAATAAAAGCAACAAATCCCCCGCACATTCCAGCGCAGTGGGGACTACCTGTCAGACTGGCAATGAATACCGCCAACACCATCGCCGCAATCCCTGCTGAATTATCAAATTGAAAGTCCGGCATAATCATTTTTTAGTCACTCCCTCAACACCCATTGACAGACAAATATTCCAGTTATGGCTCGACCGGGCCTGCCAATTCGGATAAACCCTGCTAATTGACATCAATTTCACAAAGGCCAAAAGAACACGGAACTCTAAAAAACACAGAACTCTAAAGAACCTGGCAACTAATTAATCGGTATATCATTCATGTCCCAGGCAGAAGCAACTTCAGCCAACACAAATGGCGCCGCATCACCAGAGTGCCTCTGCCGTCATTGCGGGCTACCGGTGCCACCAGGCAGGGGGGAAAACGCAGACGAACTTTCCTTTTGTTGCAGCGGCTGTGAATTTGTCTACAGCACTATCAACAATCTCGGCCTTTGTGAATTTTATGACATCAGGAACTCGGTCCCCGATGAAGAAAAACGTCAGGCTGTTGTTTCCAGTCAGTCATTCTTGCATTTCGACGACCCTGAGTTCGCCGCACAGTATGGCACAAAAAACAATAACGACGGAACAGCAAGATATGAATTTTATCTCGAAGGCATGCACTGCACTGCATGTATCTGGCTGATTGAGCGCCTCCCGGATATCCTTCCCGGTTTAACTTCCTGCCGGGCTAACTTCACCACATCATCAGTTGTCCTGACCCATCAGCCGGAAGTGCTCCCACTCTCAACAATTGCCGCGCAACTCGACCGCTTCGGCTACACACCACACCCGGTTGCACAGGCCGAATCGCGTAACCTGAGAACAGGAGAGCAACGAAAAGCCCTGCTCCAGATCGGCGTCGCTGCTGCCTGTGCCGGAAACACCATGATGATCGCAATTTCCCTGTATGAGGGCATGTTCAGCGGCATCGAGCATCGCTACGAGGTTTTTTTTAATTTTATCAGCCTACTGATAACTCTTCCGGCTATACTATATTCCGCTCGCCCGTTTTATCGCGCCGCACTGGCCGGACTTCGCTACAGGCGAATCCATATCGACCTGCCACTTTCAATTGGCATTATTTTTGGCTTTATCCTAAGCACCGTGAACGTAATTAAGGGCAGCGGTCATATTTATTATGACTCGATCTGTATGCTGATATTCCTCCTGCTCTCCGGTCGCTGGTTTCAGCGACGCAGCGTAGATCGGGCGGTTACCTCAGCTGAGCTGATGAACAGCATCACACCACTTGACGCAATAGTTACCGACGACGAAAATAGCGGTGACAATCGTCGGCAGGTATTTATCGGCACACTGAAAAAAGGCATGAAAGTTATCGTCGGCTCTTCACAGCGCATCCCGGTCGACGGAGTTATCATCAAAGGATCGACAAGCATCAACACGGCAACGTTGACCGGTGAATCCATTCCGATTGAAGCGATCACCGGTGATACGGTCTTTGCCGGAACCAAAAATGTTGGCTCAGAAATCGTCGTCGAAGTCCATCACAGTGGCGGTGAAACACGTATTGGCCGACTGCTCAGCAGCGTAGAACACAACTCATCGGGAAAGGCTTCGATCATTGAAGTAACAGATCGTCTGAGCGCCCGCTTTGTTTTTATCGTCCTCGGGCTTGCTCTCTTCACCTTCGTCTTCTGGCTCTGGTTTGGTGGCCTGGATGAAGCCTTTGGCAATACTCTTGCACTCCTGGTTATCACCTGCCCCTGTGCGATAGGACTCGCTGCTCCAGTCGCACTGAGTGTCGCCAGTCGCCGGGCTGCAGCAAACGGTATATTTTTCACCGGCACCGATGTCATTGAAAAGCTTAGCCGAATCCGCGAAATATACTTCGACAAAACGGGGACCTTGACAAATGGCCGCCCTGAAGTTGTCGCCAGCATGAACGCCGGGATCTTTAACAATGAGAATCGTTCTGAACTGACACCACTGCTGGCAATTACTTCATCCTCATCTCATCCGCTAGCATCTGGCATCAGAACCTGGCTTCTATCAAACCTCGGAGACTCTGTGGGCGGAGAGATGTTTCGCGCCAGGAATGTTCCCCCACCAGGTAGCAATGAACAGACACCATGGCATTCTGTCGCAGGTAAAGGTTTGCACGGCAGAGCCGCTGATGGCAGCGATTACATTCTCGGTTCTCTTGCCTGGCTCGAAGACAATCAGGTAAGACTCTCGCCCTCGGATATCGCCTGGCTGAATAATCAGGCCCAGGCTGGAAATTCTATTGTCGCCTTTGCCAAAGAAGGAGAGCTAAAAAACGCTTTTGCCTTAAAAGACAACCTGCATCCTGAATCGCCAGCGCTCATCGACTACTTCCGCAAAAACGACGTCAAAACTTTCATTGTCTCCGGCGACAACAAAGGAGCAGTGCTCCGCGTGGCCACAGAACTCAGCATCCCGGCAGATCACGCTTTGTCCGGACAATCACCCGAAGATAAAACCAATTTCGTCGAACAAAGAAAAACGCTCGCAGAAGGTGCCATGGTTGGTGATGGTGTAAATGACGCCGCCGCTCTAAAATCCGCCTTTGTCGGTATCGGTGTTCACGGAGGGGCAGAAATCTGTCTGAGAATTGCCGATATATTCATCAACGGCAGTGGACCGTTGGCGATTGCCGAAGCCTCGCGCGGCTGCCAGAAAACGATGAGAAACATTGACACTATCCTCAGGTTCTCGCTCTTCTACAACATCATTGGCGGCAGTGCCGCTGTCGCGGGTTTTGTCAGCCCTCTATTCGCCGCAATCCTTATGCCGCTCAGCTCCGTTACTGTTGTCAGTCTCTCGCTGCTCCTGCCCGGTTTCAGAAAACCATTGCCCGCGACATCACAAACAACAGCAAGCCGAACCCAAACAACAAGGTAATAAAATGGATATAGTGTTTGCTCTGCTCCCCGCCGCTCTCGGTCTCGCCCTACTCGCCGTTATTGCCTACATCTGGGCGGCAAAAAGTGGACAGTTCGACGACCTTGAAACTCCGGCCCGACGAATGCTGATTGACGATAAACCACTACGCCGCAAACAGCCATCTCCAACCGACAACGCAAGTGAAACAGAGAACAACAAAGGTTAACCGACAGATATGCTGGCGAAATCATGCTGTCCGACATAATCGGCCTCAAACATTGCCATGATGATAATGATTGGCTATCCTCTGCCCACTTCAAAACCGACTCCTGCCGGAGTGGTGGAACTGGTAGACGCGCTGGACTCAAAATCCAGTAGGGGCAACTCTGTGCGAGTTCGATTCTCGCCTCCGGCACTCAATTTATCTCTTTTTATGCAGTTCGCATAAATCCCTCTTTCTCCCTTAAGTCGACTCAGCTTTTTGCCGTTAAGACTCCTGAGCGCGTGTGTGCTCACAGGTTGAGATACGGAACGGGAGATCTTCATGGTTAACGGCTTATTTTCTGCAATTATAGCGTCCTGTCTGCTGGCAACATCGGTCATAACACCGCTGCAGATAAATTCGGCGTCGAGGGACGCTGCCGGGGCTCCGACTGACCCTTTTGAATCATATGTGCCAAGTAACAGTTATGGGCAAAATACCGGAGACCCGGCGGCTGAATTTGTTATCCGCAAAACAAAAAGCGGTTCACTGTTATACAAAGTAGTAGGCACTCCGGGCGAAAGCAGCGAGACCCCTGACGAGAATTCAGAAAATGGGGTCGTCAACAATGACCCAGCTGAAACTGACGACCCGATTACTGAAGAGACAGAATCAGATGCTCCACCATCAACCAAAATGACCCGCCTCCGAGTTAAAGGGCAACCACGGGGTATCTGGAAAAAAATAGACAAAGAACTCGCCCTCGGTGAAGTCGAACTTGAAGTAATTAATGCTGGAGAAGTCGCGGCAGGTGGAATCGAAGTATACGTAAAACTTCCGGGTAATCGCATTCGCCGAAAAAAGATTGAAGGTCCCAGCGAACTGGGCAGAAAAGAAAGTGCCATTTATCGATCAACTGTCGATGAAACGGTAAATTCGGTAGCACGACTTAAATTCGATCTGGAGTGCAGCAACTGCCGGAGATAATCATCCCGGAAACTGCACGTGAGTGCTATCTTCGTCATCCCCGGCCTGACCGGGGACCGCCGCCACTGACAATACGATAACTAGCTAACCAACCAGTAGAACCGTACCCACCCCTTGTCTCAGACTTCTCAACCTCACATTGATTCATGCTTATGGGTTTACGTACAACATCCAGGCTAGTTCGAATCAAATGTAATTCGCACCTCTCTAAAAGTGTTATAAAGATCCGCCGGAGCAGGAGGTACAGGTGATGCTTTCATTACCGCACGAAGCACGGAATCATCAAACTGCGCAACTCCGGAACTGCCAACAATTTCAGCGTTGCTGATAACGCCATCAGTGCGAATACTAATCAACACCTGAGCTCGAAGTTTGTTGGTACCGGACAACCAGCGCCAGCCTTCCTTGATATGAGCCTCAAGCTGATTTCGATAAGCAACGAATTCATAACTAGCCAAAGTTCCGCCACCGGTGCCCTGTCCGCCTGTATTTACCGCGGCCCCGTAGCCTACACCTCCGGCATCATAAGACTCACCTTCATAGCGTTGCTTTGAACGGGCAATGGCATCTTCAAAACGCTTGGCCTTGGCAGCCTTCTCGGCTTCAGCTGCCTTCTTTTTAGCCAACTCGTCGGCCTTTTTCTTTTCCGCAGCCTTCTTTTCTGCGGCTTTTTTAGCCTCGTCTGCCTTTAGCTTTTTGTCAGCCTCGGCTTTCTTTTTCGCCTCATCCTGCTTTTTTTTCTCGGCCAACTTTTTCTCGGCGATTTTTTTCTCCGCTTCCTTCTTTTCAGCCAGTTTCTTTGCCTCGGCTTCGGCCTTTACTTTTGCTTCATCAATTGCCGTGGTTGTTTCAATATCTTCAGGCTTGAGTTGTTTGCCGCCCTGCTCAGATTTAACGGTATCAACAGGTTTTGCCGGAGTTTTTGTCTGCTCCTTTACTGTTTCCTGCTTCGACTTGCCAGTCTCGGCAGTCTTCTCGGGAGGCGCCTGATTTTGCAGTTTTTGTGCAGCTGCTCCCGGTTTTGGCAACTGAACCATCCCACCGAGCTTGGACCCGCCTTCAAGGGTAACTGTAAACACCTGTGAAACATCAGTGAAATTCGCAGCCGAATTGGCCATGTGATGCAGTGCTGCCGCAAAAAAAACAATATGGAACACAAACGACACAATAGTGCCGATGACATATGAAGACATGTCTCCGGAACGGGGCGAGGTCATTTCTTTCCTTTCTCCAGACTGCCAGGCTCAGTAATCAAACCAACCTTAAAAATCTCCGACCGTCGCAAACTCCCCATAACTGCCATCACAGCTCCATAAGGCACTCCCCGATCGGCCTTGATAAAGACCCGTTTGTCCTCGCGCCGTTCAAGGATCGCCTTAACCTTGGCACCAAGTCCGTCAACCTCAACCAGATTATCAGCGCCAATGTATACAGAAGAATCTGCAGTTATTGAAATGACCAGCTGCTCGCCCTCGCCTTCAATCGGCGCCAGCGTTTCCTTGGGCAACTCAAGCTCAACTCCCTGTTGCAGAATTGGCGCCGTGACCATGAAAATGACCAGCAAAACAAGCATCACATCGACTAGCGGTGTGACGTTAATCTGTGAAATAGTACCGGAATCACCGGAAGAATCGTCAAATGCCATAACCTGATTACCGTGAAAGGACGTCTCGGCCAGCGATATTAAGAAATTCAGCGGAAAGCATATCCATGTTACGCGCCAGAATTCTTACCTGCTGAGAAAAATAGTTGAAGGCTATTGCCGCTGGAATCGCCGCCGCGAGGCCAATAGCCGTGGCAATCAACGCTTCAGAAATACCCGGAGCCACAGCCTGAATCGATGAACTCGCAACCTTGCTCAGACCGATAAAGGCATTCATGATTCCCCAAACTGTTCCAAACAATCCAATAAACGGCGCCGCCGAAGCAGTTGTAGCAAGAAAAGTGGTGCCCTTCTCCAAACGCGTCAGTTCTTCAAACTTGGCTCTTTTTAGTGCTCGATCGATAATTTCCAGTTCTCCACCATCTGCGTAGCTCTCAGCACCTTCACGCTTTTCTTTACCACGAACAAGACGCATCAGTTCGCGATGTCCAGCCGCGAAAACAGAAGCCACAGGACTCGCGGAGTACTTCTGACTGGCCTGATTTACCTGCAGCAGATTCTTGCTGTTCCAGAAGGCATCGGTAAACTGCTTGGTCTGACGTCTGGCAGTCGAGAATTGAAACCACTTGGAAATGACAATTCCCCAGGTAACAACTGACATTAGCAAAAGAATATACAACACAGCCTGAACCACAGGACCCGAACCAAACATCAGCTGTATAATCGAATGATCCGTGCTCGCCACCTCTGGTGTAGCGGCCGCAGCTAAAATACCGTCAATTGTACGACCTGCCAGGTCCACTGCCGATTGAGAATCTACTCTCATGATTTTTTCTTTCTCCGTTTATCAATATAACCTCCCTCATTCCGGTGGGAGGGGCACCCGACTGCATATCCCGAATGCATTCCCCGAAAAGCCGCAGGCAATCCATACAGGCCCGATGCCGACCGATACTTTCTATGTAAGATTTATTTGTCGTGACGTGCTTGGCGCCAATTACTTCGACTGAATTAAACTTGCAACAGTTACACTGCCAAATACTATTTGACCAGTCTAAATTGCAAATAAGTTTCATCGAAAATATTTATTGCAGGAACTGCCAAACTTCCCTTTTTTGTTACGGAAAAGCCCTTTCACATGCTGTTTGCCCTGTGCTAGTTAGGCGGGTGTCAGCAGCCTTGATCTATAAATATTAGCTGACTGACTAATCCGTATGATGTGCACAGACCGGATTAGTTATACTGGCAGGACTAACTACTGCCGGCCTGTCAACATGCAGCTGCACTGACAGAGGCGATACAATCGGAGGCTTGTTATCCGGGAGCAGTTACCAACCATGACTTAATCATTTGGTTAATTGTCCGGGATAACAGCGCCTCTGAATGTAACCCTCCGCTAAAATACAGTTGTGCTGTGCACCTTACCAATCACAGTGCGCTCACTGCGGACTAGGCGATAACGCCCAGCCTCAGAATCGCACCAAACAACTAGGATTTAATCATGGCAATCAAGTTTGCAATAAACGGCTTTGGGCGAATTGGACGAAACGTTCTGCGAGCAGCTGTCAAGTGCTCGGATGTCGAGCTGGTAGCTATTAACGACCTTACAGATGCGGCAACTTTGGCGCACTTGTTGAAATACGATTCCGTCCATGGACGTTTTGACGGGGAAGTAACTGCCGGTGAAGGATTTATCACGGTCAACGGCAAGAAGATCACAGTATCTGCAGAAAGAAACCCTGCGGCTCTGCCTTGGGGCAAGCTCGGAGTTGATGTGGCGCTGGAGTGCACAGGCGTTTTCAGCAAGCGTGAACAGGCTGCGCAACATCTGGCTGCTGGAGCCAAGAAGGTCATCATCTCCGCTCCTTCCCCTGACTGCGACACAACTCTCGTCTATGGCGTAAACCACCTGTCTTACGACAAAACCAAACACGATGTAATTTCCAATGGCTCCTGCACAACAAACTGTCTGGCGCCAGTCGCGAAAGTTCTGGTGGAAAATTTTGGCGTGAAAAAAGGTTTGATGACGACAATCCACTCCTACACCAACGACCAACAGATTCTCGACTTGCCACACAAGGACATTCGTCGTGCCCGTGCTGCTGCAATGTCAATGATTCCGACAAGCACTGGCGCGGCCAAGGCTCTTGGCCTGGTGCTTCCAGAGCTTAAAGGCAAGGTTCATGGTCTCGCGGTTCGTGTTCCAACACCAAACGTTTCCCTGGTCGACTTTGTTGCCGAACTTGAAACAAACGTCACAGCGGAAGATGTCAACAAGGCACTGGTGAACGCGGCAAATGGTGCTCTTAAGGGCGTACTTGCTGTTGCAGAAGAAAAGCTTGTTTCGATTGATTTCAATGGCTGCCCGGCGTCTTCAACAGTGGACCTCGACTCAACCATGGTCATTGGCGATAACATGGTGAAGGTACTGAGCTGGTACGACAACGAAATGGGCTTCTCAAACCGCATGATTGACATGATGAAGGTTGTGACTGCCTGATTAACTTCAGCTGACCATAAAACAGTCTGGAGAAGCGCCCGATTTATATCTCACCGGCGCTTCTCCTTTCTGCAGACTTATCTTTCAAGCGTATCTCTCAGAACTTTCTCTTAACAGGCGACATTTGCTTGCACCCAGTAGGCAAATTCACCGGCCTGAAAAATCTACGATCCCCCACAGCGGCAATTCCTCCGGAGGAAACATGTTTATCGGCAACTGGAAAATGAATCACCTCAAAGCTGATGCTGAGAATTTCGCAGCGCAGTTTCTCAAACTCTACAAAGCTTCGACAACAGGTGCTGCGGATGTCGGCTTTGCCCCGGTTATCACCACCCTGCCAACTCTTGCAGCCTCTTTTGGCAAAGTCCCCGGCATACTGGTTGGCAGTCAAAACGTCCACTGGTTGGAAAGCGGTGCTCACACCGGAGAGATTTCAGCCGCAATGGTCAAGGAAGCCGGTGCGACCTTTGCAATTATCGGCCACTCTGAAAGACGTCAGTTCTATGGGGAAACAGATAATACCGTGTCTCTGCGAACAAAAGCAGCAATCAGCGCCGGACTGAGAGCTATTGTTTGCGTTGGTGAAACCAAAGAAGAATTCGAGTCCGGACGAACAGAGAATGTAGTAAGGACACAGCTGATTGGTTCGCTCAAAGGTATTGATGCAGCCGATCTTCCACTGCTGACAATTGCCTATGAGCCTGTTTGGGCCATTGGCACAGGACTTACCGCGACACCGGAAATTGCCGGAGAAGTCCACAGCTTCACTCGCAAGGTGCTGGCAGAAATGTTTGGCCAGGACAATGCCGGAAACATTAAAATTCTCTACGGTGGGTCCGCCAAAGCTGACAATATTGCCGCATTGATGGCTTGTCAGGACGTTGATGGCGCTTTGGTTGGTGGTGCAAGCCTTCAGGCCGAATCATTCTGGAAGCTGGTAGAAAACGGCCGAACCAAGTGAGTCTGCTATTGGATTCGTAGCTCCTGCTCCCTTTGACCCGGGACGGGGGCTTTATTTTTCAATGTATTCAGTTGACCGTAAATCCTAATTTTATTAAACACTCAGGCGCTGCGCATTAATCGACAGATTTATTGGCAGGTCTGGTGCAGCTTCAGGACCTTCCCATAGGCCTTATTTCGGCGGCTTTATTATTTCCGCGGCTGTATTGTTTCCGCGGCTGTATCTCCGGAGCTTTCTCTCTGGAACATTAGTTATCAGTCTTCTCAGGAATACTCCCTTGCTTATTACTATAGCCACTTTCGCCCACGTATTTATCTGCCTTCTTCTGGTAATCCTCGTTCTTCTGCAGCAAGGAAAAGGTGCCGATACCGGTGCTGTCTTTGGCGGTGGAGGCAACACTCTCTTTGGCGCAACCGGAGCTGACAACCTCCTCACCCGCGTGACCACTTTTCTGGCAGTGGCTTTCATGGCAACTTCACTCTTTCTGGCGATCCGCGGCAAGGCAGCTTTCTCGGTTGATTCCGACGTTTTCAGCGACCTGCCGGCTCAAGTGGAAAAGACTGCCGATGAAAATGAAGCTGGCACTACTGAAGCCGCAACAGCAGCTGAAAAGACGGACAAGACCGCTGGTGATATATCGGATACTGATCCTGCCGATGTTGCTCCAGCTGGAGCAATGGATACAGGAGCAGTGGATACAAAAAGTGCAGAAAAATCAGCAACAGACGTTGCAGTTTCCACTGAAGCTGGGTTAGAAGTAGCGCCGGTTTCGGCAGATGAATCGACTGCAGCAGATAAAACTGCTGATACAAGCTCCACAGACAAAGCTGTGGCGGAAGCTGCTACGACAAAATAAAATCTCAGGACATAAATCCCGAGTAACGGCCCGAACTTCTCTACTCGAGAAAGTTCAGGCACCGGTAACATGATGGACTAATTACCGGAAACAAGCATCAAGCCCTGGTGCTGGAATTGGTAGACAGGCACGGTTGAGGGCCGTGTGTTGCGAAACGTGAGCGTTCAAGTCGCTCCCAGGGCATTCCAGCTATTAAGTTATTCTCATTGCCATACTTTCACGTCGATAGAACCTCGATACAGGCGCAATTTGTTACGTTTGTACTAAAATGCGGATGACCAGGACAACTTGTATATGAACATCACAGAATCATTGCTGGAACGAAGCGAATCCAAATGCGAACTGTGCGGGGGCACAGATAACTTTGTTCAATATAGTGTTCCACCAGAATCTGAATTATCAGCCGAAAAATGCGTAATGCTCTGTGAGACCTGCTTGAGCAATCTCGAAGGCACTAACGACGCTGCGATAAATCATTGGCGCTGTCTCAGCGAAAGTATGTGGAGTCCCTTCCCTGCTGTTCAGGTTATGGCTTGGCGCCTTCTGACAAAGCTCAGTGCTGGTCAACCCTGGGCCGAAGATCTTCTGGCAACACTCTACCTCGACGATGAGACTCTGGCTTGGGCCCAGAGTGATGACGGACAACAAGAAAATTCAGCCTCGCTTCATAAAGCCGATCTTCATAAAGACTGCAACGGCGTCCACCTGCAAAACGGTGACAGCGTAACTCTAACCAAAGATCTGGATGTCAAGGGAGCAAACTTTACCGCCAAACGCGGCACAGCAGTAAGAGGTATTTCGCTTGTCGCGGATAATCCGGAACAAATTGAGGGCCGGGTCAACGGACAACGAATTGTCATACTGACAAAATTTGTAAAAAAGAATAGCTAAACCGTGAAAATCTGGATTGACGGGGATGCCTGCCCTAGACCAACTAAAGAAATAATTTTTCGGGCGGCAACAAAATATAATATCCCGGTATATCTTGTCGCCAACAGTTTTGTCGCCCTGCCGAGAGGACCTCTGTTCAAATTGATTCAAGTTGGCAAAGGCGACGATATGGCGGACTCCTACATTGTCGAACATGTGGAAGCAGACGATATCGTCATCACCGCCGACATCCCGCTAGCTGCACTAATTGTCGAAAAAAACTCCGTGGCAATCAATCCCAGAGGAGAGGCATATACCAAAGACAATGTCCGTGAACGCCTTTCAATGCGCGACTTCATGTATACTCTCCGCGAACACGGAGTGGACACCTCTGGCCCTTCCAGCCACAGTGCCAAAGATAATCAGCGTTTTGCAAATTCCTTTAACAGCCTTTTATGCCGTGTCAAAAAACTTCGTTGAAAGATAAAACGATGCGGATTAATGATATGAGACAAAACTTTATCATTATTGAGCGCCTTGCGAGGCGCCCCTACGTAAACATCATTCGAGCTAGCCCGAATGTTGCATGTAAGCCCGAGCGAGAGCTGTTCAGGGGCCTGGAGGTTGCCGGTTAGGCCTTAGGGCATGCTGATGCATGTCCGACAGGCCGCCGCCGGCAAGATCCTGGTTTCTGGGCGGCTCGCAGCCGGGGATGAGGGTTGTTTTGGCGATGTTTTTTGCGCGACGACACAATAGCTAACTGATAGCACCTGCCAAAGAACTCGTTCCAGAAATGAAAATTTGGATTTTTTAAAGTTAAGTTTGCAGTCTTTCTGCTGCGAGGATGAATTCATCCTGATACGGAAATGAACTCGATAAAAGAAACTTCACTTTCCTGGTGTTGTGGATGATTGTCGCTCCAACCTTAAGAAGCTTCAGACGAATTGTTTTAGCCTGACACTGCGCAAGCTCGGTCGCTCGAAGTCCAACATCTCGAATTGCGGTTAGCAATGTGTAAGCCAACGTAGAAAGAAGATGTCGGTATTGATTCAGCCACCATTTTTGACAACTTGCCCTGTCGGCAAAAAGTTCAAATTGCTGCTTTATACGATTCTCCATGTCCCCTCGTGGACAGTAGTATTCATCGTAGATCTCCTGGCACTCATAAGGCAGATGGTGATAACAAATCTTGGGTTTCTACCGTGCTCACTATGCTCCGCCTTCATAACAACACAGCGTGCCCAGTCCCAGCTTCCCGCCTGATAGTTGAAATCGGTAAACAGACGCTGCTTTGTCTCCAGCTCTTCAAATAAACTTTTGGCTCTTTCAATCAAATCCGCGACAAACGCCTCTAATCGGCTGTTTCTTGCAATGCCAATCACATACGACACATCGTTTCGCTCGCACCACTTAAGAAGCCGTTGACGGCAAAAACCACTGTCTCCACGTATTGTGATTTTCACATAATCCCACGCTCGCTTTAATTTTTTTACCAACACCCGAATTACCGCCGCGCAGTTCTTTGCCGCATCTATGTTGCTCGGACGAAGATAGCTCACCAATACCCAGTTACCACACGTGACGTAAAGTGGTAGAAAACAGTGGTGACCATAATATCCATGAAAAAACTTCTCCTCCTGATTGCCGTATATAGGTAGGTCTGTGCATCAACATCAAGAATTAGTTCCTTTGGTGTCTTAGTGTGGGACTCAATGAACTTATCAACCAAGACCTCGTGGTTCTTTCGCGCGCAGGCATGATTGGCTTGAGACTCAAACCGTGAAAACGTGGCGCTACTGGCAAGGGTGTCATCTTCACCTACGGCGCACTGCCAAGCAGGATCCCGTCGCAATGTTTGGTGATCATTTAAATCTTCGTTACCGAGCGCTATGCCATAAACTCTTTGACGAA
>JAQTWB010000106.1 GCA_028689495.1 bacterium | reverse complement strand
CTGAACGTGCATCCAATGATCCGAAAGAGAGGGCACCTTTGTCTCGAAAAATACCGATGCTAGCGTAATTGCAGGGTGATCGATCGCAGTTTCTGCACCTCGGAGGCGCAGCATTGGTATTACAAATTTCTGGCTCTCCTTCAATAGCACCGATTGGTCATAAATTTTTCGTGAGTGCAATAGCAAACGAGTAGTATTGATAGGTCCGGCACCGACAAAGACGGAATCAAATGAAAGTTCAGATCTTTTGCTCAAACGGGTATCGGTCCCGCGAACGTACACTTTGCCGTCGCGTTCGTCGATGCTTTCGACGAAAAACCCGTTTCGATATTCGACTTTTTTCGAATGTACCAATTCGTCTAGTATCGGCAAAGTAGAAAAAATAGAGTTGCGAACGCAGCCAGTAAAACAATGTCCACAGCCATTACATGGCAAGACCCCTCCATCCGCAGCTTGGGTGTGAATGGCAAGACGTGCTTTGCCATAAATTGATTGGCGCTGGAGCAAGCGAACTTTAGCAAGATCGAGATCTGCGAGCAGTGCCTCTCCCTGTGGACCCACGTCGAGGCTGCCAAGAGCTTCCCGGTACGTAGGAAAGGCGTTGGAAAGATTCCCTTCTCCACCGCAAAGTGGCATGAACTGCATGACTTTCTGGAAATACGGATCCATTTCACTGCGCGTAACCGGCCAGTCCGCCATGTCGCAACCATCAACAGGCAGGGCAGCGGAACCCCAGATATTCGAAAAACCACCCTTGGCAAAGGTAGGGTATGGCACCCTGCCCTCTGTCATCGTAGCTAGTTTCGCAAAAGGCCTGTCTTCTGCATAAATGTAGCTGGATCCAAAATGCATTTTCTTCGGCAGAACACCCTTACCGTAAGACTCATTCTTCCTGATCAGATCAGACTCGTCGGTAGGCCATTGGATAGATGCTTGGTCGTGTAGCTTTTGAACTATGGCTTGGCGAGGAGCGTCAAGTTGCTCGCCAACATCTAGGATAGTAACTTTCAACCCTCTGGCAGCTAGCGCATGTGCGGCGCAAATTCCGGACAGACTGCTGCCGATGACTGCTATTTCCATTAGTCTGATCCTAAGTAGTAAGCCCGGATAGCTTCGATATTGGCGGCGACTTGACTTTCTTTATAGTTGGGATACAAAGGTAGGTAGATCACGCGCTGCGCAGCTTTCTCTGCATTGGGACAATCTCGATAGAATTCCGAAAAGCAGGGCAGCCCTGCACAATTACGATGGTGGCTGATCTGAACGTCTCGCAACCTCTCGGTCATGAAGCGGGCAAGAGCGTCTCGATCTTCGGCCTGGATCGAATAGTAAAGATAGAGGTGAGAACCATCCATACGCAAAGGGGGGATAACGATGCCAGGAAGATCAGCGAGACCGTCGTTATAGATTTTTGCCTTAGCAATCCTTGCTTTCGTGTCGGCTTCATAGTTGGCGAATTGAGGAAAGATGATTTCCGCTTGGACACTCGACATTCGAGTAGCGTATTTTGCAGGGAAAGTCGCAAACGAAACAGGGTTGCTGTCGGTGTCAAGCTTATTTTTGAAAAACTTGCGATCATGCAGCAAAGCATATCGGAACATCCAATACACAGCCGCATCAAAAACAAAAGGCATCGTCGCAGTATCCAGAGTGATTCCTGCAAAAATTTTCTTCAGCAGTGACTTGCGTGGTGTTAAAGGCCACTGTTGCAGGTCCTTGCGAATCGAGTCCGCCAACTCTCTATCTTTGGTTAGCACTGCACCACCAAGGAAGCTGGTCACAGTTTTAAGCAACCCAAAACTGTAGATTCCAACATCGGCCAGTGTGCCCGCCGGCTTGCCATCTAGCGTTGCGCCGAAGGCCTGCGCAGCATCCTCAATGACTGGGATTCCCCTCTGTTTGCAAGCATTGATGATCGGTTCGATATTGCAGATCAATCCGTAAAAATGCGTGACAAGAACGGCTCCAACATCATTCTCAGAGTTAAGCAGTTCTTCCACTTTGTTCGCATTAATATTGTAACTTCCGCCCTCTTCGATATCGGCGAAAACCGGCACCCCACCAGCGCAAAGCACCATGTTGACGACATCGGTGATCGTATAAGGGGAAAGAATGACTTTTTGTCCGGGGCGAATGAGGTGCTTGAGTGCGAGATAAATACCTACCCGCGCCATCGGTACTGCCACGGCATGGTATTCGGGTGCGATGCTTTCCAACGTCTGTTCGAGTTTTACGATGCTTACGCCATCGTGTTTATAACCGAACATGACCGCTTGCAATCCCTTTGCGTAGGCTTGCCAGGTTGTATATAGACGCGAGCGCGGTTGCGGGGCATTAAACACGAGGGCTCTCCAAAATTTCAGTTGCGGCTGTTAGGTTATCGATTTCCTCGCGAGTAAAACGATAATATCGAACTTGACCTTCGAATGGCACTGCTTGCATAACCCGATGTAGACGTCGTAATGCAAATAAATTCCAAACGATCTTTTTGATCATCCAGTTCCGGTGTGGTCGTGATTCGCGGTATTCGACTGGCACCTCAACCAATCGTTTGCGGCTGCGTGTTGCTCGTAATACCAGTTCTGTGTCGAACTGGCCGCGATCAAGCTGACAAACCTGGATAATAGAATTTAAGGACTGGCGATTGAGTAATTTCGGTCCATGCGTATCTGTTCCGCTATAACCGAAGAGTAGCTGAAGCATGCCATTCAATCCTGCGCTTAGTAAGCGCCGATAAGGATATTGATGATTCAAAGTCGAGTCTGCACGCTTTGACCCCAAGAGCATGTCAAAATGATCCCGGTTTTCCCATGCCCATGTCATGAAAGGAAAATCCCACTGCTCGATGTCTACCATGTAAACCCATTGGCTTGTTGCTGATCTCAGTCCCGCCTTGAGTGCTGCACCGTAATTAGGTTTGTCAAGAAAAACACCTCGCGAAAGAGGCCATTGAGTGACGGCGTCTTCCACAAGCTTTTCAGTCCCATCCGTGCTCCCATTATCGACAAGAATAAACAACCAATTTCGTTCGCCGACCAACTGATCAAAAAAGTGGGCCAGTAATTCCAAATTATGAATTAGGATTGCCCGTTCGTTATAGAGTGGGATGACGATTGATACAGGCAAGTCGTCAGCGTTTTCGGGTTTATGTGATCCAGAATTTAATGTTGTGAACTTCATTTTGTTATACGGTTAAATAATGTGTGGAGGGTGTGTTCTGTCCTACTGATTGTCGCCGAACCAATTCCAGGTTACCCGAAGCCCATCCTCAAGCCGAGTCGAGGGTTTGAAACCGATTTCACTCACTGCTTTCGTAATATCGCACCATGTGGAGTGAATTTCTCCTTTGCGGAATGGCTCATAGCGAACTTTCGTTTCAATGCCAGTACCGACTACCATGCGAATTTCCTGGAGCAATTGATTCAAGGAAGTCGGTTGACCGCTGCCGAGTTGAAAAACTCCCGACATACCGCTACGAATAGAAGAATGTATACCTTTAGCCAGATCCCCAACGAAAAGATAGTCGCGCACTTGACTCCCGTCGCCATAAACCACAATCTCCTCACCCCTCTGGAGTTGCTTGAAAAAATGCGCAACAACGCTGCCTTTGTGATACGAATTCGGACCATAAATATTGGAAAATCGGAGCGATACCGTACGCATCCCATATGCCCCCGCAAACGCAGAGAGGTAACCCTCCGCCGCCAGTTTTGATGCTCCGTAGGGTGAGATTGGGTGAGGAGCCATCCGCTCATGAACTGGCGGCGGTACTTCTCCTAGGATCGCACCTCCGGTCGAGGCATTGATAAAAGTCTGGACACCGGCATCGCGCGATAAGCGTAAAAGATGAAAAGTACCAGCTACATTAACGTCGAAGTTTTTTTGCGGGTCGGCAATTGAGTCCAACACTCGCGTATCGGCTGCTAGATGCACCACAGTATCGACGTCGCGAAGAGCGGTCGCCATTGTTGCATGGTCGCGGATATCCGCCTTGATACACTCCACTGACCATTCCGCAATATGCGAAAATCTACCGAGACTCTCATCGTCTACAACAACTATGTCATAGTCACCAGCATGTCTTAATTCAGCGATCAAATTAGAACCAATAAAGCCTGCGCCGCCCGTGATCAGTATCCGTTTAAATTCTTTCTTATCTGACATCACTTTTTTTCCAAGTAGAAACGCACGGGATCTTGCTACGATCGCAATAATGTGCATACTTTTCTGCGATTTCCTTGATCTCCAACAATAGACCCGTCTCAAGTGTAATCGGCTTCAAACCAAATCCCAACAAATGGCTGTTTTCAACTTCCAGATCATTCACATCGGCCTCTACCCGTGGATTAGGAACGTTTTCAATAGGAACATTGGTGAGATCAGAAATTAACTTGGCTAATTCCGCTACCCGATGAGTTTCAGTCATCTGGTTCATAATATGAACACGCTCACCGCTTTTCGGAGCATTGGCGATGGCCAATTCAATACACCGCACTGTATCCTGAATATTAATGAAGGCTCGTGTCTGTCCGCCGCTACCGTGAACTGTGAGTGGGTAATTAATCGCCGCCTGCATCAGAAAACGGTTGAGCACGGTTCCATAGTCACCGTCGTAATCGAAGCGATTGATAAGGCGTTCGTCCATTCTTGTCTCATCGGTTTGCGTTCCCCAAACAATACCTTGATGCAAATCGGTCACCCGGATACCATCGTTTTTGTTGTAGAAGGCAAACAACATTTGATCTTGTGTTTTCGTCATATGGTAAATGCTTCCCGGATTAGATGGATACAAAATCTCCTGAGAAATCTCCTGGCCGTCATCTGTTTCCACCTTGATGCGCAAATAGCCTTCTGGAATCTTCATTCCCGCAGTACCATATCCGTAAACTCCCATCGTACCGAGATGTACCACATGGGTGTCCACCTGTGCCTCGACAATAGCAGCAAGTAGATTATTCGTAGCATTTAAATTGTTGGAAACGGTGTATCGCTTGTGCCAGGAACTCTTCATAGAATACGGGGCTGCTCGTTGTTCGGCAAAATGTACGACAGCATCTGGTTTCTGTTCGCACAGTAATGTCAGTAAGCGATGGTAGTTTTCCGCAACGTCGAAACGGTGAAATTCTATAGTGCGCCCGGTCAGCTCTTTCCACACGCGCAGACGCTCCCCAATTGGTCGGATTGGCGTGAGTGAGGATACCTCCAATTCATTGTCTATATTCCTCCGTGAAAGGTTGTCAACAATCGTAATATCGAAGCCCAAATTGGAAAGGTGCAATGCCGTTGGCCAACCGCAAAAGCCATCGCCACCCAGAACAAGAATTTTCATATTTATCCTCTAATAAAAACTGTTTTAAAAAAATAACAAGAGCTATTCGAACAGCTGGTGAATCTGTACAAAATCTGTCTGATCCTAAACTTGGGTTCCGCCGAATGCTCGAATACGGAAATTAGTCAGGGGTTCTTTTTGCTCCAATTGACAACCGGAGTAAAGATAATATGAAGTATTCAATAAAATCAATAGAGCAAAAATTAAATGTTTGTATTTTCATCTTTTTTACCACAATCATTGCCATTCTGATCAAAAAGCGAAAATCATAACATAGTAGCACTGATTAACTATCTAGCGTCAACTATTCTGTTCGGGTTGTAACTGTCAACTAAAAACAGGACATCTTCAAGTAGACTTTCTTATGGAGTTGAGTTCCCGTTCAAATTCTAGCGGGGATTGATAGCCTAATTTTGAGTGTGCATGTTTACCATCATAGAAAGCCAATAATCAATAATACTCAGCTCTGCCGCCTCTTTAGCTCTGAGTTTTTCGTAGTTAACTGATGTTACGCAGTTAGTCGAGTTTAGGGCGCTTGAACATTAAGGAGTCGCTAGCGCGACACTTGATTGAATCGGGTTGTCGCACCTGAAAGCGAGTTACTTTCTTTTGCTTCGCCAAAAGAAAGTAACCAAAGAAAAGGCGACCCGGTTACCGCTTATTTCCTGTGCCCCTCTGCTGACGCGCGCATCCCTGCCGCGCCCCTAACCGGGCTGTTCTCGATAAAAGCTCCGGTGCTCGGCGCCGCAAACGGGAGAAATACCATCCGTGCGTAACATCAGGTAGTTAAGTTGTTCGTGTTTTAAACTTCGGGAAATCGCTCTGTTGGCGAATTATCCCAACAGTTGTCTTTGCGGCCCATACTTTGTTTGCATCTTCATTATCCTATCCGCTGTACTCGGTATTCCTGATTTGCGTATTGCCTTTTCGTTAACTAACTTTGCCGAGTCTTGCTTAAATTCAATAGTGTATTTGGGCCGCTTATATTTAATTTGATTATTTTTGTTCACCTCTATGACATTATAAATCTGTCTTTAAAAGTGTCTTTTTTAATTAGAGTATTTCACATAGTCCATACGCTTATTCTGAATCCGCTCGATATTTCATGTTCTTAGCGCTTGGGTTAGAACGTCATTGCGTTGTTTCGCAATTTCATTATACGCCTCTATTCTTGGTCTCACAAAATTGAGCATGGCCTCTCTATTGAAAAACATCTCGGCCATTTTTTCGAGGGAGTACCTGTCTTTTAGTAAGAAACACACATCTTCAATAGGATTCTGAGCAAAATGAGTAGTCAAAACCGGCAAATTATTGTCGATTTCCAAAGCTCGGTAAATTCGAGTAGGGCTGGCATACTTCCATTTACGTGTTTGCGGCGGGTGTAAAGAATAGGCCGCGCGTTTAATATGTTTGCTTTTCGTCAACAATGAAAACGGCAAGGCTTGACAATAATTAAAGACGTTATGAATGCCTAGCAGTTTAAGCTGGAAATTAATCCGACTCATCCATTTTTGGCGATATTTGGTAACGGAGCCTGTAACTTCGATAAACAGTTCTTTTCCGACCATTAGCGAATCCAAGACATGCTGTTGGTTGAATTCTGGGTATATAACGCCCAAAAAGTGCAGTTTCTGTCCGTTAGCGCCCAAATCATCTGCAAAGCCGGGTACAATCAGTTCATGGCTGGAAATTACTGCATCTGCGTATTTTAGATGTGCTTTGAGTCCCAGATAACGCATATGGAAGTAAAACAGATGATGGTGTTTACCGAGGAAGTTTTTTATTGGATTAGGCGCATTTTTTCCGAGCAGTCTCAACACAATAAATTTTGTTATGGCTATCAAGAAATAGGCTGCCAAGACAGGGGCGTGTAATAGCAAGGTAGCGTAATCTCTCGTCCGCGCGGGGGCAAAATCATCGCGAGACAATCGCAAGTAAACATTAATGAATGCGATGATGGCTGAAGCAAATAATCCGCCAAAATGATTGAGAGACTCAACCCCGAACTTGCGTTCGGCAAACTCAGTTAAAACATAGACGCATCGATTATTGGGGGTGCTCTTACGAAACTCCGCTATCCGACTATTTTCGATATAGTTCGTAAACTCGTCGATAATAATATTGGTTGAGTTCGGCCGAAGCGTAGATGACATCTCGACTTGAAAACCCCTCGAACCAAGCACGTTTTTAAACAGCGTGAAATAGTCTTCGATACCATCCTGCTTACCGTGGTTCCCGCTATAGATAAATAGGCGATTGTCCACTAGATATTCTCCCTCGTTTCGTCAGATTTCCCTGATCTAAGCCAATTTTGTTGTTTGATGAAATATAGAAATAATAAAGATAGGGTGCAGGCGTCTTCAATCTGCCCAGATGTTATAAGCTTAGCAATTTGATCATGATTAAAGAATTCTAGCTTTCCATGTCCAAGTTCATGTGTAACGGAATCAGACACAGAGTTAGCGTCAATCGTTGCTGCGTATAGTCCGATTCTTCCGATAATTAATCCGGCTTCAGGTGTGGTCTGGCCAAGTTTATGGAGCTTGGCTGCGCTTAGCTCAAATCCGGTTTCTTCGTAGAGTTCCCGCAGAGCGGCTCGTTCCGGTGATTCATCGAAATCAATGAAGCCTTTTGGAGCCTCCCATGACCATCGAGCCATTGGGTGTCGAAACACTTGAATCAAGCCAAATTGATCATCCTTGACCGGCAATACACTTACACCGGTAAGCATATTTTTTATTTGACACTTTGGCGATACACTCAAATAATTCAGGACCTCACGCCCCTGAACATCACTTATATGGTCAAAGAAGACTGAATAAACGGTGTTTTCACAGACCAGGCGGCGTGAGTTGATTGTTATTGGAGT
>JAQTWB010000105.1 GCA_028689495.1 bacterium | reverse complement strand
AAGTAATTATTATCGGTGGCGGAGTCCTGGGTGTTTCCCTTGCCTATCATCTCTCCCAGCGCTCAGTCAGATCAGTGCTGCTCGAAAAAGAACCCTCATACGGCCATCATGCCTCCGGACGGAATGCGGGAATGATGAGGCAACTCTATCGCAATCCACAACTTACCGAGTGGGCCAGACGTTCCATCCGGTCGTGGCCCGACAAAATCCGCCGCAAAGCCTTTACTCAGACCGGATCGACAATCCTCGGCAGAAAGCCCTGCGAGCATCACCCGGAACTTTTTCGTGAAACCGCGGCTATTGTCCGCGGAAAAAATATCGGCGGTGTTCTGACCTCGTCCGATGGCCTCCTCGACCCTCATCCGCTTCTTTCCGGTCTGCTGGCTGAATCCCGAAGCTACTGCTCCGAACATTATCGCCATGAGGTTATTTCACTCAGCAAGACTTCTGCCGACTGGACCGTCGAATGCCGAAACGGGGACAAATTCACGGCACCATGGGTCGTCAATGCTACCGGCGCTTGGATCAACAAAATCCTGAAAAACAACTACCCTCAACTGAGCCTGAAAACAGCACCATTTGCCCGCCACCTTTTTGTTGTTGATGGCTGGAAAACAAATAAATACCTTTCCGAGGAGGAGGGTGGCTACTTCTGGGACGAAACCGGAGGCTGGTATATGCGTCGCTGGACGCCGACGGCGCGCCTTTTCTCCGTATGCGACATGCAGCAGATGACTCCTGAGAATTATCAACCGGACGAACAGCTGGAACTGACGCTTGCAAAACTTTTGTGCGACCTTTTCCCACATGAGGCACAGGACCTGCGTATCGGTTCATCCTGGCACTGCTTTCGCACTTACACCGCTGATCAGTTGCCCGTCTGGGGGAAGGACACAGATTGTCCAGGATTTTTTTGGCTTGCTGCATTCGGTGGCTACGGGATGTCGACATCATTCGCCGCCGCTGAAGACGCGGCAGAAGTGATTGCCGCAGACCGTAACATCCTTTACTCTGAATTCTGCCCATCCCGCGTCCGCCATGAATTGGTAGATGCTGCTTCAGAAGAAACTTGAACCTGCACCGTTTTTTGCTGCCCTTTGTAATAACAGGGGTACGAATAACGACAAAGATGGGTTGCCACAACAAGCTTGCAAGCTTAATGGTTGATTAAATACGACAGAGGTTGGTTTGAAAAATTTACATGCAATTTCCGGAATAATTATCGCCATATTTTCGCTACTCTGTGCCTCGTCAGTAGAAGCAGACGAGAGCAGCACAACAGCCAGAGGCCATGTCAGCCTCAGACTGGTAAGCGATCGCTCGACTTTTCAACCTGGCGAAGAAGCTGCACTGGGCCAAATTGGCGTGCTCATTTCGCCGGAACCGGGTTGGCATGTCTACTGGAAGAACCCCGGGGAATCAGGTGTGGCAACCAATATTCGCTGGACTTCACCGGAATCGATCCGCATTGGTGAACTGCTTTGGCCCGTGCCTGAGGTCTATGAAGAAGAAGGCAATATTACGACCTATGGCTATGGCAAACCATTTTTACTCCATGCCGCACTGCACTCTCAACCAATCGAGCACAACAGCAAATATCTAAAAATCGAAGCTGATATCGAGCTCCTCGCCTGCAAGGACCTCTGTGTTCCAGGGAAAGCACACCTGGAGAGGGAGTTCCCATTTTCCCGCGAAACTCCGGAGGAACCGTCCGCCGAAGCCGAACTATTTGTCGCGGCACAAAATTCCCTGCCCGGGGTTAATAAAAAACATTTTGAAGTGAGTACAGACTTAGCTTTCAGCGCAACAAAACAGGACTTCATCGTCACAATCAACTTGAAAGGCCCAGCCACCAGTACAATCTCGGCAAAAGATATTCAGGTTTTCCCTTACGGTCCAAGCGGTGTCGACTACGAGTTACCTCGAATCAACATACATGGAAACAGCTTGAGCATTAAGCTGCATGGCATATATTTTCAAGACAGCATCCCGAGTGAAATCACTCCCGTTGCTCAGCCATCTGTTGGCGGTATTCTGGCCCTAAATGACCCTGAGGAAACCAAAAATCCTTCGGCCAAGACGAACCAAATTATCGCCCTTGAATGGTCGACAGATACTTCAGCGGCGACTGGCATTCTGACAGAACAGACCCTGCCACTTAAGGGCGAGATTGCTTCATTGCGTTTACATGCCCCCGACGATCTACTGAAAATAGCTGATGTCAGCCCACTGCCTGCACAACAGACATCTCTGCTCCTCGCGCTGTTCTCAGCTTTTATCGGTGGAATTATTCTCAACCTTATGCCCTGCGTTTTACCGATTCTCTCTATCAAGGTTATGTGTTTTGTCCAACACGGAGACAAATCACCACAGAAAATAAAATTGGCGGCCCTTAGCTACCTGCTGGGAATCCTCAGCTCAATGCTCGCACTGGCACTGGTCGTGATTAGCCTGCGCAGCATCGGC
Source organism: bacterium (assembly GCA_028689495.1). Taxonomy (GTDB): domain Bacteria; phylum Bdellovibrionota_C; class UBA2361; order SZUA-149; family JAQTWB01; genus JAQTWB01. The sequence goes on along the minus strand of JAQTWB010000105.1, from coordinate 5,766 downwards.
GAACAATTCGGCTGGGGATTTCAGTTTCAGCATCCGGAATTTGTGCTGGCTTTGCTGCTATGCGTCTTTATCCTCAGCCTCGGCTTTTTTGATGTCTTCACCTTCCGCGTCCCTTTTGTGAATCGCGCCAACAAAATCGCCTCTGCTCTGGAAAGCAGCCTGGCAAAAAACTTCTTTGATGGCGTACTTGCCACACTATTATCGACGCCGTGCACTGCGCCATTCCTCGGCACGGCCCTGGCCTTTGCCTTCACACAACCGTCGTCCTACACTATCCTGACCTTTCTCTCTATTGGCCTCGGACTGGCACTGCCCTATGTTTATCTGGCAACCCACCCGCGCATGCTCTCACTTTTACCCAAACCCGGTGACTGGATGTACACTTTTCGCGAGTTTATGGGATTTCTATTGTTAGGCACTGCTCTCTGGCTACTATTTGTTCTCCACAGCTTGGTCGGCGAAGGAGTCCTCTGGTGCGTCGCCTTGTTGCTAATTGTGTATTTTCTATTCTGGTTTGAGAAACATGTGGAAATGAACAAAATCAGCAATAACTGGAAGAATATCTCCAAAATCATTGTCTACTCGCTGATGTGCTTTCTTCTCTACCTTCTCTGGCCGAAAATGGTCGCTCTTCAACAATATCAGGAGCTGCAATCAACGACAGCACCAACATCCGGCTCACAGGACAAAATCAACTGGGAAAGATTTACATCGGATGTTTTACTTAGTCCTTCGCCCCAAGCGATATTTCTTGAATTCACCGCCGAGTGGTGCATTACCTGCAAGGCCAACACTGCCCTGATCGTCGAAACCGCTGAAGTTAGAAAGGTCATCCACGATAATAGTATTCGCGCTGTTAAAGCCGACTGGACATCTGGCGATCCAGATGTTAGCCGTGCCTTAAACAGTCTGGGCGGTACCGGAGTTCCCCTTTACGCCATAATTCCGGCAGGTGGTGGAAAACCAGAGGTCCTCTCCAGCTTGTTCAGTCAAAAACAATTGATAGAAAGTTTGCAGAATGCAGCCAGAATCCCCCAGTAAAAAAATCGCAACTGTTATTGGCGGTGGACTAGCGGGATGCGAAGCCGCATGGCAAATCGCCAGCAGAGGATTTCCCGTACGCCTGTTTGAGATGCGTCCAGAGACAAAGACCAAGGCCCACAAAACAGGCGACCTGGCGGAACTTGTCTGTTCAAATTCTCTACGCGGCGCAGCTCTTTCCAACGCTGTCGGTCTGCTCAAAGAGGAATTACGCCTGGCAAAGTCATTAATCATGCAGGCTGCAGACGCTTCGGCTGTTCCCGCCGGCGGTGCTCTTGCGGTAGACCGCAGCGCATTTTCTGCTTTTATCGAAAATAAGATCTCAAACCACCCGTTAATTGAAATCCATCGCGAAGAAGTCACAAGTATCCCTGCCTACAGCACCTCGACCCCTGTCGTTATTGCTTCGGGACCGCTAACCTCACCTGCATTATTCAAGCGTATAATGGAACTGACTGGCAGCGAACAGCTTTCTTTTTTTGACGCAATAAGTCCGATTGTCACCGTTGGTTCACTGGATTTGAGCAAAATTTTCCGTCAATCTCGCTACGATAAAGGAGATGGGGATGACTACCTGAATATCCCTCTCGACGAACAGCAGTATTACGAGTTTGCCGATAGTGTCATCGCTGGTGAAAAATTTTCTGGCCACGAGGAGGTTGAGAGCGACTCGATTGAAAATCTTCGCCCGTTTGAGGGCTGTATGCCAATCGAAGACATGCTGGCCCGCGGTCGCGACACTCTGCTTTTTGGCCCAATGAAACCTGTCGGACTGAGCGACCCACGAACCGGCAGACGCCCCTATGCCGTTATCCAGCTGCGACAAGACGATAAAGAAGGGCACCTCTGGAGCATGGTCGGCTTTCAAACGAGGCTCAAACAGCCTGAGCAACGGCGGATTTTTTCGTCTCTACCAGGTATGGCAGAAGCCGAGTTCGTCCGGCTTGGCTCAGTTCATCGAAACTCCTTTATCAACTCACCCAATCTCCTCGCGGCCACTCTGGAACACAGAGAAAAAAAAGGACTCTTTTTTGCCGGCCAGATTACCGGAGTTGAAGGTTATGTTGAGAGCACAGCTGCCGGTTTTGTCGCTGGCTGGAACATTGCCCGCCTATTATCAGGTCACGACATGCTGGCTTTCCCGAGCAATACTGCAATTGGCTCTTTGATAGACTACATCAGCGATCCAGAAAGAAAGGACTTCCAACCAATGAATATCAGCTTTGGTTTGATGAAATGTTACCTTGATATGCCAATGCGCGACGAAAAAGGCAGGAAAACTAGCAAAAATGAAAAACGTGAACACATCTCCCGCCAGGCCCTGGAAACACTTGAAAAGTTTTTGCTAATGTTTCCCCCCAACGAATCCGTATAGAACTACGGGCGCTTAAACCATCAGTATTAATGTATAACTAAATCGAAACACACATGAACTCCTCGTTCTTTCTCATACTTGGTGCCTCCGAATTGGAAACATCGCCTATACGGAGCGCAATCATCAGTTCTTCACTCACCGCTCGCTGTGCCGTTTTCGACACGGGAGTCGGGCTGCCAACTGCTGCCGCACGGACATCCACCATCATTCACGATGTTAAAAGTCGCCTCGGCGCAGATGCGGCGAACTCGCTCCAGGTTATTTTTGTCGGCTCCTGCGGCATTGTCGAACGAGAGGCCAGCCACAACATCACTATCGGTGATTTTCTGTTGGCAACAGCTGTTCACCTCTGTTCTTTGCAAGAAGTTCAGGGAGATGCCTATTATCCCGCACCAATGCAGATCATTCATCGCTCGGATGCAACACTTACCGAGGCACTCCGGCAAAGCACCCCCGGGATCAAGGAACCAGTAGCTTTCTATTCCCCTCTTTCCATATCTCGCTCTGATTCAAATGGAGAAATATTTTCTCAGGCAACCGGCGCACTGGCAGAAAATCTTGAATTATTCTCAATCGCCGAAGCTTGCAGCCAACTGCAGGTACCGTGGACCGCTCTTTCCTCGGTGACAAACCGCGTCTGGAGCAATGGTCACTACGAATGGAAGCGTTCTTATGGCCAAGCCGCAGAACGCACCGCCGAGCACATCTGCCGCTTCCTGCAAACAAGATAACCCGACGCCATCCTCTGTCGCAGACCAAGCCAGGGATTCGAAATTCGAAACGGCGCTTTGTATTGATATTGTTGCTAATACGGGTGCGTTGAAAAACACACCTGTATTCATACTGGAGCCTGCGCGCTAAACCCGGCTGTTTTGATGTTGTCGCTGATGCCGACGAATCACAGCACTCGTAAAATCGCACCTTGCAGTCGAGTCTCAATAACTGGCGGCACTCCGGTAAGAGAACCCAGAAACTCGACAAGCTCATCTATCTCCGTAGTCGTCAACTCCGTGCCAAGCTGATGGTGTCCCATCAGACGAACGGCTTCTCTAAGTGAACTTATCGATCCATCGTGAAAATACGGAGCAGTCATTGCAACATTACGTAAAGACGGAACCTTGAAAACCTGACGATCCGACTCAAGCCCCGTCACTTCATAACGACCCATATCACTACTCTCATACGGCACAATCATTCCAAGCTTTTGATACATCCGACCACCAACGCCACGTCCGGCATGACAGGCGACACAGCCCAGATCCACAAACTTCTCAAGCCCACCAAGCTGCGTCGGAGAAAGAGCATCATGCGTCCCACGCAAAAAATCGTCAAACGGAGCCGGAGTTAGCAGCGTACGTTCAAAAGCACCAATGGCTCGTCCGATATTGGCAAACGTGAGCGGCGCAGACTCATCAGGGAATGCTTTAACAAAAAGGCTCGGATAACGACCTTGCAAAACTTCCGGCGATGTCAGGCGGAACAGAACTTCCTGCTCATCAGACATAGCCATCTCTCTGGGGTTAAGTATCGGCTGCAATGCCTGTTCTTCAAGGTTGGAAGCTCGCCCGTCCCAAAATTGAGCTATATGAAAAGACGCATTATAAACCGACGGTGCATTCCGTGTCCCCCGCTGACCTTTGTGACCAATTGAGGTCGAAAGACTGTCAACGCCAAATCGAGCAAGGTCATGACATGAACTACAAGATAGATCCCTGTTTTGCGACATCGCCGTCTCAAGGAAGAGCCTTTTCCCCAAACCAACAATCGCCTTGTTTGGCAACTGCTCCATCTCCTCCGCAACGGTTGGTAAAGGTTTAAAGTAATCGTGAAAATCGATGGACTGCCCCCAAGCCGAAGCGGTGCAAAAAATCAAAACAAAGGCAACAATACGGGCGGTCCAACGATAGTTTTTCATATACCGTTTCAAAAAATGGTCTTAACTTTCGGTTGAAAAATCAAAAATTTTTCGTGATTTTCCTGATTGACACGTCATGAGACATCCTGCCCAGTATCACTATTGCAAATTGAGTAACCCACCGCCAGAATAGTGACATGTCACCCCATTGTCACAGGTAGCTTCACCCTGGTACCGCCAATAAACAGTGCTTTCCGACTGACTTGTCGCAGTGACAGTTTCAGTGCCACGACAATAAACTTCGTCGCTGTATACGTAGTTCTCAACATCGGCAAACTCGACCACTGCCTGCTGCTCATCCGAACTAAGGCTGGCGCTGGCAATCCGATAATCGCCGTCATATACTTCATAGCTGTTATCGGCAGTTGGAACATAATTCCAATCAATGGGATAACTGCCCGCATAAAATTCACAGAGTGTTCCCGACTCTTCAACTGCCACTTCGACTTCCCCGGCATACTCACCTGCCTGAAATTTAAGCGCTTCACTGTCGTTATTGTTGTCGGAGCCACCACAAGCGCTCATCAACGCGCTATAAGCAATTATTGCACCAATCGTCGATAGTCTAATTCTGCCTGTCATATGCATCTCCATAGCTAATTATAAACTTGTAATGAGGAACAAAAAAACCTGGCGTAAACATGTAAACTAAAGAAGCGGCTGAATATCATCTATCCAGCCGCAACATACCAGTTAGAGGTTGCGAACCAACTAACTAATGTGGACAGCGACAAATTGCACCGCAACGACAGAACGTGCCGCAACGAGTACATTTAGCCCGAGCAATAGCCTTGATAGCCGGATTGCTCGGGAAAAGGCCCTGCTGCTGTCCATCTACGGGACAAGCTGGAAATTCAGCTGATGCAAGCGACCCTCCGTATAAACAGAGCCCAAACAAAATAAATTTCACAGTATTCTTCATAAAAACCTCCAAAAGCGCCAGCGCTGAGGACGCGTCTGACAAAGACAAAAACCTTAAATTCCTCGGGCGGCGTTTTCTCAAGGAGAGACTGCAAAAGCAATGCGACAAATTGTCGCAGACTTTACAACTTCGCAACGCACTTACGCACAACATCCTGGCTATTGCCGGAATACTAACTTGTTGCTATGAAACCGACGCTCAAAATTCACAACACCGGGTAGAATATCGACAAAATGACTCAGCGGTATATCCGCGATCCAGATGCAGAATCAGTTTTTTGCTGAAAATCCGGCACTCCGTTGAAGCATTTTGTCCGACATTTTGGTTTATTTTTTATTTCAATCTCCAGCCTTAATTCACCCAAACGAATTCTGGTGGACACTTTACCTCATTGCGGTATCCGGGAGCAGCATCAGTGCTGCTGCCTGATACCGCAATGTCTGGTGTCAGGGTCTGACATTTAACTGTTAGATTTTTCCACTCCTTGGAGATTCATTAATGAAAAAAATTATC
>JAQTWB010000104.1 GCA_028689495.1 bacterium | reverse complement strand
CAATATAACCTTGAAATGGGAATGCCAATGCCAGATCACTTTGACCATCACCGTCAAAGTCTCCCTCAACCGGATAAAAATCAATCCCTTTTACCCATTGATAATAAACAGGCTGACTGCCAGAAAGCTTCTGGAAATACTCGCCAGTAGCAGGACGATATACCACTGGATCGCTCAGCCAGTCCCCATCGTAGTCAAGCGGAACTCTCACTGGAGGAGGTGTTGGGGCAATTGGTTCTTCAACTACTACCTCTACCGAAGAATATTTGTGCACGACGTTACTTCCATCGTTAACAACGAAGTGGAGATAATATACGCCTTCCAATGTGGTTGAAGTGTCCCAGACATAACTATGGGTCGTTCCTGTTCCGCTTTTTAAGGCCGATAATGTAACAATCGGCTCTCCCCAGGTTGAGGTATCCAACAGGTCGAATTGTTCATCTTCATCTCGCAATATCTGCACGCTAGCGGTGGCAGAATCTGTATCAGACAACTTGAATTCAATTCGGAACTTGTTGTCTGCCGAAGGGCGATTTTCTTCATTGAGTCTGACCCAGTCAATTTTGAAAGGAATGACATCGCGTCGTGATACCGGGTCGATGCGCAGGTGACTGACTCCAAGATAATCATAAAACCAATCAAAACCATCTCCGTTGTAAGAATCCCAAAGGTCGACTGTGTATGTGTTCCATCCCGGTCGAACGACATTTGGTTTATTTGATCCAACATCATCAGACATATCGTAATTCCAGAACACCGGTCCTGTCACCATAGCTTTGTCATCGGACATATCTTCCAAGGCTGAGGGAAGTGGAATTGTTGCTGGTAGCCACATACGATAAGTTAAAAATCGATAACGATAGGTGTCGATAGCAATATCGGTTTTTGTGGTCAGATGTATCTGAGGATTGTCGGGAGAGGCGTCACCAAGCAATAACGGACTTGTTGCGCCGGAGGTTATCCGGCCAGTAGTTGCTGCATACAATTTGCTACCTTCGTTTGCATCCGCGGAAAAAACAATTGCTTGGGTCGCCAAGCCCAGGCGGGATAATGGCAAGAGGGCACTGAAATTTAACAAATCGCTTTCAACATTCATATCCCAGCGATTTTTCAGCTCACGTTCAGAATATTCTGGTCCGGAGATGATCGAGGGAGCTTGAATCGTAATTTTTGGTGGCGCTTGAATTGTAATTAATATCGGTGACGACCTGGTTGCTGTCTTTTCATCACAGGCCGGATAAATGTTATCAGTGTCGGGCCCATTAAGACTACATTCCGACACCGAAGCATATAACGAGTATGTTCCGGGAGGAAATGCACCTTTATCGATTTGAAACTGAAAATCGGAATAATAATATAAAGCATTTGTGTTATTCGGGGCTTCTCCAAAATAGTGACGAACAAGGGCCGGTTCGCTGCCTGATGATGTGTTTTTTATATAAAGATTAACAATGTGAGTATCGTTACTAAAATATCCATTGTATCTAAAATTGAGTGTCAGTAGGCTATTGGGATCTGGCCGATAGAGACGAATCCAATCAACGCTGGTTTTGCCAATTGTATTCTCGGTTGATGGCTCGATCGCGATTGAAGATATGCTATTTAACCAAGACCCATCATAAATATCGAATTGAGCGATATCAGTAATATCCAAGTCGAAAATTTCTCCACCCGGCGTTTTAAGGTGCGAGTAATACTGACTCAGCAGATATTTATCGTTCAAGGTTGCCATATTTTCATAGGCAGAAGGAAATTCCAATGATGAACTACTTCCGTCGTTCCAAAATATTCTGATATTTGAGCGATATTCATTTTTCATGCGGAAGCTTAGCTTGTGATATTCACTGCTGTTCACCGGTGTCTCCAATCCTGACCTCGGAAAAGTTGCAGTCAAATCGTCATGCAATAGTGAATATCTTTCAGCAAATCCTTCGAATAACGGATAGATAAGACCACTATATCCAGAACTGTTAGATTTAGCTGTCGCTGTGAGTAAGCCGGGTGCGTTGGTTGTGTTAATTGAAATGGACGTCAGGTTTTCCTGCCAAGCCAAATCTGCTGTATTTGAAAAATCCCATGGGTCTCCAAGCACCGTAGTCGCAAAGTCATCGGCAGCCCTTGTCGACGCAGTCGAACCTGAAGCGACCGTCAGAGTAACCACATCCTGACACCAAACGGGGGTGGCTATTAACAGAGTGACTACAAGCAGGCCCAAAAAAGACTGCCATCTTTTGCTTACACAATGATCGACCGACATAATTTCCCGCCCTGTTTGAATGGTAAAGAATTCAAGTCTTGATTAACAAGTAACCCCTTTGCACAGAGGAGTTTTCGGCAAGGGACGTAGATTGCTTGAGATATTCAGCAGCAACGTTTGATATTTGCGGCCTGTCCGGCGGAAAAACGCTCGTGTCCGGCAGTGCTATGCCAGCGATGGTTTTTGATTATCTCACGGGCCTGAAGGCGAAATGCCTCCGCATTGACGCCTAGTTCCTTGATAAGTAACTCTGTTTTCTCAATAAAATCATCCCGGCCAAAATTGGCCATATCGGCATCAAGGAGGATGGCGGAGAGTGGACAGCCTGGAACCTGCATCAGGCCATTACTGTCATTTATGACAGTGGTCTCTAGAATACTTTTTCGGACGAACTCAATCTCTGATTCTGAATAAGTCGAGGCTCGACGCATCGCGGAAACGGCGAGCATGGCTCCTTTTTTTTCATTATTTTCATAACTGAAAAGATACCCACTGTCATGGTAAGCTGCTGCAATCAAGAGAAGTTCTTTCTCACGCAGAGATAACGAAGACATATCGGCAAGAACTTCTACTTCATGAATGACATCAAGGGTGTGTGCCAGATTATGATAGGCCAAATTAACTGGCAACTCATTGCGCAAACGCTCAATAATTGGAGCAATCAATGGATGATTGATAATTTGACTATGACTCATCCGTTATAGCTCTTAAATTAAACAATCAGAAAGATTCTGTAAGATTCAGTCTGCCTTGCAAGTCTCAGTTATTCCAGTCACCAGGTTTGATGTCGGAATGACGACAATAGCTTCAAGGTGGCTAAATGGGAGTGTTGCGAATTTAGCATTTCGCCAGGATTGACTTCCGTCAATCCACTTTTTCGTATCGGAGATACGAAAAAGTCACCCCTCTATTAGTTTTTCTTTTGCATGGCCAAAATGACCCTAAATTTACCGCTTGACCATCTCGCACCAATTCCTGGAAGAACGACATCAAAGAAAGTAGTCGACTATTTCTAGCTTGAGGTTTCTGTGAGAATCGAACAATACGAATTTCTGACCCGCTTGCCCTTGCTTCTGAACTCTTCTCTCAAACAGAGCGTGGTGATATCGCGCAGCCTCAAACTGGCTCGCGAAGAATTGCAGGCAGAAGCCGCAACTGTGTTTCTGAGCGACAGTGAAAAAAATGAATTGATTTTCTGGGCAACTGGTGAAGATATCGATAAATCTCTTGCCGGACAGAGAATTCCAGCCGGGCAGGGAATTGTCGGCTGGGTGATTGAAAACCAGAAAATAGAAATCGTTAATGATGTTGCCACCGATCCGCGATTTTTCTCCAATATGGACAAAAAGAGCGGCTTTACCACAAAAAATATGGTTTGTGTTCCATTAACTGTTGCTGGAACGCGAAAAATTGGCGCAATTCAGGTGCTCAACAAAACAAATGGAAATTTCAACAGCGATGATAGTGAATTTGTCGAACGTCTTGCTGCTCAGGTTGCATTGGCAATTGAAAATGCCCGTTTATTCGAATCGCTGCAGTTACAAAATCAAAAACTGGAAAAACTCGATCGCCGAAAAGGTGAAATGATCTCTGTAATCACCCATGAGTTCAGAACACCCTTTAGCCTCATTCAAACATCCGCTGATATTCTTAAAAGTGGAATGTTGAAGGATGAGAATTCACGTAAACAAATTTACGACACCTTGATTGAGGGCACCAGTCGATTGACGCGATTGTTGAGTGAAATGAAGAATCTTGGTCTTACTTCGTCCAGCTCGTTACAGTTAAAAAAACAGCGTATCGCCATTCCGGAATTATTTGACGAATTAAAAGAGACTTATTCTGCCGCTGCGGCTGGCCGCAATATGTACCTCAAATTTGATTGTCCGTGCGGGAACGTGACCATAATGGGAGATCGGGTGAATCTCCTTGTTGCAATAGGCAACCTAATTGCCAATGCCATTCGCTTCACTCGGGATCAAGGGCAGGTGACTGTCAGTTGCCGCCAGTTGTCAAACAAGTTTCTAATTAGCGTTGCGGATACTGGAATAGGTATCCCTGCCGCCGAACAACCGATGATATTTGAAAAGTTTTATGAGGTCAGGGACCATTTAAACCACAACTCAGGCACTTTCGAATTCAATTCTGGTGGTTTAGGACTCGGACTGGCTACTGTTAAGGCCGTGATTGAGGCACATGGAAGCTCGGTAACACTCGTAAGCGAAGAAGGAAAGGGAAGCGAATTTTCATTCACCTTGGAATCTTGCTAGTATCACTGGAATTAAAGTATACCTTTCAAAGTGATACAGCTCAACCTCAAGCATTATTTGTGGCCATGGTTGACACACTTCACGATGATTACGCCAGGAAGACAACCATGGAAGAACGGATAAAAGATCTACCCGACAACGCTGACAGATGTCTTGTTTTCGATACTGAAACGACCGGAATTAACACTGACCTCGATCGCATCATCGAAATCGCTTTTCTACGTGGACTCAGTCCTGAGACCCCATGTCAAACATGGCGTATCCGACCTGATATTTCTATTCCGGAAGCGGCAACAAAAATTCATGGCATTTCTAACGACGATGTGAAAGATGCCCCAGCATTTAAAGACCTGGCCACGGAGATTCTTGCTGCCTTTGAAGGCATCGATTATGTTGTCGGTTATAACGTGGCATTTGATCTGGCGATTCTCCAATCTGAGTTACGACGCAATAACTGTCCTGAGCTTGATTTGTATTCTTTCAAAATTATTGATCCATTGCAGCTGTGGAAACGCTTGGAGCGACGTAATCTTGAGTCTGCTGTCAAAAGATTTGTCGGCACCGAACATACGGGCGCTCATGCGGCCAATGAGGATGTAACTGCCACTGTTCAAGTTCTTCACGGTATGCGTCATGCATTTAATATATCCAAGGTAACACTTGATGAGCTAGCCGAATTCAGCTTATCTGCCATAAGAACGGTTGGACCGTCACAACATTTTCAGATTAACGAAAACGAGGTGATCGTTGGCTTTGGTAAGCTTCGTGGACTTAGCCTTGTTGAAGCGGTCAAAAAGCATCGAGACTATTTCAGCTGGCTTGCAGATAAAGACTTTCCGAGCCATGTCAAAGAGATTGCCCGTCAAGCATCTTCTACAGAGCTAGGGGAGTTTAAAAACTGGTTCAACGATAAGTTCCGCGTCAATTTGTAGTGTACCTGTCAAGGTCGATACTAGACCGGACAACCTAACCACGTTTGATCAGTAGAGGGTGGAAGACATCCCTTGTCTGTCATAACTTGCCTGGGTCGGTACAAGTGACAGTTCAGATCGATAACTTTAATACGCGGGCTATTTCTTCGGTTAGAGTGCTCTTTGATACTGGTTTGGCAATGTAACCGTTCATTCCGGCAGCCAGGCATTTCTCCTTATCACCATCCAATGCATGAGCTGTAACTGCAATTATAGGAATCTGATTTTTATCTGACAAACTGCGTATCTGCCGAGTTGCATCATAGCCATCCAAATTCGGCATCTGACAATCCATCAGAATAAAACAATAATTGCCTTTCACGTGCTTTGCCACACCATCATGCCCATCAATCGCGGTATCAACCTGGTATCCCAAAGACTCGAGCATACGAGATGTCACCTTCTGATTAACAAGGTTATCCTCCACCAAAAGAACTGACAACTGCTGGTGAGGCACTGATGAAGCTTCCTCCCCGGGAGGTGCCCCCAACCCAACTTGTTCTGAATTAGTCGATTGATGATTTGGAGCAAATATCATCTGTTGACTGTTACTATCGCAACCGGGCAATGTCTGCTCTTCAAAAACCGGTACAGTCATATTGATAGTAACCTTGGTACCTTCTCCCTTATTACTGCTGATCTCCAGCGTTCCGCCCGCAAGCTCCACCAACTGTTTTGAAATTGTCAGCCCCAACCCAGTGCCACCAAACTGTCTGGTCGTAGATTCATCCTCTTGCGAAAACATTTTCATAACGTGCCCAATTTTTTCAGGCCGAATGCCAATACCTTGATCTGCTATCGTAAATTTCAGCAGAGCAGACTGTTCAGAAGCTATTCGTTTAACATCAACCTTTACGGTAACTTCAGAATTAGTTGGTGAAAATTTTATAGCGTTATCAATTATATTCAACAACACCTGGCGTATACGGGTATCATCCAGATGAAGCAGGCGTTCAACTGTATCTTTATATTGCAGAGTTAATGTGACGTTCTTGTCAGAGGCTTTTGAATGTATGATCTGTATGACCTTTTCAACTTCAGCCTTCAGGTTTGTGGCCACTGGATTGATTTTCATTCGTCCCGCCTCAATCCGCGAAATATCGAGGATCTCGTTAACAATCCGCACGAGATGTCGAGAAGACATCAAAATTGTATCGACATTTTCTTTTTGTCGCTGGTCGAGATCTGACTCGGATAATAACTCAGCCATTCCAATAATGCCGTTTATCGGAGTTCTTACTTCATGGCTCATGTTCGCCAGAAATACTGATTTACTGGCATTTGCCGCTTGAGCTTCTTGCTTTGATTTTAATATCGATCGGACCTGCAGACTAATACGACGAAAAGCAACAGCAGCAATAATAATGAGTGTTAATAAACCAATACCAACAATAATCAGTGTGATCTGGCGCGCGTCCTGAAATGATTCACCCGCATTACGAACAACCTCCTCATTTGACTTGCGCCCAAGAGATTCAAGATGAGATTGTTTCTCCTGCAATTCCAAGGTGAGCTGAAAATGCTTTTTAAATTGAGCTTTTTGATAAATGCCACTTACGGCAATGTCAGGGCTATTTACGGCAGTCTCTCTTGTTTCTTCAAACAATCGATCCAAACTCATAAAAGTTAGTATTAGACTATCAATCTCTTCGTTATATTCGGGAGTAAACCCCCAACTGAACTTGCTGTTAAGAAATTCAATAGACTCATGATAGCCATTGTCTGGTTCCCCCCAACCAAGAAGAAGGGCGTAGTAGTTATCATGATCAACAAGACTCTGTCTGGATAACTCGGTTGAAATATCATCAAGATTGTGAAGAAGTTCTTCAAGGGCTTGATTGCGCTGATGATAATCGCGAAGAATGTATTCGTATGAAACAATTGTAAACAAACAGGCCAGAAGGGCGACCAGTGCAAACAGCACAAAAAGATATTTGATTCCTTCTTCCTGGTTTCGTTTAAGTAACACTGAGATCCAGCCTGACAACCACTCATGTGGTGGTATTGATAGTCCAGTAGCCATCTCACAACTCTTTTAAAAATGAACACCCGAGTTGTACATAGACTATAAGCGACAAATTACTTTTTTAAGATGCATATGGAGACGTAAACTATTCAAAGAGATAATTAGACACTCTACTTATTGATAAAATGTAATAGCTCAGGCTTGAATTGACAGACACTGCCAAAAGGTTTTGCGCATATTTGCTCGCATTCTCGGCATGATAAAAAGGCAGGCAGGGGCCCGGAATCGGGCCCCTGGATTGGGAATTGGTATAACAGGGGTATTTCGGCTTTTGGGGTAGTGGCCGAAGGGACAAGCTTATCGAGCTAAGGGGGAGCCCGGTAAAGCTGATATCTTTATCGAAGCAATACTGATGCCAATAATTGTCCCTTTTAATTTCCTTAGCGATCGTAAGAGCTTAATTGTTCTTAAAACTCTCTGTGAATAGATGTGAGAGAGCCTGGTGAGTGTGTTTGTGAAGGAATCTACTCAATCTTACGCAAATACCCGCACAGCAACCGCCCACGCCCGATAAGCCTACTTATCGGGCGTGAGAAATGTAGAAGAGCCTTCCAGGCTCTTGCGAGTTCTTTCGACGCTTCGGTTACGCGCCAGGCTGGCGCGTCTACTCTAACGCCACAATTTAAGCAGCGTAGAAGAGCCTTCCAGGCTCTTGCGAGCTCTTGCGACGCTCTTCGGCTACGCGCCAGGCTGGCGCGTCTACTCTCACCG
>JAQTWB010000025.1 GCA_028689495.1 bacterium | reverse complement strand
CCTCCTGTTTGAATTCCTTGGTATATGCTCGCCTTTCTCTTTTCATCGTTCCCACTCTTTATACTTCTACTGTGGAAACACCTACCAATCCTTAACTACTTGTCAACACAATGGGGGCAGATTCAATATCATTGGCACTGTTAACAAGATTGTTGTGCAAGGGGGGGATATAATCATCGGCGGTAGTTTCTCTGACATTAATTCGGTTTTCGGGACAAAGAACATCGCCCGTTGGGATGGGAGTAACTGGCATGCTCTCGGTGCTGGTATCGATGGCAGGATATCCGACATGGTAGTATCTGGTGGTAATCTGATTGTGGGTGGCCAGTTTAAAGATGGTGCCGGTAATTTAAATGCTGATAATGTTGCTGTTTGGGATGGTGCAAGCTGGTTAGCCTTAGGGCCCGGCATTGCAGGTTTGACTGCCGAGGTTCGGTCTGTAGTCTTGCTTGGTGGTAATATTGTCGTCGGTGGCAGCTTTAATGATGCTGGTGGAGATGTGAATGCTGATAATATTGCTGTCTGGAATGGCGCGGCTTGGAGTGGTCTCGGAACTGGTTTGAATAGCCGGGTGTATACGTTGGCAGTTTTAGGAAGTGATTTATATGCCGGTGGGTCATTCTCAAATGCGGGTGGTGATTTAAGCGCGGATTATATTGCTCGTTGGGATGGTGGTGCCTGGCATGCGCTTGGTGGGAGTGTTGATTATTATGTCGAGGCGCTTGCGGTGTCTGGTTCGGACCTCTATGTGGGTGGTCTTTTCTGGGATGCTGGTGGTGTCGCCGGAACCAATAATATAGCCAGGTGGGATGGCAGTTCCTGGTATTCGCTGGGAGATGGAGTTGATGATGAGGTTTTTGCAATTGCGGTATCTGGAACAGACGTTTATGTTGGAGGATATTTTTACGAAGCGAGTTATGTTCCAGATACTTCTGGGATAGCCCGTTGGGATGGCAATGCCTGGCATGCGCTGGGGAAGGGGTTAGATAATGCTGTTAACAGCATTTTGGTCAATGGTGAAGATGTATATGCAGCGGGGGAATTTAATTTTTCCGCAGATTATCAGAAACGCCTTGGACATTTCGCCTGGTATGCTTGGACCGCGGCTGCCGACCTAGAGGATTCATCCCTTGTTTCTTCTGCCGTAGATTCTATTGGTGACTTGCATTTGCTTTACAGCAACGGCGCTGATGACCTGGTTTATCGCCGATACGATAGTAACATTACAAGCTGGCAGTCTACAGTAACGCTGCAAAGTGGCACAGCGGTAGACAGTCTGGGGCTTGCCATTGGCAACAGTGATAGCGCCCATGCATTGTGGCTTTCGGGTAACGTGATAGCCGGTAAGTCAGCGGATTCCCCATATGAAAGTGCGGACTGGTCGATGACGGCGGCGACGCTTTATAGTGTTGGTAATAATCGGGGGTTGTCAGTTGCTTCGTCGGCAGTATCAAACCGGATACCCTATTACTGGGTAAGGGGAACAGGGGCTCCGTACTCTGTCATGGCGGGTAGTGTGTCTGGAGATATCGCTTCGGCTACCGTCTCCATATCAGGGGTATTTACAATCAATGGAAGCCCATTTGCCGGGGCCGTGATTGACGGTGGATTGTTGGGGACTGTGATAACTGCCGCGGATGGCAGCTATAATTTTGGTTCAGTGGTCACTGGAACGAATTACCAACTGACACCAATCCTTTCGGGGTATCGCTTTGAGCCTGGCTCGGTATCAGGAACGGCTAGTGGAGATGCAATTTACGATTTTTTTGTATTACCTCATGTTACTAGTCCGGCGTATGGGTTTTGGAATAGCTATCTTGGAACCATAAATATTCTTGAATTAATGAATACGGGAAGTCTTGGTTTGTCGGCGGTGGTGGAGCTGTACGGCATGGACGGTGGATTGTTGTCGAGCAAGACGGTTTGGGTCCCCGGGTATTCTGAGCGGGATGTTGTTGTCAACGACCAGGATGGTTTTATCGTTGACTCATACGGTACGGTTAAAGTGACAAGTTCGAGGTCCCATTTTGATGGGCGAATCAGCAAATATCGTCCGAGTGGCGGTAGCAGTAGTAGTCAGGGAAGTTTCGGGTTTGTATATGCCGAGGAACTATCAAATGGACTACGTGGTTCAGGCGGAGTGGTTTTTAATACGTATCATCCAGACAACGATGCTGCTGTTTATAATTTTTTGACGCTGATGAATCCAGCGGGAAGTAGTAAGGCGTTCACTCTGAAACGTTACGATATGACAGGAACTATAGTTGATGAGCGACGGGTGATACTTGAGGCTGATTCGCGTCTTGACCTTGAAGCGGGGCACGTGGTTCCGGGAGCGAATCGGGTTGGGACGCAAATGATTATACCGGATGATGATTTATCGAACTATGTTGCGACCCTGACCCGTTATGCCGAAGGAGAAAGTGCTGGAGAGTTCGATTATGCCTTCTCTTTGCCTGCAGGAAGCGGAGAGTCACGCACTATCAGCGCTATCACCTATCGAGATAGCGAAGAGAGTTTCAGTTACCTCGAATTAGCGAATTTTTTAAATGAAGATGTGACCATTGATGTTGAATTACTGAACGATAGTGGTGTCACTTTGCGGACACTGAATGTTGTTCTAAGCGCATATAGCCAACAACATTTTCTACTTCCTCTCGTTGTCGGTAACTCAGGGTATATGAGAGTAACCCCCGATAAAGAGAACTCAATCATTGCTGAGATAGCAAGTTATTCGCGGAGAGGAGTTGATACAAAAACTGCGGCGGTGTCAGTTGGTCACGAAGCGAGTTCGACGAGCCAGTTTGCTAGCTATAACACATTTCTCCAGACGGAGAATATGCTGTGGCTAAGAAATATAGGTGGAGCGAATGAAAATGTGAGCTGGAGGTATCACGATGTATATGAGGGGACGTCGATTCCTCATTCCCTGACATTGCAGGACGGTTTTCAGAATGTCGAGATTTTGGATGGGTTGCCGTCGAATAGCTATGGTTTAGTGGAGATTACATCAACAATTCCGGGAGCTATCGCTGCTGAAGTAGTTCGGCAACGTCAAGACCTTACGGGAATGCCCGAGTCGGTTGTAGTTGTCGGTGTGAAGTAGATGGTCGATCTGAGGGGGGGGTAAGAAAATTATTCGAGCTCGGATGTTGCACATAACCCCGTCGCCAGGAGGCGTTGCCTGTTTTTTCGCGACATTTTCGCGACAGGTTATGGCGCATCAGGGTATCAAAGAGTGCAATAGCGCCGGGCTATTTCGTTTGCGGTTCGTTCCCATAAGCCAGAGTTTTCAAATGTGCTAGGTGGCTTGAGTCGGCCGGGTCAAAGTGCACTCCGCCACTTCCGGTGCTCATTAACCGAGTCTGTTGATAAAGTGCGAGAAAAGCTCGTTGAGCGTAGTCAGTTCCCGGGTTCTCCAGGATACATTGCTCTAGGTAGAGGTCTCCGTAAGGCCGCAGTGATGGTATCGGGGTATGTACATATGTCAGACCAGCAAGGTATGACAGTTCGGCCTGAATTCCGCGGTTGGTCAAAAGCGGAAGTTCCCCTTGCAGTATCGAGGATGCATAGAGTGTTTTGACCAGATTGTTTTCATCCTCGGCTATACTAATCTCGTCCGAGAGGTCTTGTGTCAGAGCTCGTGCTTTCCGAAGTGGTGCAAGCAACATCCAGCGCTCGGTGAGCAGCATGTCGCTGTCAGCCGACCATTGGGTGATAATGTCCTGAAGCTCACCTGAGATCGGTGCATGTTCGGCAATCCGTTCGAGCTTTTTGTTAAGAGAGAACAAGCGATTTTTTACTTTGATTTCTATTGTCAACCAGTAGAAAGCAGCTTGTTTGATATCGGCCAGGGGGATGCCAGACTCCAGGCCATCAGTTACCAGATCGAGAAACTCACTTGAGCTTTTGTCAAACTGCCTGATTGAAAAAAGGTACTGCGCTTGGCGGAAACGATTGTCCCATGTCGGGACAGTTTCGGGGATAGTATCGGGAACAAAGTCGACTGTGGCCTGATATCTGGTATGGCAGAGGATGCACGACTCTCCGATACGACGAATCTGCCACTGGGAGTAGTCCTTTTGCCCTGCTTTAAACCTTTCGCGGGCATCGGCGAGTTGTGTCTCAATAGCGTCAAATGTTGCCTGGTATGTCAAGTCACTGGAGTTCTTCGCCGTGATTTCTTCGGCATGTCTCAGGCTTCCGGATAAACGATCGAGCTGCTGCAGAATGTGTTGCGAGTTATCTTCACTGAAAAATGTATCGTCCGGGGACCAGGCAGCTTCAAACAGAGCGGTAAATGATTTCTCGGCTGTACGCATGTCGTGTGAGAGAAAGACGCTGCTACATCCGGCAAAGATGCCGACAGGGAAGCAGACAAGGATTATTGCAAGACCGGATGTTGGGTGTAACTTACGGATTAGACCCAAGGGCGTTTTGAATTTCATGCTGAGATCCTTGTCGGTGGTGAAGTCGGCAATTGAGCGGTTGTTAGGTTACGGTCACCTATAGCAGAGGTGAGGAGGGGGAGGAAAGATGTCAGGGAATACTCGATAAAGACAGTGAGTGTATCTTTGAGGTTTTTCTGGGGCGTTGCTCCCTATGGAGGCGCCCCAGTGGGATGTGCTACAGACGGGGGTCTGCAGCACTTAGCAGTTTACTTTACATCGCTGCGGAATTTGGACTTGATTGCGACGAGTCCGCCGGCCAGCAGGAGAATGCTTGCTGGTTCGGGTACTGCTGTGTTGCTGCTGCTGGCGTTGAGCTGGAAATTGGTTGAGCTGGATGTCAGAGCCCCGTCAGATGTGATGTTAATCCACTCTGGATAGGCGCTTGAATTACTGGTTATGAAAAACCAGCTGTGGATTCCCTGGCTGGCAGTTCTTGAGATATTGCTGATGTAGCCGTTGATATCGAAATCGACATTTTTCAGACCGGTTAATCCAAAATCTAGTTGTTTACTAAAATATTGTTCCCCCCAGGCGTATTTGTCGCTGCTGCTGGACTTGTCGAGTGTCAGGAAACTTCCGCTTGTTGAAACGTTTGGCGCACCGGAAATATCGAGGTGAGCGTCGGCGAGCGACTGGAAGTCGCTGCTTAGGCAGTCATAGCTATATCGATAGTTGCTGCTGGAGAGGGAGAATCGCAATTCGAGGTCATTTGCTTTTTCCAGCAGGTAGACAATACCGGTTCCTTGTTCGTGGATGTTGTATTCGTTGTTGAGTGGATTGACGTTAATTGATTTGCCTTCGCCGCCGGGAATCTGGAAGGAAAGGCTGAACGAAGTGGCCATTGCCGGGCTGGCGCAACCAAGAACAAGAAGAACGGAAAAAAATTTCAGGTATTTTTTCATAAGAACCTCCAGCGAACACATTTTATAAATAGGCATCTTTTTCAGTAATCCTTTTCAGGGGAGCGATTTTCACTGAAGCAAAGGCTTGCGTAATTGCGACAGATTTCTGACACATCTTATGCCTTTTTGTTGCATTGATGTGACATTTGAATTTATTAATTGATTTTTATCAGTGGCTTTGTCTGCGCAATGAAGTGAATACCTCGAGTTGATTTATTCATGATATCAATGAGTTGCAGGGTTTGTTTTTTCCCGGAGGAAAACCACAGAAGGTTAACAGAATTGGGTCAATTTCTTAGTTTTTTGCATCATAACCTTGTTGTGGTCTGCAGACTTGCCGATTGAGTAAACATGGCTGGTCGTTGAAGGTTGACTGTCAAACACTGTATCTGGAGGACTAGTGAGCGAAATAAAACCACCCCGGATTAATAATGTTGCTGATGATGATGATCCGGTTGTGATCAATGCTCGCCGCATTCGCCGCGAGAAACGTCTGCCCACCGCAGAAATCAGTCGACTGATAGTTGATAATATTAAGTATGGAGAGAGCGTGGCGTTTAGTCTGTTGCGCCGCTGGGGTGTGCGCCTTACAGCAGAACAGGTAATGAGTATCGTTGGCGAATCACTTGCTGAATCGGCAAATCGGTTTGACGAGGCCAAGGGTGCTTCGTTTAATACATTCTTTTTTTATCACTTGCGCGGCAATCTACTTAAGGAAGTGGAGCAATATATCAGTAATAGAAAAAATCTCGTTTCGATTACGGATATGGCCACGGAATCTATGCCTGGTGATGTGATGCTGACTCATCATAGCAAAGATGCTCATGCGGAGGTTCGTCATGATCCCGAGCAGATTCTTGAAGACAAACAACTTTCCCAGATATGTTGGGATGCCTGTTCAGGTCTTGACGATCTTGAGCAGGAAGTCGTTAATCGCCATTTTGTTGAGGAGGAACCATTAACCGCTATCGCCGAGAATCTTGGTTATAGTCGTTGCCATATCTCCCGTGTCAAAAGCAAAGCCCTTGCCCGTCTTGGCAATGTCCTCCAAGGTGCTTTTAATGTGAAGAATGGTGGTGATGAGGGAGGTGCCGCCGCGGGCGGACGCTATAAAGGCGGTCGCGGACGGCGAAAATAGTTGTTATTGTCCCTCAAGGTTCTGATCGCCAGTTTCAGTAAATTCGCGGGAAATTTCTTCAAGCTGGGACTGGGTTTCCTGCAGCACCTGTTTGCAGATTTTGACAGACTTCAAGGCCTCTTTCATCCTTGGGACAAGATTGTCGATACTGACTCTGTCGCTGTGCAAGTCTTGGGTAAACTGCTCTAGCAGTTTAAAATTTTTTTCAAATGAATCTTCACTCATTTCATCCACTCCTTAATTGAATCTGAGGTTGTTTTGTCGACCGTTGTTACGGATACATCCGTCGAACCATCGAAGAATATTATTTTGGCGGAAATTTCAGTTGAGATGTCGGCAGCTCGGGTAATGAATGAGTTGCTTTGCTTGATAATTGCAAAACCACGTCGAAGTTGTTGTTCAGGGGAAGCTGCCTCAATTACTGCCGCAGCTGATTTTAGTTGTTGCTGAGTTTGTTTGATGGTCGAACGTGCGTGGGAAGCAATGAGTTTCGTTTGAGAGCGCAGCCGTTCTCCGAGGTATCCAAGAGTTCTGTTGCTGAGTGCTGACATCAATTGCTGAGCATTTCTCAACGAGCTTAGCCGCTGGCGAATCAGGTTACGGCAGAGGATATCTCCTTCACGGCGCAGAGTTTCAAGGGTTGTTCGGCGTCGGACAAGAGTTTGGGCGAGCAGCGGTGGCAGGGATTGCTGGACGCCAGATAGGGCGGAAGAGGTTTTTTTAAGTTGATATAGTACTTCACGTTGCAGGTTCTCCGTGCGCAGTTGAAAAAGCTGCTTGGATTGCCCGAGAACTTGTGCTGCATCGTGAGTAATACCGGCAAGTGTTTCATGGTATCGGTGTCGCAGATCAAGGACGATTCCGGCTAGAAAGTGCCCAATATCTTTGGGCACGCCACATGCTTTCCAGGAGACATCCTGGGCGGAGCACTCGTCTTCCTGGTGACCGATTGCCGAGATAACCGGGAGGGGCGAGAGTGCGATAGCCCGGGCAATTTCGTAATCGTTGAAAATTGATAGTTCCGCGGCACTTCCTCCGCCACGGAAAAGCAGAATTGCGTCGATTTTTTTTGATTTTCCGAAGTATTTCAATGCTGCAAGAATTTCCCGTTTTGCAGATTCTCCCTGCACTTTTGTCGGTAGCCAGAGCAGCTTGAAGGCAAAATGAGCTTCGTCAAGCGAGGCGCGGAAATCATGGATGACTGTGCCGGAGTCACTGGTGATAACACCGAGGTTTCGCGGAAGAAAAGGCAGCGTCCGTTGCTTGTTTTTGTCATACAGCCCTTCTTTTTTTAAACGCTCATTTGTCTGATCCCGTAAGGCCGCGAGTTTACTGACGGTGTATTCAGCGATGATTGTTTTAATATCGAGAAGCAGAGAGTTGTTTTTGCTGACGGTGATCTTTGCTGTGATCATCAGCGCCAGGTCGCGTTCGATGGTAAAACCGGCTTTTATCAGTTCACGAGCCACCAGGTTTTCGTTTTGCCAGATAACAGTTTGAACGTGGCGTGCGGGGTCCGTGGTATCGGCAAGCTCGATCCAGACAGTGCCTTCGGTGGTGCGCCTGACTTTCGAGACTACTCCATAGACGACAATTTCTGGCAGAGCCGATTGCAGGGTGTCTCGAACAAATTCTGTCAGCTGGCGAACTGAAAGGCCCGACTTATCGTTTGTCGGACTTTTTTTTATCGGCAACAATGGAGGACTGTTTGTTGGAGCAATGTTTGTTCCTGCGATGGCTCCATCAGGGGTAGATACAGTTGGTACAGTGATTTGCGAACCTGATGCCAAGACATCGATGACTTCAGCGGCGGGAAAAATTTTTCCAATAGCTTCGGCGGTCCAGTCTCCTCGGGGTAAAAACCAGAATTTCCCCGTTCCGTCCCAGCGCGCTCCAGCGAGCGCCTTGATGTTATCTTTCTCCTGGAAGGTGCCGGGACCGGAAAATGTAACTTTGTCCTTTTGCAGTTGAATGAGCATGGAGTCCAGTCTTAGGTTCAAGAGAGAGATTAAGGTCGAAATATTTTACGGCAAGACTAATAACTCCCGAGGGAGATTTCCTATCGTGCGCATCGGTAATTATCGCGAATAACTTATTTTTTTTGTCCTGCCAATGCACTTCATTCCGGCAAAAACATCAAGTCCTGTTCTTCGGCTGCCGAAAAAATATCCATCGGGGTTGATAGGGCGTTAATTCAAAGAGCACTAAAAAAGGCGGTATGATAACAGAGCGCAAGACAAGAATTCTATTTGTTGATGGTGATGAGATTTCCTTTCAGGTTCGTCAGTGTATTGCCAAGGTTTTGGCCAACATACCACCGATAGAGCTTCTTCATGCCCATGATGGTAATGAAGCTTTGCGCGTGATGGAAAAACAGTCTCCCGACGTTATTGTTTTTGACGAAGAAATGAACGAAGACTTCAAGATGGTCCTTGACTACATCCCTGAAGGCCACCTGCCAGTGCTCGTACAGTCCAACGAGGAAGGTTTGAGTGAGGGGGAGCACAAAAAAGGTGCCGTGACGGCAATTCGTAAAAACGATTCTCTTGATGGTCTTCATTATTCACTGCTGGTTGCGATTAAACTGGCTTTGCAGTCAGTTGTCGCGAAAGAAAATCCACTGATGCACTAGGTGGAATAATCCGCAGCAAGTCAGTTTTTGGAACACCATTTCTGCTTGTTTGACTTTATGATGCTGCCAGTGCCTTGAGGAATTCGGTTTTCAGTTCTTCGTAGTTTTTGGCGACAGGGAACTGTGGAAATTCGTCGATTACATTTTGCGGTGGGCAAAAAAGTATGCCGTGCTCTGCTTCGGCGAGCATTGAAGTGTCGTTGTAAGAGTCACCGGTAGCGACAACTTTGAAGTTGAGGTTGTGTAGAGCCTGCACAGCTTTTTTCTTCGGATCGGCTATACGGATGTGATAATCCCGGACCATGCCAAGGTCGTCGACCGACAGTTTGTGGCACCAGAGAGCCGGATATCCCAGCTTTTTCATTAGAGGCATGGCGAACTCATAAAAAGTATCAGACAAAATCAGCACCTGGGCTCGTTCGCGCAGCCAGTCGAGGAATTCTGCAGCTCCTGGCATAGGGTCGAGTGTCGAAATAACTTCCTGGATATCTTTTAGCCCCAGATTGTGTTCTTTGAGTATCCCCAGTCGCAAAGTCATCAGCTCGTTGTAGTCAGGGATATCGCGGGTTGTGAGTCGCAGTTTTTCAATACCTGTTTTCGCAGCAAAGTTAACCCATATTTCCGGAATCAGAACTCCTTCGAGGTCAAGGCAGGCAATATTCACAAAAGTTCTCCTGAGAAATTATAAGAGGATATTACTCTGGTTTTCGTTTCCAGATTGCCGCATCAAGACTGTATCTTCCCGGTCCTGTCAATATCTGACAAAGAAAAATTGCACCCAAAGTTGCCGGGTGTGAGGACAGGGCAAAGCTGTCGCCGTGTGAAATGTGATATATCGTGGCAACTGTCATTACCAGACTCAGGCCAACAAGTGCGAGACTGGAAAACAGCCCGAGAATTAACAGCAGTCCGCCAATACATTCAGTCGCTCCGGCAAGCAGCCCCCAGAGCCAGAAAGCGGCAGAAATCCCCAGTGGTTCCACCGCCCGACCAATAGTCTCCCAAGTTTCCGGTCCTTGAAGTATTTTCGGTAGCCCGTGGGCGATCATCATCAATCCCAGACTGACTCTCATCAGGAGCAGGCCGGTGTCAGCGCGTTTTTCGAATGAAGGAACAGCCATCAGGTCTCTCCATAGATTGTCGAGGTGCGCAAAAATTCGGAAAAGCGGGAATAGGAGTTTTCCATCGGCACAGCTTTTTTCTCGCGATTCATGCAGTCTTCAAGGGCTGCCGGCAGAGGAACTTCTAGGTTGAGAGTTTCTTCTACTACTTCACGAAATTTGGCAGGATGAGCAGTCTCAAGAACTACCCCAACTGCGCCTGGAAATTGATTCTGATATTGCTTCCAGCCGAGCCAGGCGACAGCTCCATGAGGGTCCATCAGATAATTGTATTTGTCTTTCAGCAGAATCATTGCCTCTCGAGTTTCATTGTCACTGAAAGAAGCACCACTGACAACGGCGCGGAAATTCTCAAGCGAGGAAGAGAAAATCTCCCGCAGACGGTCAAAGTTGCTGGGGTTGCCAACATCCATGGCGTTGGAGATCGTCGCCAGTGAAGGGCGCGGTGCAAACACACCGGACTTGATATATTGTGGCACAACGTCGTTGCTGTTGGTGGCGGCGATAAAGGCTCGTATCGGGAAGCCGATTTTTTTTGCGATAATCCCGGCGGTCAGGTTGCCAAAATTACCGCTGGGGACAGAAAAAACTAACGGAATATTGTCGAGCGCCAATTGCGATACGGTCGCTGCATAATAAAACGACTGTGGGATCAGACGCGCCAGGTTGATTGAATTCGCCGAGGCCAGTGGGCGCGCTTTTTGTAATTCCGCATCGACAAATGCTTGTTTTACAAGTTTCTGGCAATCGTCAAACGTACCATCAACCTCCAGTGCCGTAATGTTCTGGCCAAGTGTGGTGAACTGTTTTTCCTGAAGCGGGCTGACCATGCCACGAGGATACAGCAGTACAACGTCGATGCCTTCCACGCCGAGGAACCCATGGGCGACAGCGCTGCCTGTGTCACCGCTTGTTGCCACTAGAATTGTGACTTTTTGTGATTCATTGCGGAGGAAGTGTCCCATAAGTCGCGACATAAAACGCGCGCCAAAATCCTTAAAGGCAAGGGTCGGACCATGATGAAGTTCAAGCACTTTGGTTTGTTCATCAAGTGATACCAGCGGGGCAGGGAAGTTTATTGCTTCTTCAACAATCGCTCTGAGGTCCGCGTCCCCGACATCTTCGCTGAGGAATAATTTCGATATGATAAAACCAATTTCCGGCATTGATTTGCCGCGGAGGCCGGAAACTACATTTGGGCTGAGTGATGGAATTTCAACCGGCATAAAAAGCCCGCCGTCCGGGGCAAGTCCCTGAAGTATGGCTTCTCGCATCGAGAGGCGCAGAGATTTGTTGCTGGTGCTATAGCAAAGCATGGTTTGTCCTTTTCAATTATTTAACGGGTGATGCCAGGCTGACATAGGTTGAGACTATGCGCAGAATATCGGCAAAGACTCCTGCAGCCGTCACTTCAGTGCCGGCTCCGGGGCCCTTAACGACCAGTGGAGTATTGGCGTAACGTTCAGTAGTAAAGGAAATAATATTGTCCGTGCCGGAGAGTGAGTAGAAAGGGTGATCGGGCCCTACGGCTTTGAGTGATACCGCCGCATTGCCGTTTTCAATACTGCCGATATATCGTAGTCGTTTTCCGGTTGATTCAGCCTGATTGATACGTTGGCTCCAGTTCTCCTGTTCTTCGTCAAGCAGGGAGTAGAGATCGTTTACCGTTTCGTCTTTTTTACGCAAGGCGGGGGCTAGTGATTCAACCGCGACATCGGACATTTCCAGCCGCAGTCCCATTTCGCGAGCCAGAATTAACAGTTTGCGCGCGACATCCATACCACTTAAATCATCGCGCGGATTGGGCTCGGTGTAGCCACTGTCTCGTGCAACTTGCACAACCTGGCGGAAGCTGTCTCCGGCCTTGAATGTGTTGAAGATGTAACTCAGAGTGCCGGACAATACCGCTTCGATTTTGGTGATCTTGTCGCCACTGGAAATCAAGTCCCCAAGAGTACTGATTACGGGCAAGCCAGCACCGACGTTTGTTTCGTAGAGATACTGCACGTTGCCAAGTCTCGCGGCTTGTTTAAGTGCCGAGTATTTTTGCCAGGAGGCCGAGACTGCCTTTTTGTTTGGTGTGACTACCGATATGCTGCTCGAGAGCAGAGTTTCGTAGACCCGGGCCACGTCTTCAGTTGCCGTGCAGTCGATGAAAATCGAGTTTGGCAGGTTCAGCTTGAGAATCTCCTCGACAAATTGTGCCGGGTTACTTTTATGGCCTTCGTTTTTCAGAGTTTTCTGCCAGTTTTCCAGTGATATGCCATCGGCAGAAACGAGCATTTTACTGCTATTGGCAAGGCCGGCGACCTTGAGCAGAACATGTTTTTCACGAAAGATGGATTCGGTATGGGCTTTGATTTGTTTGAGCAGCGTACTGCCAACCATGCCAACCCCAATCTGGAACAGGTGAATAGTGTGCTCATCGCCCAGGAAAAATGCATCATGTACGGCGTTGACCGCTTTGGCATGGTCGCGCTGGCCGACCACTACGGAGATGTTACGCTCGGATGAGCCTTGGGCGATTGCCAAAACGTTAATCCCGTTTCGCCCCAGTGCGGTAAAAAGGCGTGATGCTATACCTGGCCGGTTCTGCATGCCGTCACCGATGATGGCGATGATCGCTGTGTTATGCTGAACGTGAATGTCTTCGATTAGTTTGTCGAAGATTTCGCAGGCGAATTCATGTTGCAAGGCCGCTCGGGCTTTTTCGGCATCGGCGTCTTCCAGGGCAAAACAAATCGAGTGTTCTGACGAAGCTTGAGAAATAAGGCGCACGTTAATTGCGGAATCAGCCATTGTTTTAAAAACGCGTCGCGCTGTGCCTGAGATACCGATAAGACCGCTACCCTGAATTCGCAGCAGGGCCAGACCCGAAAAGGCCGAGACTCCGCTTATCAGGTAGTCGCTTTGAGGAGCCGCGTTGGCTGGCCGAGGGCCTTTTTTAATTAAGTTGTTGCGATGAATCAGTGTTCCTGCGGCTTCCGGTTCGGCGAGGCTTCTTACTCGCAGGCGAATCGCCTTTTCCTGCAGTGGCAGTATGGAAAGCGGGAAGATGCAACGGGTACCGAAGTGGGCAAGTTCCATCGCTTCTTCGTAGGAGAGCTCCTTAATCGTCACAGCTTTTTTTACCAGTGCTGGGTCAGCGCTCATGATGCCGCTGCGGCTTGTCCAGATTTCGACCTCTTCCGCATCAAGAGCTTCGGCAATTGTAGTCGCGGCGTAGTCGGAACCGCCGCGACCGAGAGTGGTTGTCTCGCCAGCTGCATTTTTTCCGGCGAAGCCACTGATAATGCTGATGCCAGGACTAAGAAGTTTTTTACGCAGCAGTGGACGGGATGAAGCAGAATCGATAATCGCCTGGCGGTGATGGCCGGTAGTGCGAATGAGGTCACGGGAGTCAACAATTGTTGCCGAAATTTTTGTTGCATTGGTATCTTCGGCAAGGGCTCTCCAGAGCAGATGAGCGGCGATAAGTTCACCGCATGCCATAAGTTCGTCACTTAAAATTTCCAGGGATTGTTCCGTCGCGCCATGTGCCCCTGGTAGCAGGTCATTTACACGGGCGAGTATCGCTTCAACATCGGCGTTATATTCACTTTGTCCCGGGTGTCCTTCGGGAAATGGTGAAAGAGCTGATTGTTTAATCTGCTCAAGCAGAGTTTTTATGTTTTCTTGTGTTGAGGGAGATTTTTCAATGGCATAACGTGCCAGATTTTCAAAACTGTCGGTGAGAACGCGGCGAGCTGAGACGACAACGACAAGTGAAGAGGTGTTGGACGCATATCCCCGGATGATCCGACATACCTGGAGCAGTTGATCCTGTTCAAACAGAGTTGAGCCTCCAAATTTTACGACTTTAAGCTGTGGCATTGCTCCGGCTTGTTTTGCACCAGGTTTGCCTGGTTCAGCTTTGTTCTGTTCGGCAGGTTCTTTACTCATTGCTTTCTCGGCATTGTTTTCTCGGCATTGTTTTCTCGGCATCACTATTCCATAGCATTGGCGATTTCGGGGTTATCTATAGCAAAAACTTCGAGGTTTTGTCATGGCATAGATGGCGAAAATTACCGCAATTTGATGTTCTGAAGGACAATGTCGTTATTCCCCTTTGGAGAAAAGATAATGATGCGACTGACGCAGCAGTAATTAAAAGGTCTGAGTGAATCAGTCATGTGGTGCTTTTTCAGGTTGAAACGCACTGTCTGCTTGCCAGTTTTAGTTATCCAGCTGTGATTGAGTCGGTCGGCGAATTCTTCGCAGTCGCCGTTGTCATCGAGGCGCAGGTTTAAGTGCTGGCCCTCCTGCTCGGCGTAGAAACTGATTTCCAGCTGGGAATAGTCAGACCATTTCATTTGCAACAGAGGATCAAACGCTATTTCAATAGGTAAACGAGGCAGGTTTTTTTTTGTTTTTTCAGTAGCCCAGGCAAGGGTTTCAGGTCTGTCTGAGGCAAATATCAGTGGAAAGGCTGCTTTTTGTTCAAACCTTGTCATACTGCTAGTAATCAATGGAGAAATAGCCAGAGCAAAAAAGAATAAAGAGAGCGCGGGCAGGACAATGAACGATGGCTTGATGTCGGATTTTTTATGCTTGAGGACAGGTAGTAGAAGAGCTCCAGATATTGCAAAAGCCAGATCGGACAGAGAATCCGAACGACCAAAAAGAGGTTGAAGAAGTTCGGCTGCGGAGGACAAGGCGACAGAGATGAAAACGCAGCTTGTAATCTTGCGGGGAATAAATGTTTCTGCGACTAGAGCGAGCAGCAGGCCAATAATCACGTGGCCCAGTCCCAGCCATTGACGAACTAGCCCCGAATCAACAGGAAAGTTCAGGAAAAGAGCAGCTGCAATCAGCAAGAGCAGTATGATTGCATAAAAGCGCCTCATCATCTTACTCCTTCTTCAGTGTAATTGAGATGGGGCAGTGATCAGATCCGGGATACGAGCTATGGATTTCCGCTTTTTTCAGGTGAGGCAGAACCATGGCGCCAATAAAAAAATAGTCGATGCGCCAGCCAAGGTTTTTTTCTCGGGCTCCGGCACGATAGGTCCACCAGCTATAGGTGTCTTTTGTTTTTGGGTGTAGCTTGCGGAAGCTGTCAGTCAGGCCGAAAGATACAATCTCATCCATCCAGGCTCGTTCTTCAGGGAGGAAACCGGATAGTTTGCGTTTTTCCGCAGTTTCGGGATGGTGGATGTCGATAGCCTTGTGGCAGATGTTGAAGTCGCCACATATTATAAGTTTCTTTTGCTCGGCCTGGGAGAGAGACTTCAGGTGCTCGAGGAAAAGTTCAAGGCAGAGATATTTTTTATTCTGTCTTTCTTCGCTAGTTGTCCCCGAAGGAAGATAGACATTGTAGAGAAGGAAATTTGAAAATTTTAGAACGTTAAAGCGCCCCTCGTTCTCAAATTCGGGAAGACCAATATCCGTGCTTGACGAACTGGGGGCGGTTAGTCCTTTTTTCGCCAGAGTGGCGACGCCTGAGTAGCCGGGTTTGCTGGCCTCCGCGAGAAGTATCGTTTCATATGCTGGTAGAGTTTCGGTAAGAACGTCATTTAGCTGGGAGGCGTTAGCCTTGACTTCCTGCAGGCATATTATGTCAGGCTGGAGTGATGCGATGGTTTCCCCCAGGCCTTTTTTGGCAATTGCTCTTATGCCGTTTACGTTCCAGCTGATAATTTTCATTGTTGGATAGCGGATCTGTCAGGTGTTAGTTTGTGTGGCTGAGGTAATTTACTTTGTGAGCTTGAGAAAAACGCCTAAAGAAAAATTTGAACAGTAAAAAAATTGGCACCGGTAATTGCATGGCACCTTAAAATCGCATCTCAAAAGCGCGAGGTTTTACGTGAGCTGGAAATTCGGCTGCTGGTCCTGCTGGAACGCGAAGCGGCTGCGGGACTATTCATTTCGGCCGAATCATCTTCGTCGTAATGTTGGGCATATTTTGAAGAAGAAGATCTTTTGTTGGCGGCACTGCCACCTCCGCCGAGACGACTGCCACGTTCGGCAAGGTTAGAAACAAAGTTATCAATGTTCTCGATATGGAAGTCGCCTTCTTCAACAAGTTGTGACAGGCGGCGTTGTAGTCCATCCACATTTTTTTTATTGAGGCCGAGAACTCGGGCAAATTCTCCAGAATGTACCGTTGGTGTCGAGACGTGAAGGTTATAAAGCCCGAAAATAAAATCGCCAAATGTTCGGTCAACGTAAAGGTCGGTGATTCGGCTGAGCGGAAATGATGCACGCTGTTTGAGGAAAATGCCTTTGGAAAAAACAAAATGTCCAGATTCGACACCATAGTAATAGCAGCGGAGTTCAAGTTCCAGCAGAAGGAATCTGGCCAGCCAGATGAGGAAGGAGAGTATTGAAATAATCAGCAAGCCAAGTTCGGAGCTTTTTTTGAGAAATTCATCCTGGATATAGCTAACCAGGCCGATTGAGATTGCCAGGGAGAGGATACTGACCAGTAGAAATGCCAAGAGCAGTGGAGTGCCTTTTTTAAGCGCCCAGCGGTGAGACATGGGAAACTCCCTGCTCAAATTAACCCGTGCGCGATTGTCCTGACTGCGTGCCATCTGTGGAATCTCTACTGAAACTGTCGATCCGGATTGTCCGGACAGATTAATTAAACTTTTGGCCTTAACTATTAACGGCCTTGATTTATTGGCGCCAGACTATTTTCTTCGTTCACTGTTCGCCGAGCCAGATGAATCGTGCAAGAAGAATTCTGCCACATACCTTATATTGGCGAATAACCAACAAAGATCATTTATAACCGGGTTCATCATGACGTTCATCCTAACGTTCGTCCTAACCTGATCCTGGTTACGACGAGTGCCAAAGCAGGATATTGCCGCAGCGGACCGTAGCGATATCCCTCGGGCGGGGATTACCTAGCAAAACTATACTAAAAAGGCAACGCATGGCGAGAAAGTGGCGCGGAAAGTTGATATTCTAAACCATTAGTGTTCTGAACTAAAGCCGTAATTTAAAACTATTAGGTCGAGCGCGGGAAAATTTTATTATGAGACGGTTCTCGGCGGGCCGTTTCCCCCTATGGGTTAGTTGCCGTCTCTACGCTTATACATGCGCGTATACAACGCGTATATAACTCGTCCAGTTCGATTTTTTCCAGGTGTTGAGTCATCATGTTGCCAAAATCTTCATCAAGATCTGCTATTGCGGCGCCAAACGGGGCACCCAATAACAAGTCGTCGAGTACCTCCATGAACATTAAAACCCTGAGTAATAAAATATCTCAGGGATCGATTGTCAGTTATGAATTGCATGGCAAACCTCAATTTGCCGCCGTACTCTCTGAGCTTAAAGGCAAGTTTCGCTTGCTCAATATGGATGGCGGAGAGCTTCAGCTTCAACCGACCCGTCTTGCAGTTTATCCTCAGCTGATTGCCGCTACCGCGCAAGCCCAGATTCTCGAGGAACTTCGGGCGTTTGCCCGAAGGGTTGAAGAGCGGAAAGTGGATATCAGCATGGAAGATCTTTGGCTTTTGCAGTCTGAGGGTGGCGGGGAGTTTACCGTGCCCGAGTTGACTGATGTGATGTTTGGCAATCTCAAGGCGGAGTGTGTTGCTGCGATGCAGTTTGCCTTGATAGATGACAGGCTTTTTTTTAAGCGCGGGAATCGCGGCTTTGCTCCGCGAAAGGCAGAAGCTGTGGAGGAGATGCGGCAGCAGCTGGCCCAGGCCGAGCGGCGCGAAGCTGAGCGTCGGAAGCTTGTTGATTTTCTGTTGCAACGGATAAAACGCGGGGCAGAAAAAGGTGAAGTTGAGGAAGAACTGCCGCGTAATACCCGGGTACTGGTTGATTTTGCTGTCCATGGACGAAGTTCGCCAACGGCGAAGGAGGCACAATTAGTTGTAGACGATTTGCTGGCTGCGGTGAAAATGTCGTCTCCAGGCTCGTCTGAACAGGCGGCTTTTCAGCTGCTCTGCCGGGCAGGTATCTTCATCGAAGACGAAGATATGACTATTCGTCGCCTGGGTCGCGGGACAGATTTTCCGGATGATGTCGAAGAAGAAGCCGAGTCGATTCTACAGCAGTTTGTCGCGGCAGGAGAAGGGGCCGAGTTTTTTGCCGGGCGTGATATTTTTAGCGATGTTACTGCGTATACAATTGATGGAGAGGGAACGCAGGATTTTGATGATGCCATCTCTTTTCAGCGTCTGGAAGGAGGCCGTGTCCGCGTTGGAGTGCATATCAGTGATGTAAGTTCTGTTGTGTTACCGGGGACAAAAATCGACAGCGAAGGGCGGACAAGAGCTACATCGATTTATTGTCCCGATGCGGAATATCCGATGTTGCCGCTGCCGCTTGCTCATCAGGCGCTCAGCCTTGTAGCCGCGGTTCCGCGACTGACACTTAGCTTTTTTGTTGAATTTGATGACGCCATGCGGGTCATCCGCCGCGAGATGAGACCAGGCGTTCTGACTGTGAAAAAGCGTTTGACCTATAACGAAGTTGATCAGTTATTTGAGACAGCCAATCCTGGCGAGAGCGAGCTTACTGCTGACCTGTTTGCCCTTTGGGATGTAGCCGTCGCCTGTGAAACCCGGCGTTTGGAAAATGGCGCTTATCAGTTTAGTCGCCGTGAGGTCCTGTCTGTGATTGATCGCAAAGGCAAGGTCAGTCTTTCAGTCGTGGAGGAAGAAACGCCGTCGAGAAAACTTGTTGCCGAGATGATGATTCTCGCCAATGAGACCGCCTGCGTGTTGGCCCAGGAGGCCGGAGTTGCCATTCTCTATCGCAGTCAGGAAGCACCAGACGAAGTGCCACAGGAGAAACTGGATACAGTCCCTGAAGGGCCGGCCCGGGAATATTACGAACGGAGTGGGCTCAAGCGCTCTTTGCTTGGTGTTGAGCCCTTGCCGCACAGTGGACTGGGCCTTTCGGCTTACGCCCATCTGACTTCGCCGATTCGTCGTTATATCGACCTGTTAAACCAGCGTCAGCTGCTGAGCACCTTGTTGCCAGGCCGAGTACCTTATAGTGGAGAGGAGCTATTGAAAATTGGGCACTCGGTTGAGGGTTCTATCTCCGAGGCACGGACAATTCAGCGGGAGCGCGGTCGCTACTGGATTTTGCGTTACCTTGAGCAGCAGAAAATCAAGGAGCTTAAGGCCGTTGTCGTTAAAGTTGATGGCTCTCGGGCTTTTGCCGAGGTCGAACTTTTTGCCGCTTCGTATCCTTTTCGCACCGCCCGTCACGGTTGCCGGACTTCGCGCCGCCCCGGTGACGAGATTATTTTGCAGGTCCGGGAAGCTGACGCTCGGAAAGATCACCTGACACTGGTCGACGCCCAGGATCAGGGGATTGCCAAGTAATTCCAAAGTAACCCGGTCCCAGCCGAAATCAGCAAAGTAACCCGGTCCCAGCCGAACCCAAAGTAACCCGGTCCCAGCCGAACCCAGCAAAGTAACCCGGTCCCAGCCGAACCCAGCAAAAAACGCTGATATTACGGATGGTTATGCGGGAGCGTCTCGGTAAGCGCCCGATACGCCGGCTATCTGCCTTGACTATCACCAAACTATCAGTAATACACTCGGCATTATTTCTGGGTAGAAGTGTCCGGATCTTTCCATGTCGTCGATGGGAAGATTCCCTGTTTTATAATTTTTTGGAGGTTTTAGTATGAGTGCTAATTTATCAGATTCGAATATCTCATTTTCTGACGTCATGGCCCGTCATGGTCAGTTGCTGGTCGATCCAAATTTCAGCGATAGTTCGCTGGACCATAGTCTGCGCCTTATTGAGGGAAGTCATATACTTTCTGGTCGCGAAAAAATCAGTGAAAAAATCGTCAAAGGCAATTTGCTCGAGCTGTTTACAAATTGCCCGGTAGAGGTATCTACGGCAATTGAAGACATGCTGCTGTTTGATGTCCATGGAATCGATGAGTTTATTAAAGCTCATCTGGAGGAAAATCTTCGGAATTATCCAACGCGGTTGGAAATTTTGCGGGAGATGGCGAGTCGGGAGAATTACCTAAGTGCGGGTGCGTATTTGACTGATGTGCAAAATGCACCCAGCTATGCGTCATTGATGGCCAATTGTCCTTTTTCGCAACAGTTGGACAAAAGTCATGAACTGGACCACCCACTCTTCCCGTCGCATTACCTACACCTTCTTCGTCTTTCTGTGCGGGATTACGCGACCAGAACGACCAGGAAGGTAGGTTTATTTGTCAAAAAGAATATCTCGGTGGAACTTGAGGTTCCAGAAAAGCATAAAGTGCTGTTTCGCATGCATTTGCTTAAAAGAATGTTGGATGCTGAACCTCTTGATTGGAAATTGGATCTTCCATTCCGAATTCTGACCGTGATGGCGATTTATCTGCATGGAGATATTGGCAGAGCTTTTTTGAAAAAGCTCAATGAGGGAGGTAACACAATCGCCAACGAAATGCGTTTGGCGGCAATCGAACTTTCAGCAGCGGGTTATGACGTTTCGTGTATGTTGCCACGCCTAAAAGGACGAGGCTAACTCACTCACAGGTGAAGAGAGGCAATTTTGTCTCTCTTCACCTTTACCTAAGGTTTAAACAGGGAATCACCTATCGTCTTAATTTGCATTACTCTCGTCTTCACCTTTTGCAACTGGCAACTTTTCAGCACAGGAGCCGCTGGCCTGAATAAGCGCGAGCAAGGCGCTGCTGACGCCAGCCCGGGCATTAACAAGATTGCTGCGGCTGGCGAGCACAGCTTTTTCTGCTTCCATCACCGAGACAATATCCGTTGCGCCAACTTCATATTGGGCTTTGGCGGTTTGCAGTGACTGCACGGCGTCGAAAAGTGCTTTCTTTAGCAGGTGCCGCCGTTCAAGTTCGCTGTTATACCAGGCGCCCGAGTTTTCAATCTCGGCAATTGCCTGAAGGACTGTTTGTTCATAAGCAGCCATACTTTCCCGGGCTCGGCTGTCGGCGGCGGCGACTCGCGCCCGAAGAGTTCCGTTGTCAAAAGGGCGCCAGGATAACGATGGTCCCCAGCGGTAGGTGCCAGCACCGTCGAGGAGGTTTGAGAAATCAGCAGCCTCCAGGCCAATAGAGCCACCTAAAGATATTTTTGGATAAAGCTCACTTACCGCTACACCAATTAGCGCGGTGTTAGCGGCAAGGCGGCGTTCAGCAGCGGCAACATCGGGGCGTAATCGAACAGTTTGATCCGGAGTGCCGGTATTCAGAGAGCCATGGAAACGTGGAACAGTCCTTTCGGCGAGAATTTTTTTGCCAAGTTCTGAAGCAAGAAAATCAACAGGATATTCTCCGAGCATTATTGCGATACGGTTGATGTTCTGTTTAACGGCAAGTTCGATTGGCGGCAGCGTTGCCCTGGTCTCCGACAGTCTTGCCTTGGCTTGCAGCACGTCCAGCTCCGGAGTTTCGCCGGCGGAGAATCTTGCCCTGGAGATGCGCAATGTCTCTTCCTGAAGCTTCATGTGTCGGTTGGCGATACGCGCTCGTTGCTCGGCTTCTTTTAAGTCAACAAAGGCACTGACTACTTGGGTCGCTGTATATAGACGAGTCAGAGTCAGTCGATCCTGTTCGGATTCGTGGAGTGCTGACTGTGCCTCAAGCCCGCGTCTTAATCCGCCAAAAATGTCGATTGACCAGTCGGCGGCCAGTCCCGTGTTATAAACGCTGTAAGTATAGCCACCGGATGCCCCACCGGGGAATCGGGCACTGGAACTTCGGCCTTTCTCGCTGCCGCCATTTACGGCTACCCCAGGCAAGAAGGCAGATATCGCTTCGCGTCTCAAATTTTCTGACTGTTGCACCCGTTCCAGTGCCTGGGTGATGTCGAGGTTCTTTTCAAGCGCTCTTGTGACAAGTTCACTTACGATAGGGGATGAAAAAGAAGACCACCAGGGTTGGGTTGAACAGACATTATCAGTCGTTGGTATTTCAGCCTTTGAGACAAATGTTTCCGGCATTTTTAAATCAGGAACAAAATAATCGGGTCCAACCGAGCATGAGGACAGCGCGGCCGCGGCAATCAGCGATATATGTTTTCTGGTAAATTTCATAGCTGAGACCTTTAGCTGGAACTTTTTCAATGTGGCTTTGCCGAGGTTGTTTCGCTCTTCCCCTCGTCGGCGCTTACTCCAAGCAGAGAATGCCTGCTTCCGGAAAACAGCAGGTAGATTGTTGGCACGATGAACAGTGTGAAGGCTGTGCCGATAATCATTCCCGAGACCAACATAATACCGATGCTGTTTCTTGCAGCGGCTCCGGCCCCAGTCGCCAGTATCAGCGGGAAGTGACCGACGACAGTTGCTACCGAGGTCATCAGCACCGGCCGCAGTCTTGTGCTTGCGGCTTCGACTACTGCGGACATTTTGTCGTGACCCTGTTCACGCAGATTATTGGCAAACTCGACAATCAGAATTCCGTTTTTGGCAATAAGACCGACCAGGGTGACCAGACCAACCTGGGAATAGATGTTGATTGTGGTAAAGCCGAGGAAAGAGAAGAACAATGCACCTGCCAGTGCCAGTGGAACAGAGCCGGCGAGAATGATAAACGGGTCGCGGAAGCTTTCAAATTGCGCAGCGAGAACGAGATAAATAAGCACCAGTGCAAGTCCCAGAGTTGTCAGCATTTTTGAACCTTCCTGACGAAGTTGTCTGGATTCTCCGGCGTAGTCCAGTGTAAACCCTGGCGGAAGTATTTCGGCGGCAGTATTTTCCAGCGCAGTCAGCCCATCGTTAATCGAAACACCTGGTGGAATCGCCCCCTGTATCGTCACCGAGTTTAACTGCTGAAAGCGCTTCAATTCGCGGGGAGTCACCGAGTCGACAATGTGCGCGACAGTGCCGAGTGGGATGAGTGTGCCGTTGGGACCGCGGACATGAAGTTTCAGGAGGTCGTCGGCATTAAGGCGGGCCTTTCGTTCCAGTTGAGGTATCACTTTGTAACTTCGGCCCTGAAGATTGAAGCGATTGGCGTATCCACCACCGGTTGCTGCCGAAATATCTTGAGCAACATCCTGGAGCGTTAGCCCCATAGAGGCGATTTTTTCGCGGTCCAGGGTAATCGTCGCTTCCGGTAGGTCGTATTTTAGGTCCATGTCGGCGTACATAAATTTACCGCTGGCAAACGCAGCTCCGACAAGCTTGCCACCGTATTCGAGTAGACGTTCAGCTGGTTGTGTTGTTGTGATTACCAGTTCAACCGGAAAGTTGCTGCCACCGGGCAGGGCAGCTGGAGTTGTCATGATAACCTGGACCCCGGGTATTGCTGCGGCTTTTCCCCAGGCTTCGCCGGTCATTTCTTCTGTTGTGCGGCTTCGTTCTGACCACGGTTTGACCACCATGCCCGAGAAACCGAAAGAGGGGCCAGTCAGCTGAAAAGATGTTGCATATTCGGGGAAAGTCTTGAAGACCTTGGCCACTTCTTTGGTGAAAATATTTGTCTGCTCCAGTGTCGAGTATGGAGATGCATTGACGATGCCAAAAACAATACCCTGGTCTTCTTTTGGCGCTAGTTCTTTGGTCGAGAACAGGTAGAAAGGAAGGGCCAGAAAGGCAATCATTACCGCAGCCAGAGTAAGCGCCGGGCGGTATTGCAGTGCTCGCTGTAGAACCTGGCGATATTTGTTTTGAATTTTGCCAAAGTCGGTTTCAATGCGGTGTTGTAGCCAGTTCTCTTCGCTGTGGTCATGGCGGCGTTCTTTGACCAGCATTGCTGCCATCACCGGTGAAAGAGTCAAGGCAACAAAACCGGAGATAAAGACTGCGCCAGCCAGTGTGAATGCAAATTCGCGAAAGAGTACTCCCGTGAGTCCACCCTGAATGCCAATCGGAGCGTAAACTGCAGCCAGGGTAATTGTCATTGAGATAATTGGCCCGGCGAGCTCACGAGCCGAGACAAGGGCTGCTTTTACCGGGTGCAATCCTTCTTTGACATGGCGTTCGACATTTTCCAGCATGACAATCGCATCGTCGACGACGAGCCCAACCGCCAGCACGATCGCCAGAAGAGTGAGAAGATTAAGTGAAAAACCCATTGCCTGCATCAGTGCTACACCGCCGAGCAGGGAAAGCGGAATGGCGATAACCGGCACAAGAACCGAGCGCAGTGAGCCGATGAAGAGGAAAATGACAAAGACGACGATGCCGACAGTCTCGCCGAGTGTTTTCAATACTTCGTCGATTGAGTTTTCGATGTACTTTGTCGCATCGTATGGTACACCGAACTGCATACCTCCGGGAAGATTGGCACGAATTGCCGGAAATTCCTTGCGCACTGCTTTGATGACTTCAAGTGAGTTTGCATTGGGAAGCACCCAGATACCCATGAAGGTTGCCGGTTTGCCGTCAAAACGCACATCTTCGTCGTATTGCTCAGCTCCAAGTACAACATCTGCGATATCGCCAAGCCGGACCAGTTTTTCATCGCTGGAGCTGACAACGAGCTGGCGAAATTCTTCTACGCTTTGCAGATCGCTGTTTATCGCAAGAGGTATGCTAACCATCGAGCCTTTGGTGCTGCCCGGAGCGGCAACGGTGTTATTTTGCTGCAGGGCCTGCCACACCTTTGCTGGAGATACCCCCCGGGCAGCCATGGCATCGGGTTTTAACCAGACGCGCATGGCGAAGGTTCTTGCGCCAAGGATGTCGGCCTTTTGCACGCCGGGCACCGCCGACAATTGCGGCTGAATGACGCGTAGCAGGTAGTCGGTTATCTGACTGGGGTCGAGCTCCTCGGAATAGAAACTCAGATACATCGAGGCGAAGCGGTTGTCGGTGGTTTCAATGCTGATTATCGGTGCTTCAGCTTCGGATGGCAGCTGGTTTCTGACTTCGGCGATTTTCGCCTGAATTTGCGACAGGGCATCGTTGGTATCGTAGTTCAGGCGAAGGTGAGCAGAAATTTCGCTGACGCTCTGTTTGCTCGACGACTCCATGTAGTCGATGCCATCGGCGCTGGCGATAACCTTTTCAAGCGGAGTTGTGATGTAGCCGCGGACGAGATCGGAGCTGGCGCCGATGTAGGTTGTCGTTACTTTGACAACCGCCATATCACTTCTTGGATACTGCCTCGTTGTCAGAGTGTTGATAGCCTGAAGCCCGGCGACAAGGACAATGATGTTGATACAGATCGCCAGGACAGGACGGCGGATAAAAATGTCAGTGATGTTCATGTGCTTTTGTCAATTTGTTTTCCGAGCGGTTATTTTTCAAAGCCAGACAAGTTGCTGCATTACCAGAGTCGATCAGTGTCAGTTCAGCAATTTATGTGTTGGCCGGCTCGGGGTTCAGTTCGTTCGTCGGGGCGACGCTGTTGTTCTCCTGTAATGCCTCTCCTGGACGAAGTTTGAATGTACCGGAGGTGACAATTTTATCTCCGGCTTTAAGACCGGATATGACTTCCACAAGGTCACCTTTTTTCAATCCGAGTGTCACCGCCGAAGTGGCCGATACAAGTGCGCCAGTTTCGTCTTTAACTGCAAGAAAGACGGTATTGCCATAGGGTGCGTAGCTGATTGCTGAGGAGGGAACTGCCAGCACTTTCTTTTTCTCGGGCTGAGTCGTACTGACGCTGACAAACATCCCGGGCAGCAGAAGGTGTTCCTTGTTGTCAACCACCCCTCGTATCGCCAGTGTACGTGTTACTTCATTAACGGCACTGTCGATGGCAATGACATGCCCAAGGAAGGGTTTGGCCGGGAAACTGTCCGATTGCACCGTAAGTTCATTGCCAACCTTAATCAGGCTTATTGCTGATTGTGGAATATTAAAATCAACATGCAGGCTGTCGAGCTCCGAGATAGTCAACAGCGTTGTGCCGACTGCGACTGTTTGACCTTCCTGAACAAAGTTAAGACCGGCGATGCCAGGGAAGGGGGCGCGAACCTGACGCTTTTCAATTAGTGCAGTTAACTGCTCGACAGTGGCTTGGGCGCGGGAGTATTCACTTTTTGCCAGATCGAGATCGAGCTCGGAGTTTGCTTTCATCTCGCGTAGCTTTTCCTGACGTTTGTTGTTGATTGCCGCAAGCTCCAGTTCGGCTTTGGCTGCTTTTAGTTGTGCAACTTCAACATCGCTGTCGATGGCGATGAGTACTTGTCCTGTCTCGACCTGGCTGCCAGGAGTGAAGGCAACCTTGATAACCCGTCCGGCCGCCTGAGCACTGAGCTCAGCCCCCTGCACCGAGGCCAGTGTCCCTACCGAATCCACTGTAATATCCCAGAGTGATTCTTCAACTACGGCAGTTGTTACTGCGCTCGGTGGCATGACGCGGGATTTTCCGGCCTCGATTGCCGTATTTATTTGGGAATATTTGATTAGCCCTAACACGGAGAAGACCAGGAGCCCAGCAATAGCGGTAAAGAATACTTGTGGTTTCATTATCGTGACATCTTTTTACAGGCCGATTTCTGTGGCCAGCATCTGAATTTATACGAGCGGGGCATACACGATACTTTGCATTCTGCAGGAGGATTTTTCAGGTTTTTCTGCCCCGCCTCACATGGCGTTCTCAGCTGACAGTTCTCAGCCGGAAAAGGGAATGTTTTTCAACACGCCCAGAAAGTGACATTACCTCTAACATCAGGATACTGAAATGGGTAGGCCAAGAAACTGCGAAACTACCGAAGATCGGGAAGAAATTATCTACGCCCTGGAAGAAATGGTTCAGGATGTTGAGGAGAACTCCAATCTCGTCGAGCTTCTGGCGACCGAGCGCGGGCTGCCATCCGGTGTGCGCGAACAGCTGCACTGAAATACCGCTTCAAAAAATCGTTTTAACGTTTATTTGATTTCAGCAGGCTGCTCTGGGGTAATCATGCCATCTGTCGCATGCTTTGCCATGGCGGCCTTTGCCGCTTCTGCTGCTTCGATATCTGCCAATGAAGTGAATTTCTCCAGTTCAGCCGTAACTGAACCGACCCAGACCTCGCTCTCCACCTTGACAATATCGCGTGATTCATCGTCAGTAATCCAGATGCGCGCTTCACGAAGGCGCTTTTCTGGTTCAGTTTCGGTGAGCCGTGTGACTTTGGGTGAGGCGGGAATGGTGTTGTAAGTTTTCTCACCGATCTGAATTGTTTCCTTCGGTTCGATTTTGAAGACAATCAGAAAACGATGGCGTCCGTTAAATATATCAAAAGACTCTTCCGCGCCGGTTTTAAGTGGGATCGCCCGGGCGAGGAATGAACCAGTGTAGGGATCAAGTGTCTGATTGTTGCTTTTGAATTCGGTAGTTGGTTGTTGTTCGCCTTGGGTTACCCGCTCAGTTTTGATTTTGCCGTTTTTAAAGAAGGTGATATCGCGATTTTTCTTCCGGCCGTTTTCTACCTGGCTCATAAAGAATGACATCGGGCGGAAATCTTCGGCGGAGAAGATACTGCGGCTTTTGTGGCGCAGGCGATAGAATATGTCGATTACACTTCCGGTCTTGATTTTCGTCTCAACGATGTAGGTATTATGCTTCCTCCGGCTGCTTATATAGGCTGTGGCGACCGGTATCCTTTCCCAGCGAACGGCGTATTCGTAATCCCCGAGTGGCAGGGACTTGATTTCAGGTTTGTGGAACGGGGTTGTGACTTTTACACCTCCCGGGTCGATATATTCGGCGATGGCGGGTTGGACAACAAGTAGCAGCATGATGAAGCTGAGAATTACCCCGGGTATAACACGTAGGCTGTTAGCGAGGTTTTGACCGGAAAGGAGTTTTTTTTGTCTGAACATCGCGTTAATTTCGTCCTTCGTGCTAGATAGTTAGTGCTTTTTGTGCGCGTTTTTCAACCGTTCGCCTGAAAGGCGCAGGAGTTTGGGCCACTGGGCGGGAGTTCACCAGCATTTGAATTCAGGGGCAATTCTAGCTCCAGTAATGGCAATTTCTCGTAATGTTATCAATAGACAGCCAGAAATAGAACACCGGGGAAAATAACCAGCAATGACCGACAATCATCATCCAGATCAGAGTGGTTATCAGACAGACGAGCGAGGGCGCGACGATATTTCCCTGCATTCGCACCATTTTTCTGGGGTATTGTCCAGATCCGGCTTGTCGCTCGATCGGGAATCACTTTGCCGGGTATTTACCTGGGCATTAAATAATGGTGGTTGGCTGGAGCATGATTTCTCAAGGCCAGCAGGCCAGACATTTAATCCTCGCCCGGCGCGAGTCGGTATTATTTTGATAAATGATTTAGGTGCTGATTCGCAGGAGCTGCTGGAAGCCGGGCTGGCCAGCAGTGTTGCTTTGCCAGGAGATAGGGCATTACCTGGTTGTGAATTACTTTTACCGCAGGCGGCG
Organism: bacterium; assembly: GCA_028689495.1. Lineage (GTDB taxonomy): Bacteria > Bdellovibrionota_C > UBA2361 > SZUA-149 > JAQTWB01 > JAQTWB01. The sequence goes on along the minus strand of JAQTWB010000025.1, from coordinate 8,969 downwards.
GAACTTGTAGACGATTATCAAAGATTTTCTATAGACGATGTTTCTCGCTTGCTGGCCACTGAGCGCGGTTTAGGTGTAGCGAAAGTGATTTTGGCAAACTATCTCGATCGCACGCGCCAGATTCATCGTCGTCAGGATGAAGATAGAGCGGATTACTGGCGCAAGGTTTATCAAGAGCGCGAGCCGTATTTTCGCCTTGCCGAGCACCTTGGCGGTGTGGTTGAGAATTACCTCAAACAGTGGCTTTGGCGATTTGAACTGAGAATAAGAAGAGAGGAGGCGGGTAGTGTCAAGTGATGATGCGATACCGGAGAGCGTAAGTGCCGATACGAAAAAGCCGCTTCCTGCTGCAATTAAATTTCGCGCGATTGATTACCTGCTGGGAGTTGTTTTTTATCTGGCGTTTATCAGCACGTTGATTGTTTTCGAGTTTGTTCTTCGCCTCGCCTGGTTGATTGGTGGAGCAAAGAATTATCACTTGGCTGAGCTGGCGTTGAACCGGGCAATCAAAACTTGCCTGCGTCTTGTCGGGACGAAGTTTGTTGTGCGCGGTGAGATCCCTGCGATCTCCGGCCCGGCGATTATCGTCAGCAATCATCAGTCGATGTACGACATCCCGATAATATATACGCTGTTTGCCAGATTGTCGCCGAAGTTTGTCGCCAAGCAGGAGTTGGGCCGCGGTGTGCCAAGTGTGTCAGTCAATCTGCGTTATTCACAGGCATTGCTGATCGACAGGTCAGATCCGCGCAAGGCGCTCCCGGCGCTTATCAAATACGGCCGGCGTGCTGCGGAGGAGGGCTGGACCGTGGCGATATTTCCCGAGGGGACTCGTTCCAGAACCGGAATACCCGGTCAATTTCGCCCGGCGGGCCTCGCCGCCTTGATGAAGTCAATGCCCGGTGCGCCAGTAATTCCTCTGGCGATTGATGGCGCCTGGTGTCTTGCGGCGAGAAAATTTGGCCCGGTGCCGACAGGGACTGTGGTGACGGTTACTGTTGGTGAGCCAATTGCCACAACCGCAGAAGATGTTTCGGCAGACGAGGTGCTCGCCCGTTGTGAGCAGCACGTGCGTCAGTGTGTGAAAACACCTGTGAAATAAAGACCGCAGATCAGAACTCAGTGCGATAACGCTCGGTCCGCCCGACCATGACGGGGAATTATTCCTCGTTCTTCCCTTTAACCTTCTCAAGAATACTTTGCAGGGTGTCACTTGGCAAAAAGCCAACGGCCAGCAAGGAGCCAAAAACGAGCAAAATAATCAGTCCGCCGAGAATAAGAAATGTAGTCATATGGTATCCGCGAAAGTTTACACAGCCCTGCTAACGTTAATGTGTATATGTAATATTTCTTTTCCTGTGGCAACTGTTGTCTAAGTAGACGCGCCATCCTGGCGCGTATTTTCATTATATTTTCACCGCGCTGGGGTATCGATGGCGAACTCGAGTTTGCCGGAGGTGAGTTGCCTGATGCGCACGAGTTCCGAAGCGATGGCGCCGGGAGTCGAAGTGTTGATTGACACAATGCCGTAGCCATCGGAGCGTCTGTTTGCTTTACGTAAATCGAAGGTAGAAGTTGCCCCGGGCAAAAGAGTCAGCGGTTCTCCGGCTTTGCTGCGTTCATCGGGCAGCGAATAGGCGATGTTGCTTTCGCTATCGGCGAGGTTCATCACCCGCATCAGGTTATCCATGCCGAGAAAGAAGTTGTAGGTTGTATACATCACCGTGCCGAAGGCTTCTCGTGCCGGAGAGGCGTAGGCTGTCTGAATCGAGCGGTTTGAAAGCTCGCGGTGATAAAAGACACTCTGGGCAATAAGCGAGTTTGGTTTGTCCGGGGTAATTGCCACGTAGCCCGTTGTTGCTTCGCCTGTGGCAAGAAGCCCCATTGTTGGAAAATGGCGCTGCGAGAGGGCGGGAAGGGTTACGGTGTTTTCGGCAAGCAGATAGCCTTCGCTGTCGACGAAGCGCAGGCGGTAGTTTACAGACTCATCGAGAATGTTTGCCACTTCGACAAAGTTTTCCACTGCGGCGCTAGAAATTGGCGCGTAAATTGTGCGGCTATCGCCAGTCGACGCGGGCAGGGTGAAGGAATAGTCAAAGCTATTGAAGTTCGAGCCTTCGGCGTAGCGGACGAGATTCGCCAGGTAAGGCGCGGTGCTATCAGTCGGTGTGATGATATTTGTCCCGACATTGTTCGGACCGGGGTTTACGTGTCCGCCGTCGATGTCGCGGCGGCCGAGCGGCGGCACGGTGACAACTTGCTCGCTGACCTTTGTGCCGCTCATGTCAACGCGTGAAACAGTGAAGCTTTTTGCCGCATTGCTCATGTTGCCGATTGTCAGCCAGTTGTAGACGGTGTTTTCGGCGTCAAAAATGTTGTTGCCGGGGTGATAGGAGTTAAACATCACGGCGCTCTTGCCTTTGATTATGTTCCTGAGCGGCTCAGAGAACGCAAATCCGTATTGGGAGTCGACCTCACCGGAGGTGTCGGGCTGATAGAGGGTGACTCTTCCGTCGAAGTTGTTGTGCGAAGCTGCCAGTTTAATCATCCCGTAGGTGTCTTTCTCGAAACCTTCAAGGTCATTCAAGATGATATCTCTCTGGCTGTGCGGCGGAATAGTCCAGCTTTTTGTGATTGTGTTACCGTTGCCGCCGATTGAGTAAACGACGAGGTTTACGCCAAGGTTCTCATCGCCAATATTCATCACCTCGAGAATGTTTATCATCCCGAGAAAGCCGTTCCAGAAAGCATAGGCGGGATTTGTAACTGTAGGCTTTGCCGTGAAAGCAAGAGACGCCGGAGCAGTGCTGATGGTTACGCTCTGCGAAGAGTTGGGACTAAACGTATAACCAGCCAGCGTTGCGGTAATTTCGTGTGTGCCAACGGCGACTTTTTCCAGAGTAAATTCTCCGGTGGAGTTGGTCACGGCAGATTTTCCGCCGCCGGTTACAGTTACCCCGGCAAGTGGAGTGGCCTCCAGGTTTTCGAGAGTTATTTTGCCTGTAACATCAAAGCCGGTAAGCGTGCCGCTGAAGTTATGGACTGCTGCAGCTGTAAGAGTTCCCGACGCCAAAGCAGGTGAGAAGGCGTAGAGGGCACGTGTTGGAGTAATCGTATAACTTGTGACATGGGGAATATTGCTGAAGCTGTAGTCGCCGCTGCTATTTGTCGTTGACGTGCCCAGTGCCCCGCCGTTTATCGCGACGCAACTTAGTGGACCACCTGAACTCGTGATCGTGCCGGATATGGAATACTTGAGCTGTGTGCCAGCGAAGTGTTCGCTGCTATCGCCAGTGATTGTCCCGGAAGTTGAGGCTGGAGCGAAAGAGTAACCGGTAAGCTGCGGACTGAGATTATAACTGTCTCCGTAGTTAAGCGTGAAGCTGTAATTCCCAGAAGCATCAGTTATGGCGTTACCGGCAGTGGCTTCGGAAACAGTAACCCCACTTAAAGGCAGACCAGCCGCGGTGATCGTTCCCGATAATATATGGAGGTCAAGTGCTGCAATAGTGTCGTGCGAGGCATTGGCTGAGAGAGTGTCGCTATATGATGCCGGTGTAAAGTTGTTGCCTGTTTGGCTGAAGCTGATTGTATAGGCTGTGCCGTGCTCGATGGCGGAGAAGGAATAGTCGCCGAGGGTATCGGTAGTGGTTGTGCCCAAAGCACCACCGTCAACTGTTACGCCGGATAGAGGAGAGCCGCCTCGGGTTACATTGCCGGAAATTGACCAGGTAAGAATTGCCCCTGTGGCATCCGCGCGGGTGTTCCCCGAAATATTGCCGGAAGGTGTGCTGGCAAAAGTATAACCCGATTTGCTCAGCGCCAGAGAATAGGCAGTGTTGTTTTCCAGTCCGGGGAAGCTGTAATCGCCATTTGCATCTGTTACCTGTGTCCCGAGAGCGCCGCCGTCAACCGTAACTCCTGGCAAGGGGTTGCCGTTGCTGGTGACAGTGCCATAAAGGTCCAGGCGGTTTTTTAGTTTCCAAACAACAGTCTGTGGGCGGGAATTTACATCATTGTAATAACCGGCAACATAGATGTCTTCCTTGCTGTCAAGAGCTAGACCGACAGCGTATTCATTGCGTGACGCTCCGGAAATTCCATCCTGGGTAAAGTCACCATCTCCGTCAAAAACAGTGTCAAGTGCGCCATCGGGCTTTATTTTCCAAATTGCCATATCGAGAGTGGCTGATGGGCCAATGCTGGTTCCGGCTACATAGATATTGCCGATGCTGTCGAGTGCCAGTTCACTACCTGAGTCGTTGCCACTGCCTCCGGCAGCATTGTCGAAGCTGGCGAAACCGTTGTCAGAAAAAGAAGTGTCGAGATTTCCATCTGGAGTCAGTTTCCAGACAACCATGTCTCCACTGCTTGAGCCCACGGCATATATTGAGCCATCGGGTCCAAGTTTGATGTCGTTTGCCGCGTCACTTGTGCCACCAACGCCGCCATTGTTGCCGCCATCATGAGTGAAGATGCCGTCACCACTAAACGAAGTGTCATAACTGCCATCTGGCAGGAGTCTGATAATCAGGAGATCGGCATTTGCGCCGGGTCGTCCTTGTCCGGCGATGACTATTCGTCCCGAGCTGTCAACGGCAATACCTGGAGTGTAGTTTTGGCTGAAAGGAGCAAGAGTCAATTTTCCGTCTCCCGAAAACGCCGGGTTATGTCCACCATTTGCAAAAATTCGCGAAACAGAAATGAAAGACTGGTCCCAGCGACCGCCGACCAGATAGTAGTCTCCGCTCACCGGATCTACCGCATGTTTGAATCCTGGAGACTCGCCGGCATAGGCACTTATTTCACGACCGTCACCGGAAAATGTAGTGTCGGGAGTTCCCGTATCCGTCAAGGCGAAGAGCTGGGCGTCGTCAGTGCCGGTCGTTTCTCCCCAGCCGCTAACCAGTATCCGTGAGCCCTGGAGGCTGACATCGTAACCATGGCTGTAATAACCACCAGACCAGCCATAAACGCCGTCACCGCTGAACGATGTATCTGCTGTGCCATCGGGATTATAGCGCCAGGTGCTGAAATAATAGAAGCCGGTAATACAGGGGGTGGCCCAGCCGATGCAGAGGAAACCAGAAAATACCACTTTCCCGTTGCTGTCTAGGGCAATTGATTGAGCGTCATCAGACATCCCGGCACTATAGCCAGTCGCGGGCTGGAAGAGAACGCCATCACCGCTGAAGGATGTGTCTAGATTGACAGGGCTGGCCAAAGCACTACCTGGCGGTAAAATCGCCAGCGATAGCAGCAGCATGAGTGTGATGACGATTGAGCGCAACTCTTTCTCCGCTTTAAGGCGTCCGTTGATAGGGCCAATCCAGCAAGTGAGTATTCGGCGAAAGTTGCGAAAATCTCTAGAATAATTCCTCAAATGGGAGTGTTGCGAAATTAACATTTCGCAACACTCCCATTTCGGGATTCGGATGTCGTATTTTCATAACCTACTAGGAGAGTCTTTTTGTCGATAACCGGGAGTGGAAGGCACCAACCTTCCACATTGCAAATGTTGAACTTACGTGCGGTCTATTTTGTCTTGCTTCAGCTTTTCCGTTCTTTGGCTATGGCGCTTGCCAGCATCATTTAGTAGTTATGCGAGGGTTGTTTGCTGGGTGCAGTGTTTATCCAAGTTGCGACAATATCTTATTTTTAATCTCCCAATTATATCGAGATGCTGACTATGTTCATGAGTTATCGCCAACGCCAGATTGCTGTTCCGGTTTCAGACAGAACTGCGAGTTTGATGATGAGAGCGATTTTCGGGCTAATTATGCTTGTAACGGCGATGCCAGTTTACGCTCAGACTGACTTGCACATCACCGGTGCCCAAGCGGGATTTCCGATTGCTGTGCCAAGGATGTGTGACCAGGCGGGGAAGATTGAGGTGGCCAAGGGGATTCCGGCAGTTATTGGTGGCAACCTGCAGGCTACGGGGTTGTTCAGTGTGCTTAATCAGGATTCGTATGTCGAAACCCCCGGGAAGTGCGATAATCCGGCGTTTTCTGACTGGAGTATTATCGGTGCCGAGGGACTGGTGAAGGGGCGCATTGCCGGACTCGATAATGAAGGGCGGATGGAGATTGAGCTCTTTCTTTACGATGTGCAACGACAAACCGCAGTTGTCGGCAAAAGGTATCGGGCTCGGGAAGACGAGATGCGAATGGTCGCGCATCGTTTTTCCAACGAGATTATCAAGTTTTTTACCGGTTCTTCGGGTGTCTTTGGTTCGCGCATTGCGTTTATTGGGCAGGTGGGCCGTTTCAAGGAGCTTTTTACAGTTGAGCTCGATGGCACGGGACTTAAGCAGGTGACACGGGATCGTGGTCTCGTGGTTTCGCCTTCCTGGGATGAGAACGCCCGAACATTGCTTTACACATCTTATCGTTCCCGCCAGCCTGAGCTCTACAGTACGTCGGCTTCGGGTGGTCAGCCAAAGCGGCTTACAAATCGCGATGGGCTGGAGATGAGTGCAGTCTATGTTCCGGGTAGCAATAGCAATGAGATTCTCGCATCAATTGGCCTTGGCGGGATTATGAAACTTGCCCGTATGGATAGTCGCGGGCGGGTGATAAGCCAACTTACTCGCGGTTCTTCGATCGATGTCTCACCGTCTTATTCCCCCGATGGTTCAATGGTTGCTTTTTGCTCCAATCGCTCAGGTGGTCCGCAGATCTACGTCATGGATAGAAATGGTGGCGGCGCTCGGCGGATCAGCTTCAATTCGAGTAATTATTGTACTTCGCCAGAGTGGTCACCTACTGACAACCGAATTATTTATGTTTGCCGCCAAGGCGGCAACCAGCTTTATATGACCAACCTCGATGCAGGCAAAGGCACCCAATTGACCTTTGCCGGGAACAATGAGGATCCGTCATGGTCACCTGATGGTCAGTTCGTTACGTTTGCTTCAGATTTCGCCAGGAATCGGGTTAAGAATATCGCAGTAATGACCCTGGCGACCGGAACGACTCGGCAGGTTACCTTTTCCCAGGTGGATAATTCTCAACCATCCTGGTCGCGGGTAATGGAGTAGTATGATACCTGCTGCCATATTTTTGCTGAATTGGTGAAGATTTTCTGGATTTCGGGTGGGTTAAAGGAAGATTTACACTTCCCAGTTGTTTGTTAATGAGTTATAGGGTTCGCAGAATTCGCTCAGGCTGGTGTCTCACCTGACAGAATCCCGGACATATTTGGTGCGACATGAAAGGCGGTAAATTTGCCGTTATTTGTGTTTCCTGATGTGGACTCGGTTCATCAGATGGTGGGCAACCGCATGCAGCACATAATTTCAACCGTATCTCAGCTGTATGTCATAGTTTGTCGCCGTATGATGATCGTGATGATGTTGCAGTGTGGACGGTTGGGTTACTGATTTCTAGTCACAGCAGTGTCGACACAGTTTTTAATGAAAGTGTGGGCGGCTGCTGGATGTCGGGTACGTTTTAATTAACATGTTTCAATTAACATAATGTCTCTTGGAGGTATTAAATGAAAAGTTTGAAGTTTCTTGCTGCGGTTGCAGTTCTTTTTACATTGCCAGCCTGTTCCTTGTTTTCTTCCGGTGCTGATGATGCTGACGCTTACGGCGAAGGAAATATTCCAATGGCCGGCGAAGGCAGCGAACTCAAGGATGTAAATTTTGAGTTTGATTCTTCTGCTCTCGACAGCTCAGCTCGTGGCAATATTGAAGCCAATGCTGAGTGGCTCAAGGCTAACGAAGCAGTCAAGGTTGTGGTTGAAGGACATTGCGACGAAAGAGGAACAAGCGAATACAACTTGGCTCTCGGTGAGCGTCGTGCACAATCAGTTTTCTCGTTGTTGAGAGAGTTGGGAGTTGCCGGTGATCGTCTGAGCACAATCAGCTACGGCGAAGAGCTGCCGCTGGATCCAGGACATGATGAAGCAGCCTGGGCTAAGAACCGACGTGCTCACTTCGCTGTAAGCAAGTAAGTTCTTCGCTTCTATACCGGTTCTATAACTGGTATATCCAAAGGCATCCTGGACGCTTGAGAGAGCGCTTCGGGGTGCCTTTTTTGTTTTAACTTCCAAGTTATAGTGGTCTGGACATAATTCTTATGAAATCTCTTACCAGAAACACAATTAGTATAATTTTTCTCTCTTTGGTTGTATCAGCCTGTGCTTCCTCCGGTGTCGACCGAAAGTTTGGTGACATTCGCGACGAGATTATTGATATGCGCTCGCTGCAGGCAGATCAATCTGTGGCAATAGAGCAGATCAGAGAAGAAATGAAGGCTTTGACCGGTAAACTTGAAGAGCTGGAATATGTGGCGACCGGACGTACCGCACAGTTGGAGCAGACTCTTTCAACTGTCAGCAGGAGAATGCCGCCACCAGCCGAAGTGCCGCAGGACTTGTTGCAGATGGATGATGCAGAGGCCCGACGGATGAGTCCCGTAGATCGCGACGGTGTTTTGGAAGGATTGCGGGCACTCAGGATGGGCGAGTTTGATGCTTCGAAGGCGACATTTGAAAATTATGTTTCTCAGCGACCTGGGACCCCTTTTGCCGATAATGCTCAGTTTTGGATTGGTATTTCTGAAGTTGGACTTGGGGAATACGATAGGGCCGTTGTTGCCTTCAGCGAAGTATATCGCGCTTACCCACGAGGCGATCGTGCTCCGGCGGCACTTTATTTCCTTGCCGATACTTTTGTGAAACTTGGTGCGACTGATGACGCAGTTGTTACCTTGGAAAAGCTGCGGGATGATTTTTCTCGTTCTTCATACGCTCAGCAGGCCGTCAAACGAATCAAAGAGCTTAAAACCCGAAGGTAGTATACCCCTCCCACTATGAGTTTTCCGACGTAGTCGCTGTGCCGTAAGGCACAGACAGCAAGTGAACTTTGTTTTTTGTTGTTGTCAGCGCCTTACGGCGCTGGCTGAATTCCTTGGAGGGGTATAATGGTTGTCTGGTCGCGGCTCCGCCGCTCCAAATAT
>JAQTWB010000103.1 GCA_028689495.1 bacterium | reverse complement strand
TTAATATCAGTCTGTCCGCAGAAAAGGTTGAGGTTTGCGATTTGGCATCGGCCGAAGACGCACGTCTTATTGAACAAGTGCTGGCAGGTAATGTAACTGCTTATCGCCAGTTGGTGGAAAAATATCAACGCAAGGCGCATTCCGTAGCCTACGGCGTACTTGGCAACTTCGAAGATGCCGAAGACGTCGTTCAGGAGGCTTTTATCAAGGCTTATCGCGGTTTGTCATCTTTCCGCGGTACCGCCAGCTTTTATACATGGCTTTATCGTATTGTTTATAACCTGGCGATCGATCTCTCCCGCAAGCGTTACCGCCGGACGGAGTCTTTCGTTGGCGAGAGCAGTACGTTGGAGTCGTTTGCAGAAGCGGCTGACAAACATCCGCGGCGCGGAGTACTCTCCGCTCCAATGGAGAATCCTGAAGATTATTGTGAACAATATGAGATCGGAGAACGGGTCAAGACGGCTATTTCTACACTTACTCCGGCTCACCGGACAGTGATACTGTTGCGTGAGGTGGATGGGCTTTCCTATGAGGAAATAAGTCGAGTAATGAAATGTTCAAAAGGAACGGTAATGAGTCGGTTGTTTCATGCTCGGAAAAAGCTTCAGTCGGAGTTGCGAGACTATCTTTTAGGTAAGGAGTAGGAAATGAAACAGTCACTGCTGAAGATTGTTGCAAAGAAATTTCGTCGCCGACGTTTGTCTATTGAGCAGCAAATGAAGATTGCCGCGGCTTATGATGGTGAGCTAGGTCCGTTTGCCGAGCGAGAGGTAGAGCGTCTTGGAAGGGAGAACCTGCTTGTTGGTCGAGAACTACGAGAGATCTGTGATTTACGGCGGGAGTTGCGCCGGGCCTGGATTGCTGATGAGCGGGCGATGCCGCGCAAGCTGAATGTATGGGCCGCAATTGAAAGTCAGTTGGAGGATTCGGCGGTGTCTCCTTGGGCCAAGGCGCTACAGGTTGTCAAAGAGGGGGTGTATCAGTTGCAGCAACCCAGGGTGTACCTGCCCGCATTCGGAGGCGCTGTTGCCTGTTCTTTGACGATTTACATTCTTGCCTTTGGGCCGGGGGGGCAGACAGCAGAAAATCTGGTGTCTACAGGTTTTGGTGGCGATGTCCGGAATGAACAGGTGACGAACCTTGGACAGCCGGAAGAGCCCCGATTAAATGATAATCTTTATGCGAGCAAGTCATTGGAGTCGTCTCCTGTCGATGTGTATAACGTTGATTACCCGGGAGATTTGGCTGGCGAGGAGCAGTTGCAGCGATATTTTGATGCCAGCACTGCGCATTACGCAAATGAAGTCGTTGTCCAGGAGCCAAAGCGGTTTTTCTCTACCGTTAAATACCGGCACAATCAGCCGGGATTTTTCAGTTATGCCAGACCGGGACAGCGTCAGGAGATGGTCGTTTCGTCTTCTTCGGAGGTGCCACTTGTCTGGGCCTCAAATAGCTGGAGCAGCCGTAGTTTAAGGTGATTTATTTTGCTCGTCCCATGGCGCCTATTGTTTTTTTCTCGGCTTTTTATCCCGGGGTCCTTGATTCAGTTTCTTTCTGTGCTACATTGCCGCGTCCTGAGAGCCCGGCTAATAGCTGAGGCTGGGGGAAGACCCTATTTATGTTACAGCCAGGCCGGCTCACACCTAAATTTAGCACCGGCAAGGCATTTGAGTTTGGAAAGAATTGTATGAAAAGCTACGTGCAGACCACTGAAGACGCGCTTTCTTCCCGTAAGTGGTGGGTGGTAAATGCAGAAGATCAGGTTGTTGGTCGTCTTGCTTCCAAAATTGCGACAGTGCTTCGTGGAAAGCACAAGGCAACATTTACACCGCATACAGATGGCGGTGACTTTGTTGTGGTTGTTAATGCCGATAAGATACGATTTACCGGCAACAAGGCGGAACAGAAGAAGTATTATCGCCACACAGGTTATGTTGGCGGATTAAAAGAGGATGTTGCTGCCGATCTCCTGAAATCCAATCCTGAGCAAGTCCTTTTCAGTGCGGTCAAGGGAATGTTGCCCAAGGGCCCGCTGGGACGTCAGCAGCTCAGCAAGCTTAAGCTTTACGCTGGATCTGAGCATCCGCATGCAGCGCAACAGCCAGCAGAATTAGTCTAAAAGTTAAAAATTCAGAGCGAGATAGTCATGGCAGCAAGAACATTAAATGCAGTTGGTCGTCGTAAGTCTTCAAGCGCGAGAGTTTATCTCTCACCGGTTTCAGAAGGCGAAGAAGCGACAATAACCGTCAACAAGAAGCCTTTTGACGAGTATTTTCCGAACCCAACTACACAGATGGTTGTAGTTCAACCTCTTGCGGTAGCTGACGTTCAAGGGAAGTTCTCTTTCACTGTTCGCGTTAATGGCGGCGGTTTTTCCGGACAGGCTGGTGCTGTTCGTCACGGTATCGCTCGAGCTCTGGAAAAGTTTAATGAAGAACTTCGCTCTCCGTTGAAAAAGGCTGGACTTCTGACACGTGATGCACGTGCCGTTGAAAGAAAGAAGCCAGGTCGTCACAAGGCGAGAAAGAAGCCGCAGTTCTCGAAGCGTTAATTTCTTTTGCTCCTTTGTTGGAAGGCAGGTTGTTCCGAGCAGGAACGCCTGCCTTTTTTTGTTTGAATTATACTGTGTCGAAAAACTTCATTGAACGTTGAACCAGTAAAAATATGAACCAGGTTATGCTGAAGACAGTTTGGGAAGAAAGGCAAAAAATTATTGCGATAATTGCCGTCCTGGCGATTGCGATACATCTCTCGCTGCGTTGGTCGTCATATTCGGCGGTCGCAGTTTATCCTCTATATGCGGCACTTGTTCTTGGTGGCATTCCACTTGTTGGAGAGTTGCTCGGCAAGTTGTTGCGACGTGAGTTTGGCTCTGATTTGCTTGCCGGCTTCAGTATCGTCACTTCTGTCGTCCTTGGTGAATATCTTGCGGGCACTCTCGTTGTGTTGATGCTTTCAGGCGGAGAGGCGATAGAGTCTTATGCCAAGGATCGTGCATCATCGGTACTGCGGGCGCTGGCGAGTCGCATGCCGCAGAAAGCTCACAGAAGAACTTCAGCCGGAAAGTCGGAGTTGATAGCTCTTGATGATATCCGGATTGGCGACAAGCTCGAAGTTTTCCCTCATGAGATATGTCCTGTTGATGGCATAGTCCATGAGGGGCACGGGAGGATGGATGAGGCCTATATTACTGGTGAGCCTTATGTCATTGCCAAGGTGCCTGGCTCGCGTGTGATTTCTGGAGCAGTAAATTCGGACAGTCTGCTGGTTATTGAGACAACGAGCTTACCCAAAGATTCACGTTATGCCCGTATCATGAAGGTTGTTGAGCAGTCTGAGGCCAATAAGCCACAGATGCAGAGATTGGGAGATGAGCTGGGTGCCTGGTATACGCCGCTGGCGTTGTTGATTGCCGGAGTGTCCTGGTATTTCAGTGGCGATGCCACGCGATTTCTTGCCGTACTGGTTGTTGCCACGCCATGTCCTTTGTTAATCGCGATACCCGTGGCGATTATTGGTGCGATTTCTACTGCAGCTCGTCATGGGATTGTGATTCGCAATCCTGGAGCATTTGAGAAGGTTGCACTTTGTCGAACGGTGATTTTTGATAAAACAGGGACCCTGACTTACGGGCGGCCGAGTCTGGTGGAGGAAGTGACAGAAGAAGATAAGGATACCCTTCTTACGCTAGTTGCAAGTGTAGAGAGATATTCACGTCATCCTCTGGCACATTCAATTGTCGATGCAGCGCAAAAAAGAGGTATTGCCCCTGGGGCGGCGAGCCGTATCAGCGAATTGCCTGGCCGTGGGTTGACGGGGGTGGTTAATGGTCGTGAGGTTCTTATCACCAGTCGTGGTGAGGTGCAGACAATTTTCCAGGGCTTGGAATTGCCACCACAGGCTGGTGGTCTTGAGTGTGCGATAGTTCTCGATGGCCGTTATGTTGGTCTTTATCGTTTCCGTGATGAACCGCGTGAGGATGGAGGAAGTTTTATTCGCCATCTTCACGAGCGGCACCATTTTAACCGGGTAATGCTTGTTTCGGGCGACAGGGAGTCGGAGGTGCGCTATCTTGCCCAGTCAGTTGGCATTGACGAGGTTCTGGCGGAGCAAAGTCCGGAGGACAAATTGGAAATCGTCAAGGCTGAGCGCAAAGATGCCGAAGTCATGTTTGTCGGTGACGGGATTAACGATGCTCCAGCCATGATTGCCGCAACAGTCGGTGTGGCGATCGGAGATATAAGCGATGTGACTGCCGAATCAGCTGACGTAGTGATTATGGATAGCTCGCTCGTCAAGGTCGATAATTTTTTCCACATTAGTCAGCGCATGAGACGCATCGCATTGGAGAGCGCTCTACTTGGCATCCTGCTTAGTATCGGGGGGATGTTTTTTGCTGCGGCTGGTTTATTGCCACCAGTTGCTGGAGCACTGCTTCAGGAAGTTATTGATGTTTTTGCCGTGCTCAATGCGTTGCGGGCCACTTTCATAGATGGAGATTTGACTGATTATGAGCATGAAGGGATTTCCAGTTAAGGTTCGATCTATGGAGAGCAGTGTTTTGCGGCGATGCGGTTGTTGCGGTGTCGCTATTCTCGCTGTTTTGACACTTTCATCCTGCGGAATGAATCGCGCGGAGAGTTTAGTCCGTTCGAGCGATGTCATTCCTGAGCATATCAAAAGTGGTGCATTTCCTGATTCATCAGTGATGGGTGAGCTGGCGGGCGAAGTATGCAAAAGTGAGGATGATATTCTCTGGTGGGATGATTTTTCTGATCAATCACTTACATCGTTGATGAAAACGGCATTTGTCAGTGGTTACGAGCTTCCGCAGGTGGCGATGCGTCTTCGTCAAGCTGAAGCTCAGGCGCAGATTGCTTCGTCGCGCTTTTGGCCACAATTGTCACTCAGCTCTTCCGCCGCTGGGCAGAAAACCGAGGGCGGAGCACGACCGACTGCTTTTAATGTCGATGAGTATTATACGGCACAGGGAAACCTGAGTTACGAGGTTGATATTTTCGGTAAGGTGAAAGCCGGAGCAGATGCGGCTGATTATGGCGTTCTGGCTGCGGAGCTTGATTTGGATGCAGCGCGACTCACGTTGTCTGGCCGGATATACGATACCTGGATTGATGTTCTGGAGAGCAAAAAAATCGTTGAGGTGGTTCAGGATCAGATTGCCACAAGTCGTGTATTGTTGGAGTTAACCGAAGCCAGGTATCGCCGCGGCACCAGGCAGGCTCTTGACGTACTCGAACTTCAGCGTCAGCTTGCCGCTCTGGAAGTGCTTCTTCCTCAGGCTGAAGAGCGCAAGGCCCTGTCACTTAACAGTCTGGTGGTTCTTACTGGCAATGCCGAAGTCGGAGCAGTGAAAGATTTTTATGAAACGAGTACTTTTCCTGAGTTGCCGCCCTTGCCGGCAGCTGGCGCAAGCCTTGAATTGCTTAATCTGCGACCGGACCTGGGTTCAACCTTTCTCCAGCTTCGCGCCAGTGAGCGGCGGGCGGACGTGGCATTTCTTGATAGATTGCCATCTCTGACTTTGGCACTAAGTTACGAACTGGCGGCTATGGATATTCACAATTTTGCCGAGACCGTTGTGCGACAGATTTCTGCCGCTCTAGTTTTACCTGTTGTCGACGGTGGACGCCGTGCTGCCGAGCAGGATCGTCAGGAAGCCATCGCCGATGAGCTGCGGAATCGATATATTCAGTCGGTGCTTGTCGCCGTGCGTGAAGTAAATGATGGTGTAGTCGCCGAGCATTTTATCAGTCAAAGTCTGAATACTCTCAAACGTCAGGAAGAGATTGCCCGACGCGCCTTGGCTGAGGCCAGCCGTCGCTATGAAAACGGTCTGGTTGACTACTTGCGGGTAGTGACCGCACTACAGACAGTGCAGCAAGTTGAGCGCACAGTCGTCTCTGAGCAGGCCCGGCTGCTTAAAAACCGCGGGCGTCTTTATCGCGCCCTTGGTGGTCGGCGCTGTGAGTCGGCTGTGCCGGTGGAGACTGAGGAAGGAAAATAGGGATAAGAGTCCCAAGGTCAAATTGGTGTTTCAGTTCGTTGCCGAATCTGAAACACCGTTTAAAAAACCAAAACGTAGAACTTGACTAGCCGACTTGTCGTCGAGTTCCCCAGACATGATGTGCTGTTGCCAGCATTGTTTCATTCAGAGTAATTGCAATTGCTGTTGCCAGCATTCCAGGAGTCCAGAGCAAAGAAGGGAATGTTCTTAATCCTGCTGCGGGAAGACTCTTAAGCATCAGGGAGAAAGCAAGAAGCAGCAACAAGCCAAGGAGGCAAAGCTGCATGCCTACGGTGTCGGGAAAATCGCGACACCAGGTGGATGATTCTGCCAGGCTTTTGGGCAGGCCCTTGGATTGGCTTTTTATTCTCCAGATGGAATAACTCGAAATAATCAGTCCAGTGACCAGTGGCAGGAATAGATGAAACGCCTGGAGAAAATATCCAACACTATCTGAGCTCCAGTAGTCACTGACACTGCTGACAACTACTGCTGGCCAGATAAGCGCCAGGGCGATACCACCGATACCGGCACCGGCAAAGAAACGACTTCTTTTCGAGCTTCGACCAGAACGGCTATGGGCCAGTTTTACTGCCCGACAACAAAGGTGAGTGGACATCAGCACCAGCAGCATTGCCGGTCCTGAGGCTAGGGCGTTAAACCCGACGTTCGTAAAAATTCCAACATTCATAAAACCTCCAAAATAAGAGAAAACGGAAATGGGATGTCATTGACCCAGCCCAAACATAAAACCTTGTATTTGACCTAAGGGAGAAGAGCGGACTTCACCCCCAGGCTAGGGGAAAAACAGGAAGAAAAATTTGAAAAGAGCAAATTTCTGAAAAGAAAAAGAATTTTGAATGCCTGCCAGATTAATTCTGAGACGATCCAGCTTATAGTGCAGGTTGGACCGCTCGGCAAATTGGCAATTTGGGTTAATTTGCTCGCCAATATGTCAAGTATTTTGCTGTGTTAGTCGAATAGAACTTCACGTCCGTCAGCTCGGGAGAAGTTATGTGAGAGGAGCCAGCAAATTTACTGATGCAAGAATTAACTAACGACCGGAATAATCTTGCTGAGCAAGACCAGGCTGGGCTGCCAGAACGGGATAACTCACTTAAAGATCGGTTGCGTTTAGAGAAACAAGGTGCCCAGGCCGGTGAAATTCAGCAGGGGAACCGTCTGTCTATAGAGGACTTTAAAAAAGAAGAGGATCGGTTGGGAAGAGAGGCGAAGGTGGCATCTGCCCTATCCGGTATGGCCAAGTCAGATATCGAATCGCTAAAAAAATACATTGAAGGACAGAGCACGGTTGACAAGTTTGTTGGCTGGACTTTGGGCGGAGATAAAGTTGAAGATTTACGTGTTGCCAGCGCACAGAAATCTTTATCCGAACGGGAAGACGCACAACAACGAATTGAAGGTGCGCAGAAGACACTCGAACAGGCCAAAGAGGCATACGCAGCCGGGGATCTGAAGAAAGCGAATGAGCTGCTGGGTGAGGTGCGTAAAATTGATCATGAGGTTGATCCGGCTTCTCAGGCAGAGCGTAAAGAAAAGATTAACCAGGCTAATGATGATTCGATTCATCGCGGCGAGAATATTGTTACGGGTCTCGAGGTTGTTAAAGAGACAAGTGCCGTTGCTGTAACAACAATTGCCACTGGTGGTGCGGGGACTGTATTGGCTGCGGCTGGAACTGGAGCAGTCGGTGTTGTAACGGCCTCCGCGGCAACAGGAGCTGTAATTGGCGCGACCAATCGCACGGCGCAGGATTTTGCCGAGGCAGGATCTGATATCGTGCGTAAAGACCTGAAGGGCGAAGCGGCGACATCCCGTCTACTCCAGGCTGGCGAGCAGGCGGCTGAACATGCGAAAAATGAAACAATAACGGCGGTGTCTACGGCAACAGGTCTTGGGGTCGCCTCGAAGGTAGTGACCGCTGGGAAAGTTGTATCTGCTGGCGCGGTAACTGGCAGTGTCGGTGGGACGGCGGCGGAGGCAGCGCATGTAGTTGATGAAGTCGCACAAGGTAAAAATAACGAATCATTGGTCGACAACGCAAAACGAATTGTTACTTCTGGTGTGGCAGGGGGTCTTACTGGAGGAGTCGGGGCAAAGGCAAATGGATTTACCGAGAGTGATGAGCTGGTAAAAAAGGCGGCAGGTGTTGTTGCCGATGCTGGTGGGGCTACTCTTGTTACCGCTGGACAGAGGGTGGTTAATGGTGAAGAGCTGACTGGCGAAGGGCTGGCGAAGGAC
>JAQTWB010000102.1 GCA_028689495.1 bacterium | reverse complement strand
CTTCCTCCGTGTTGTTATCAAGTGTTCCCCCATGTTCGCTGATCGACTCGAAACGATTCGGATAGCGTCGAAATGGCTTCCCTACTGCTCTCAGTGCGTTTTCAAGTACTAGATCGTAGTTTAGTGTCAAGACGGTATCATGAACCGAAAGGGCCTCTGCAAACCTCAGGTAGATTTCCGGGATCGTATCGGGTGGAGGTGTTCGGCTATGAATTACATGTCCTATGGCTTTACGAATCATCAGTTGTGACTCGTTTCCCTCTTGACTCCAGGTCTTACTGCCGCGAAAGCCTAAGTAATGTTCGATATCCAGATAAGACATTAACTGCTCAAGGTCGAGGTTCTCTTCAGATTGCCCTGAGTGCCCACACGCTGTACTGTAGTCGAGATAGTCTTGTACATCGCGAGTGAACTTCGTGTCATGCCCATGTCGATCTACTATGTGTTGGCGCACCAATGAATAGAGTTCAGACGCTACTGGGAGTCCTGCTGGCCGAGAAAAACCCGCACCAAGCACATAGATTCGGAAGCCAGGATGCGCAGAAGTACTCACTTTAGGATGAGGGGCTGGCTTTAGCAGTCCCACTTGAATGATGGGTTAGGCATTGCCGAATAGCCGCCACTGTATTTAATGGCGGCAAACCCTCAACTGCTGCCACGTGTTCAAGTGCTTCCAATAAACTGGAATGGTGGTTATCAGTAGCTTTTACCAAATGGTACTTTCCATTTTGCACAGTGAACACCTCCCTTTTATTTGGAACGGTAAATTCTGGAGCTAATGGTGAACCTTCAGCATTCCAAAACTGCCAAATTTCAGCCTCAACATCTAAACCTTCGCAATACGCAACCGCTGCATTTTCGTTCACGAAAACATGTAATGTTTGTTCTTCAGTTTCGATAGCAAAAATCATAATGCCTAACGTTTGAATTAAGGGGCTGGCTTTGGTCCAGCGTCCCGCTTGATGGATGGGTTAGGTTGAGTGACTAAATATGCATAGAAAGCTCAATGTTTTTAACTGCCATAACAGACACCTTGGATGTTGGGGAAACTTTGCGGTATGTATTAATGATACTTTATAACTTAGCGTGGACTGTATGCTACGACTCTTGTTTAAAGTAGTCAATTCGTTGGTATGGCTCTATTGAAACCACCCGGATCAGCTTGCATGTGAATTCAATATTGGCTCCAAATTCACCAAATATTACTCTAAAACGTTCCTGCCTTAATCTATTACAAGAATACTTTTCCATTTTAAAATCTGACATCGAATTCTGGTGGTTAAAGTTCTTTAAGATTTCTAATTCAATACCTCTTTAAAATTAACACCACGAAAACGCTGCGCTTTGATTTGCTCCATCCAGCTTTGGCCTACGAAATATAGTGGGTGCTTTGATTCGTAGCTGGAAAAACTAATATCACTCCGAAACAACCCTTCACCCAAAGGCTCAGTAATTCTCAAAAATGCAGGCGTAGCACCAATAATTTCCTTAAGCCCACTACAAGTACTACAAGGTGATATAAATCTAGTTTTTTCGTTTTATAGCATAAAAAGGCACTACCTTGTGAGGCCTTACATAGTAATGAGTTGCCCAAGAGGTAGCTATTGGAGTGAATAGGTCAGAACATTTCAAGGAATCACAGAGAAAATCTTTCATTCTTTCTGAAAAAATCGTCTGTAAATCATGTGTGTAGGAAAGATCATATTTTTTTGATTTTGATATGTCTAAATGTTTTGGTACAAATTCTACATTAAGGCAGGTCCTACATTCTCTGCATAGGGTGCTTCGGGTTAAGGACTATTTACACCATGACATAGGATGATATGGCCTAACACGATGTCGGAACAATCAACTATATGCTCACGACCATGCGAAGTTTCAAAGTGGCATGCCTTAAAGCTGTTAGCTGGTGCAACAACGGTATTGCCTTTGCCATCCTTAATCATCTTAAGGAGAGATTCCATATCCGGCACCTGGATGCCTTGCTTTAGCCCGTGCAGAATTTCCGGCTTCTCGGCACTTGAGGCTACCAATGCGACCATGAATCCAAATTCAGCCTCTCGACCATAAATCCCATTCACAAATCGCCGCACACCGTCTTTGTAATAAGACAGCCGTGAGGTTTTGGCACCGGGTTTCGACTTAAGTTTTTTGAATTCGAACACAAAATCCAGAGGTGGATCAATGTTGTCGCTGAAATAGGTCAAGTCGGTTCTGCCACGAGACTGCAGTTCCTGCTTGATTTCATTGATGTCTGCGACCGGGTTTTCTGGAATGAAATAACCCGATATCCCTGCAGCACGAGCGTTTTTACGTAACGATAGCCCAAAAAACTTTGTAATTGTAGGTTCTGACTTGGTGGATAACAAATCCGCAGGCGGATGGATCTGTAGTTGCTGCCAGTGCTTGAGTATGTAAGCCAGAATGTCGTCGATATTTGCTTTCCTACCGAAGGCTTCGCTCCATTTCTCATCAGTGAGAATCTTACGGTGCCGAGAAGGGATTGCCATGGTTACTGCACCCTTCCGATTTTGCGTACCGTATGCACTATTCGGTAAGCATCATGCACAGCAGCGCTACCCAACCAGAGGCGTCTGATCATCGGTTTCACAAAGAAGTAATCCGGTTTTTGGTAAATAAGGAAATCGGACGCAACGCTTAACGCATCTGTTCCTGCAACTGGATATATATCAGCGCCTCTCAACTCATCCATTAGACGAGTGATGGTGGTGTCAGAAGAGGGATGCTGATCAGCTTCCAAACTTATCCTGACCATACCTAGGTCGCCCACTCTGCTGGAATTGGCCTCGGTAAGTTGAATAGTAAACGTTCCTTCTCCGTTCAATCGGTCGCGCCACACTTCCAATTCGTTCTGCAATAGGCGCTGATAGCTCTTTAACTCCTGTTTTGAAGGTAACTGGTGCAGGGGGCGATGCAGCGAGGAAAATGACGCAGGTTGCCGGCTAGGAATAAAATACTGGCAGGTATCCTGTACGACCTGTTTTTCACTGTAAGTGAGGCCGAAGTATTCACATACGAGGTCATCTACTTGTGCTCGGGCGTCAATCCAGTTTGGAGTTATTTCAACATCGCCAGCTTCTTTAAAAGGTCGCAGCAGATCGGCTACTTTTTTGATGATATTAGCAGCATCTGTGGGTTGAGCATGTTCTGTCGGTAAGAGGAATGGCAGGTTCTCGATCTCTTTCAGCTTAACATGTGGACGTTCCATACTGAGTGAAAAGGTCGTATAGAAAAGCAGGTAGCTGGCTAACTTTGGGCGCAAATAAGCCGCCAAGAACAACATAAGTGCTTCATCGCTTTGGGTATCAACAATAGCGCCGATTGTCTGGGTAAAGCAACACGGTTGATCCGTATAGCAAGCTCGCACTTCGAGAGTTTTCCGGTTCGCACCGTCAGGAAAGATCACACGAGTACCGGTAAATGCGCGACCTTCTTTAGATCCATAATCCGCGACTGTTTTGATGGAGTCCGGAAATTGCATCAGGTCGTCTTTGGTTACAAAAAAGCGATCTTTGGGATAGGCATTGTTTTTCCCAAATCCCGTTAATAGAAATTGGTATGCATGCAAGGGTTCTGCACTACTTGGTTCCTTGTGGCCATCGGTCATATGGAAACCTTTGCAAATGACAAACCTTGCGTTTTTACCGCGCGAATGATCCTTGATCGTACCAGTAATACGTAGACGTGCAATTAGCGACTCATCTACCTCATTACCCCAAAAATACGTACGTAAAATTTCAGAATCATCACACACCGCATGGGTAGGTAACTGTTTACGGTCAGCGCTATGTACCGTTAACCTCCCGAATGCAAGGCTAACATCACCCTTGGGAACAAAATACTCGAAAAACTCCCGCGGCGGGATCTGGCCGGTCTCCTTATCTGCTCTGCGTACACCGGTGACTATTGTTGCTGGATGAGCAGCGCCGTCAAACAGCAGAAAGGCAATATCTGAAAGGTTGTAAATGCGCTCTGGCGCTAGCTCCTCAAACCAGCTTTTAAGGTACGTTTCCGCTCCAGCCGCTGCTAAAGCTGATGCTGGCAGGATGAGACATAACCTTCCGCCCGGCACCAGCGCATCGGTAGCGCGGCGAGCAAACGCTAAGGCAATTTGTCTTCTTGGCAAAGATTTGTCGAAACGATCTTTCCACCATTGCTCATAAGCTTTATCTTCTCCTTCATCGGATGGTTCGAACCACGGTGGATTCGAGAGTACGATTGTGGCGGTACGCGGTTGAGCGACTTTATTGTCTATTGCGAAAAAATCTGCAGCTTGTTCCGAGGCGATGACGGTCCCAATAAGTTCTGGCAATTTGACAGCCTGATCCTCTTGTAAATGGACAATATCGGTAGGGGCGAGGTCTTCAAGCAATGCGAGATATAAGCTGAACACCGTGACCTTGCAAGCGGCCAACGATATATCACTTCCGCGAATGCCCGACAGAAGAATATCGCGACGCTGCTTATAAGAAAGCTCCTCGTTTTGTTGAGCACGTTTTGCCCCAAGCATTCGTCGATAAGCGCTAGTCAATAAAATTCCTGACCCACACGCTCCATCTAGCACAACTTCCTTCCAAGGTGCGTCAATGCCACGAAACGCCTCATCTACGGCTAATGTGGCAAGGTGACGGGGTGTATAAAATGCGCCACTATCACGCTGGATATCACCGAGGAACGATTCATATATTCCTGATATTAGTTCAACAGGAATGTACTTGAAGTCATAAGGCCATAGTGCTTTTTGGCCGCCTCGAATATGCGTCTGCAGTAGGAATTGCGCCAATAGATCCAGCGCAGCGGGTTTTAAATCACGCCAATCTGTATTAGCGCCACCTTCAATTTCCAACAAGTCGCCGTTGAAGTCTTGTTTAAGATGTCTGAAAAGCTGATCAAGACCTTCACCGTCACCACTGGCTAGAAGATCGAGCAGGCATTTAACGCCGTTATGATTTCTGTAGCCGTCACCAACAATTCCACGATGCTCTAAATATGAAACGAAAATGCATTTACCCAAAAGCAATTGCGCCTGCTCCTTGCTCAATTGCTGCTGGGTAAGCAGATCAACAACCGCAGAAAGATTATCCTGCAGTACACGGTCAATCCGGTATTTTCGCTCAAACCATTCTGGCAATCTGTTATAAATGGCACCGGAGGCAACTTCACTTGCTGAAAATAATCCGTCAGAGCTTGCATTGCTGAGCAATAAGGAATGTTCGGCCTGAAGGTTCCTTGGAACAGGATAAGCAGTCGCTTCGTCACCTTGAATTACGATCACAATGGACACTAGGTTCTGGTTCCATATTTTCTGACGAATCTCATTGATAAAAGCCGTATCGAACGGCTTGGAGTCAGAGAGCTCAATAAAACACACCGCAGGTACCTGCTCCACTTCGAAGACAGCGGAAGACCGTATCTCCCCACTTTGTTCCAACATCAATTTTATTTCGCGGGAATAGGGATGATTTGCGGGCACGTCTGTTGCCGAACGAAGAACAATGCCCGAGGCTTCGCTGTAACCCAAGGTTGTTAACCAATGTTCTGTAGTGTCTATGGCGGCGCTCATCTTAGGTTAAGAATATCACTTTTCTGGAAATTAAGCAATTATATTGATTGATTCACATAATTAGATTATCCTAATCATAATAATTAGTTAATTACAATTACCATGATCCACTCTATTGATAACATATGCTTTTCTCAGCGGCAGCGATTAACGTTCATCGAATCCATTGCCTATTGGGAAGGTGCGGTTGACCGCACTCGAGTATCTGCTGCGTTTAAAGTAAGTGAAAACCATGTCACCAAGGATTTCAGGCTCTATAAAGAAGTTTTCCCTGGGAATCTTCAATACGATGAGTCCCACCGAACTTATCGACCAAGCAGACGTTTTAAGCCCTATATAGGTCGGGGATCTGCAGAAGAATATTTGTCTCTACTCAGAAGTCATGTAGAACAGAACACTGGGAACGTGGTGGTGCCACTGCTCGAATCCATTCAGGCGGATGTGACGCCGCAGCCTAAAAGCATATTGAATATCGCCATTCTCAATGCATTCACACGAGCAATCGCGGCTGGTACTGGCTTAAATATCCAGTACCAGTCCATGAACTCAGGGAAGCCTCGGCCTAGGAAAATATGGCCGCATGCACTAGTTTTCGGTGGTACACGTTGGCATGCGAGGGCCTATGATGCAGAGCGTGAAAGTTGGATAGACGTAGTATTGCAACGAGTGCTGACTGCTAAGCCGGTTGCGGATTTACATCCTTTAACCGACATTCATGACAAAGAGTGGGAAACAATGGTCACAATCGAAGTGGTGCCTAAGCGAGGTCTTACTTCGGATCAAGCAAATGTTGTAGCGCAAGAATTCGGGATGATCCAGAAAGGTGATAGCTGGGTCTGGGAAGTAAAACTGCGTGAATGCTTGGCAGGCTATTTCATCTATCTATACCGACTGGATGTGAAAGGAGATGCCCGTCGACGCATTGAGCTTAAAGATCCTGCAATCGCCGACAAATACTTACCACCTGTTAACTAGACTTAATTCCCCGAGGATTTTCTGGGCTAGACACTTCATTCAGAGAAAAGGGCTTGGTTGCCAAACCTATTCGCATGGCAGGAGTGCGTTTATCCTCTCCGATAAGACAATAGTTGTAATAGACACGGAATATCCTAAGCACTTGTTCCGCGACTAACGGACTATAGGCTGAATAGCCAAACCAAGTCCTGCCTGCATTGTTGGCGGACCCTATAGGTCGCTCTAATATAGATAGCCGTCTTCTTACCTGCATAAAAAACCGATCGATACCTTTCAGCGAAGCTTTCATGTATAAACGGACCAGGTGATCGATGTCAAAATCTCCGAAATTAGTGATGTAAGATATAGATTTTTCAGGTTCTGCCATATCCCCTAACGGATATTTGAACCAGCCACTGTATGACTCATTCGCCTGTTGCGCTTTTAAGGATGCAACAACATACTTATGCTTTAAGTTAGACTCTTCTCTCAAGCCTGTATCCAGCTTGAAATCATCGAATGCTCGGTTTGAACGCGAAATTATGATTTTCTTCTTTGCCATGGTGATAGCCTTAGTGCTCTGAATTGTAAAAGCATCGACCCGGCGGGCTTTAATATCCTCAACAAATGCCGACAAACATGCATTATCCAATCCTGGATCTCTATCGAGAAAGAAGCGAATCTTTTCTGCGCCCTGAAGCAGTCGTTTTAAATGAAAAAATATTGCAGCTTGGGTATATTGCATGTGGACTTGCATTCCCGAATGGGGAGCTTTTATATCACTATCCGCCGCTACTTCTCCATCCTCACCGTCGTCATTATTGTTGGATGTAGGAAGAAGGTAATCACGTCTTAACCAGACTCTTGCATAATGACGGAAAACAGGTGGTAGCTCATAGTCAGTTCGTTCAATTGCGTCCGCTTCGACATCATTTGGATCTACTCCTGAATCAAAGTTGAGTTGCATGGCAAGAACATAGCCGCTCATATTTTCTACTGCACCTATGGCGCCAAGCCTGATATTCCTTCGATCTAGTTGAGTGCCCCAATTTAAAGTATGGTCCTGACGGTCAACGCTGACATAAGCTCGCTGCATCTTGACTTCGGACTGCATCAGTTTCATTTCTTGCTCTTCAGAAAACCTCGACATCACATGATCCAGATACTCGATTTTGTTGTAAAGCGTAGCTGGGTTAATTGTAAGGATTTCACAAATTCTTCGCATAGGCACTTTATTGACGAGGAGGTTAAGTATTTCGCGATTCAATTCAGGTCGGCGCTGCTTTCGAATGGGTAGCCCTGCCGAAAATGTTGATCCGCAGGCCCTGCATCTAAATCGAGGTTCGTCAGAGAGTGTTTTTCCATGCTGATAATACATTTCAGGATTCGTCTTGATGCCTATACCGAAAGAACTGCAATCCTGATTGATGCAAGAAGCTGAATCGATACGAGCTTTGTGGGGGGTGAATCGAGAAAGCTCTTGGAATACCGCTAAATTGCTTTGTAAAGAAGTATGTTTCAAACACGAATGACAAGTCAAATATCTTGCCTGTCGTTCTCCTCCAATAATTCTGTAACTGCCTTTGGCATCATCCCCTTTCATTGCCCAGCGTGACTCACTGGCAGGAATACCAAAGTTTACACAAGAAGTATTCTTGCAATGATTGACTTGGATTCCTTCAACTTCAGAAGGTATCCGGGGGTGTGCTTTTGTTTTAGCCAAAAAAAATCCCTCCAACTATGGAGGGATTTTACATCAATTTAATTTCAACACATTAATTGAACGGCTCGC
>JAQTWB010000101.1 GCA_028689495.1 bacterium | reverse complement strand
TCAATGAAGGAAGTTGGTACAACGATCAGCAAAATGAATGAAATATCGGCGGTGATCAAAACTGCTATTCAGGAACAGCAACTGGCAACGCAAGAGATTGCCCGGAATGCTTCGAGCTCCGCTCAGGCAACTGATTCTGTCAAGAGTGATGCCGAACAGCTTAAAGAGGCGGCGATTATCACTTCGCATGGAGCGAATGATTTACTTGCCGCTTCGGCAGAGGTAGCAGAACAGGCCGAGCGCTTAAGTAGTGCCTCCGATAGTTTTCTACAGACAATTCGCGGTGGCTGAGTCAGGTGGGGTATATTGGAGCAGGCGCGCCAGCGGACGCTACCGAAGACCAATATACTGCTTGAGATTGAGGTGTAAGGATCGGGAATACTAAAGAGCGAAAAGTATTATCTTTATCTTCGCAGTGCAGCCGCGGAGACAGCTTCTGAACAATGGAGTCTCCCGTCTTCAAGCAGATAAAGACTGTAGTCGATCGTTGGAATCGGGCCATGGAATTTGATTGATATCAGACAGGGATCTTTGTCTGGATACCAGGTCACTTGAAAATACTCAGAATGATATGTGCCCTCAATCAGCGGATGTGAAGCTGCAAGTTTGCCATTCAAGATAACTTCAAATCCATCGTCATAGATTGCGAGTTCTCCACCACCAACTCCGACGACCGAAAATGAAATAATCATAAGCTCCCTTCTGATAAGTCGGATTAATTCTGTTCCGTTATCTAATCATGTCGGAATATTGCCAGAGAAACATTAGTTAGGTTTGTTGCACCTAAGCCCGTCGCAGTAGTGAGGTTGACAACCGCATTTTTACAACGTTTGTCATCTGGGGTAGGTTTCAAAGTTCTTAACCAACAACATGTCTTGGGTAGATGTTGATTCTTCCTCATATTTCACAGGTAGTTATTGCCGAGAAATATGAGGGTGAAGCTTCATGTTTTAATTTATTTTATTGTTTTTATTGGAGGTTTTTATGTGGGTTAATCTACTTAGGGCGATGTGGGCCTTGTTGTCCATGGCAGCTGTGTTTGATGTGTTTTATCCCTCGGCAAACAAGTTGGGTCGAAGATGGGATAAGTGGAGAAAACTGAGGGGATGGATATTCCCTCCGCTTGGAGTGTTGACAGGTTGGCTTACTCTTTATGAGCTTTCCGAATTGCTGCCTGGTTACGAGTCTTCTCTTAATATCAAGTCAGATAACCATGAGTTGGTGATAGGCTGGTTGCTGGTGAAGATTAGTTTGCTGTTGGGTTCGGCATACTACGCAGTTGTATTTTGTCGTCTTCGAGGGATTGCTACCGTATTCGGCACCATTGCGGTTGGTCTGATTTACGGACCGACAGTAAGCGGGCTCATATATATTGAGCCAGCCTCGGATGTCGGCATGATGATGCTTTACAGTGGTTATCTTGCGGTGATTTTTCTGTTGCTCGACGCTGGAACCGAGACGGAGCTCAAGCAGGTCGGTGAGTACGGTGTGCCTGTGGTAGTCACGGGGATTTTGTCTTTTTTCTTTCCTTTTCTTGTCGGTGGTTTCTTGTTGTTCTTGGTCAACAGTCAAATGCCTTTGCCTGAGATAAAAGGGAATTATTTCGTTATTGGTGGTCTCTATATGGGCATCGGTGCAATGGCGATAGTGGTGCGTCTGTTGGCCGAGTACGGGTTGCGGCGCGTGGCGACAGGACGGATGACAGTGAGTTATCTTGCTGTGAATGAGATAATCGCCTGGATTGCCGTCTCGGCCTGGTTGAGTACGGTTGCCGAAGGGAAGTTGGACTGGATAGCGGTAGGCAGTGTTGTTTTGCTTGCGGTTGTATCAATTGCTTTGTCTTTGACAGTTGGTAAAACTTTGTTAGGCAGCTTTCTTGCCTGGCAGGGACAGTCGGACTATCGCAATCAAGAGCTTCCAATGGTGGTGCTTTCATGTGCGCTATTGGGCTCAGGCGTTTCTTCTCTCTTGTTCCACAGTCCATTTATTGGAGCTCTGGTGGTCGGTGTGATGATCGCTGATTCCGATGCGTTTAATTCGGGGATGCGTCGTGGGATTACTGATATCGGCTTTTCTTTTTTTATCCCCCTGTATTTTGCCGGTATCGGGATAAAGTATGACCTGGGAGCATCTATACGCTGGGATCTTTTTGCTGTGTTGCTGCTGATCTCAATGGCAGTACGTTTTTTGGCGGTTTATCTCTCGATGATACTTTTTGACATGCCACACAGAGATCGGACGGTGATGGGTCTGGTGACGATGCCGATAGGTGTTTCTTCAATTATTTTTGTTGAGGCTGCTCTGAATACCGGAATGGTCGGAGAAGAATTTTTTGTCACTTCTATCGCTGCCATGCTCGCGAGCATTGCTATTTCTGATTTTTTGGTTGGAATGTTTATGCGAGATGTCAACAGAGGGCGTTTGCCGCCAGTTGGGCAATTTCTCAAACCCAAATTCTTATCTTCTTCGGCGGATGAGTTTAATCGTTGGACCCAGGGAATTATTGCTTGTGTGGGGACGGCTTTTACAGTGCTGAAGCTGGATGAGGGGCGAAAAAGGCAGATTGGTTCCTGGCTTATCAATATGATTCAGGAGCGCAAAGTTAACATTGCTGAGCCGGAAAAAGGTCATTGCGTTGTTATTACCTCATTGAAGGTGGCAGAGCTCGCGGAGCCGTGTTTGTTGGCTCACCGCTTCAAGCGCGACATATATGTGCCTAATGGACGAGTGGAACTGGGTTGTCGTCTGATTTTTATCCTTTGTTATCCGGAGACCTGGGTCAAGGTAAAAGGTCGCACTCAGTCAGGGCGCCGACTGAGTATGGAATATATCGCTGGTGTCTGGGAGATGGAGTTGGTCAAGCTTTTACGCTCCAGGTCTTTGTATGATCATTTCCTGGATCTTCGTTGGCATGATGAGTCGTGTGAGCAGATCCGTGCAGTTTTGATGCATACTGAGGTCGCTAACGAGGATGTCGTGGTTGAAGATCCTTTTTCCGAGATATTGCACAAAATTGGGTCGGGGAAAGGTGACGATCGAGGGTCGAGATAGAAACCATGAGATGTTTTGTATGATCTGGACAGAGTGCAATTGCATTCTGTTCAGATACTTTTCGGATTGATACTGCGGATTTTTTTGGGTTGTAAGCTTCACCTCCTCCTTCTATAGTTCTGAAGATTCGATTTGCCATTTTTGACAGGAGAACCGTATGAAGAGCGAAACAGTAAGAGTAAGTTTTCTCGGGGCCGCTGGCTGTGTCACTGGTTCGAGGTATTTGGTTGAATTTCAAAATTACCGTTTTCTTGTCGACGCCGGATTGTTTCAGGGGAAAAAGGAGTTGCGTCTAAAGAACTGGGAAGAACCTTCATTCGACCCGGGAAAGATAGATGCTGTGTTTCTCACGCATGCGCATATCGATCATACGGGTTATTTACCTTTGCTTGTCAAGCGCGGATTTAAAGGCCCGATTTTTTCTACTGCCGCGACTTCAGATCTCCTGGCGTTACTTCTTCCTGATTCGGCACATTTGCAGGAAGAAGAAGCGCGTTATGCCAACATGCACAAAACTTCCAGGCACGATCCGGCAAAACCGCTCTACGATCTTGTTGACGCGGAAAAGGCGCTCAAATTGCGCAAAACTATTCTGCGAGATGAATGGCAGGAGCCATTATCGGGTATTAGAGTCCTGGCACGTGCAGCCGGGCATATTCTCGGGTCTGTGCATCTGACTTTCGATTTGGGCGGCAAGGTGATTAATTTTTCCGGAGATATCGGACGTTACGATACGCCGATGTTGCCCGATCCGGTACCAACGGAATTCGGTGATTTGCTTGTTTGCGAGTCAACTTACGGAGATAGGCTTCACTCACATAGCGATATGGAGACAGAGCTTGAGCATGTGGTCAAGGGCGCAGCCGCTCGAGGTGGGGCTTTGTTGATTCCGGCTTTTGCTATTGGACGGACACAGCACATACTTTATGTTCTTGCAGAGCTTGAACGGGCCGGGAGGATACCAGTACTTCCTGTCTGCGTTGATAGTCCAATGGCGGTGAACTCTACTTCAATTTACAGCAAGTACAATTTTGATTTTGATGCTGATGCAAAGGCAATTATAGATCGGGGTGATAGTCCGTTGACAACGGGGCGCATGACGTTCAGTCGGACAGTCGAAGAATCAAAGGCGCTGAACAATCTTAAGGGTCCGCGGATTATTATTTCGGCAAGTGGGATGATGAACGGCGGGCGTGTACTTCATCATGCTGGTCATTTGCTGCCTGATTTTAGAAACACAGTTCTTTTTGTGGGCTTTCAGGCGGAAGGGACACGCGGACGCATCATCCAGTCTGGGGCCAGAGAAATAAAGATGTTTGGGCGGCACATTGAAGTTCGAGCCGACATCAAGACAATTTCCGGGCTTTCGGCGCACGGTGACCGAGACGAGTTACTGCGGTGGCTGTCGTCTTCAGAGGGGGCGCCTAAAAAGGTGCGGATTGTTCATGGTGAACCCGAATCAAGTCAGGTTTTTGCCGAGACACTTCGTGAGCGCTTTTCCTGGGATGCCGAGCCAGCCGTACTTGGTGAAATGCTAGAGATCTGATTGTGCCAAGTGCTTTCTTGGCACAGCCCGGCAGGAATTTTTTCACTACTTTGGCCATAACCATTGGATAAAGGTTTCCGCCCTTCTCTGATTGGCCTATAATGCGCCCGGGTCGTTTCTGGCCCTAGTAATTATTGACAAAGTGACAGGAGGTTTGGCCGTGGCTGGTAAATTTAAACCGGGAGTAGTGACAGGCAAGGAAGTCAGTGAGCTTTTTGATTTTGCTCAGGAGAAAGGCTTTGCTTTACCTGCCGTGAACGTAGTTGGTACCAATACAGTTAACGCTGTAATGGAGGTTGCCGCTGAACTGAAGTCGCCAGTAATTATTCAGTTTTCAAATGGTGGGGCACATTTTAACGCTGGGAAGGGGTTGTCGAATGCCGGTGAGAAGGCGGCTATTCTTGGCGCAGTAACTGGCGCGATGCATATTCATAAACTTGCTGAAGCTTATGGAGCGGTTGTTGTGTTGCACACCGATCACGCAGCGAAGAAGTTGTTGCCTTGGATCGATGGCATGCTTGACGCAGGGGAGGAGTTTTACAAACAGACGGGCAAGTCACTTTACAGCTCGCATATGCTCGATCTTTCCGAAGAGCCACTCGAGGAGAATATTGCCATTTCGAAAAAGTATTTCGAGCGCATGAGTCGCATTGGCATGACTCTGGAAATTGAGCTTGGCGTGACCGGCGGTGAAGAAGATGGCGTCGACAATACCGGGGTTGATTCCTCCAAACTTTATACTCAACCCGCCGAGGTTGCTTATGCTTACGAACAGCTTGGTTCGATTAGCCCTGATTTCACGATTGCCGCAGCGTTTGGTAATGTTCATGGCGTATACAAGCCTGGTAATGTCAAGTTGACGCCGATTATTCTCAAAAACTCTCAGCAGTATATTCAGGAGAAGTTCAAGACAGGGAAGAATCCGGTCAAGTTCGTCTTTCATGGCGGCTCGGGCTCGACTCGTGAGGAAATTCGCGAAGGCGTTTCTTACGGTGTAATCAAGATGAACATCGATACTGATACCCAATGGGCGTTCTGGGATGGTATTCGCAAATTCGAGGCAAAGAATCACGATTACCTTCAAGGGCAGATTGGCAACCCGGAAGGTGCGGATAAGCCAAACAAAAAGTATTACGATCCGCGTCGCTGGCTGCGCGAAGGTGAAGTGTCAGTGAAAGAGCGGCTTAAAGTTGCTTTTGAAGACTTGAATAACATTGGCACTTTGGCCTGATTGGCGAAATCATCTGGATGGCAGGTAGATGGGATATTTTAATCCTTCGCCTGCCGTTCAATTTGTTTTACCTTGTTGACGCTACCTAGCTAACCGATTTCGATTATCAACATTTCGCAGTCTGTTTTGGCGCTGATATCCAGCTTGGTTTCACCAGTTGCTTCGGCACCGTCACCTTGGGTCATTAATGTGTTGTTGACCGTAAATTCCCCCTTCGAAGTGAGGATGTAAGCATTGCCGGTCAAGTTTTGACTGATAATAGCACCAGCCCGCACATTCCCTCCGTAAATTGATGCCCGTTGGTTAATGAACATTGCCTGTGAGTTCTCAGAATTGCCGGAAACAAGTAAAGGCAACGGCCCTTCGGTCAGCAGAGTTTTTGGAAAAGAGCGAGTTTCCCAGCGAGGGGCAATATTCTTTTTTTCTGGGAAGATCCATATCTGATAAAGCTGGGTGTCTTCGGTCTCGCGATTGTGCTCCGAGTGTAGAATGCCACTTCCGGCGCTCATTACCTGTAAATCTCCTGCGGCAGTTCGTCCTTCGTTGCCCATGCTGTCTTTATGGGTGATTGCACCTTTTCTGACGTAGGTGATAATTTCCATGTTGTCGTGTGGGTGGGTATCAAAACCATGACCAGGTGAAACAATGTCGTCGTTGATGACTCGCAGAGCGCCAAAGTGAATGCGTTTTGGGTTATGGTAGCTCGCAAAGCTGAAATGATATCTGGCTCTTAACCAGCCATAATCTGCTTGGCCGAGGGTGTGAAATGGGTAGACCGTAATCATTTTTGGGCACCGAGGGTAAAAGATAATTGTTGAAACAAGCGGGATTAAATTGATGTGAAGAACAGTCGTCCATCAACACTGCCCATCAGAGGATCGAGCGCCCGTTCCGGATGGGCCATGATGCCGAGTATACTGTGGCTTTGGTTGTAGACGGCGGCAATAGAGTTAGTGCAGCCAAATATGTCTTCAGCTGAGCTGCGGTTACCTTCGGCATCGCAGTAATAAAAGGCAATACAATCGCGGTCTCGGAGTGAGTTCAGCTCTCGCGTATCGAGTACATAACGACCATATTTGGCGTTGACCGGTAGCCGCAAGACTTGATTTTCTTGAAATGGGGTGGAGAAAAAACGACCTTTTGTCGCCGGGACAAGATGGGCGGTTTGGTTGATGCGAGTATCGCCAAGTGATTCGTGGAACATGCCTGGCAGAAGCCCGAGTTCGGTGAGAATTTGAAAGCCATTGCCAATGCCGATTACTTTGCCACCACTCTGGGCGTGGTTGCGCACCAGGCGGGTCATTGGTGATGTGCGGGCAAATGCCCCAGGGCGCAGATAATCGCCGAACGATGAACCCGAAGGGAGGATTACCAGATCGGTCTGTGGTAGTTCCTGTTCGTTATGCCAGATTGCCGCGGCCTCCAGGCCAAGTGACTTGCCGAGGAGGTCCAACAACTCCTTGATCGCGAATGATCCGGGGTACTCAATAATTGTCACTTTCATCGGCTATGAATTTTCTTCCTCTGGTTACTGAGCGGAAGCATTTTCCACTTCCTTATTGACAGTCTATTCATCGTCAATAACAGCAAGGATCTCAAATGTCTCGGTATTGGGGTGCATTATCAGGGATTTGCTGATTCGTTCTATGCGAGTTTTAATGCTGGTCTCATCTGCCCCGTCCAGTTCGAGTTCGATTAGCTGGCCAACGCGAGCCTGTTTCACTTCGGTATAGCCGGATTCCCGCAATCTTTCAGCGAGTGATTCTCCGACAGGATTTGGTATTGAGTCCTGGGTGCGGATACCTACAACAACTTTCATGCTTCACCGTAAATCTGCGAATAATTCATTGATAGGAACATCAAATACAGTATCTTCCGCAACGCGGGCAATAGCTGAACTGGCACGATTCAGATCTTCAGTTCTATAAGATGCGAGAAGTCCGGTAAAGGATGTCGTTCTGTGAGGAACGGATTAACTGCTAATGAAATTGAGGCGATGTCATCTGTAAGTAAAAATAAGGGAGTGGGTAGGCAGTTTGCAACCTCTATTGGACTTACCTACGATGAGTGGGACCTGATATGTGGTTTGCTGGGTCGTACGGCTAATGAATATGAGGCGTTGTTTTTTGCCGTATTGTGGGGTGAAGAGATTTCACGCAAGAGTACTCAAGCTTTTTTTCATCGTGCCCGGCGAATGTCCGAAGAGCAATCATTAAAGTATCGACCTGGACGAGGAGCCCAGCGCGTCCTTGGTGACCGGGTATTAGCCTACGCAACAAGCGGAGATTCGCGTTTTTCCTATCTTGACCCGGCTCTTGGAGTGAGAATCTTGTTACAGCAGTCCTTGCTTGATTTGGCGACAATGGGAGCGGCACCACTCGGTTTTAGTCAGTTGATTCGCAGTGGTTATCCGGATCGGACAGATAACCAGATTTTTCTACGAGACCTGTTTTCTGGCGTTGAGTTTTTCAGTCAGAGCACCGGGGCACCGTTGGTTGATGTCGACCTCGAATTTGAAAAAGACTTTGATGCTGGCGTTTTTGTCAGTTCCTATTTTTTCGGGTGGGGACGTGATGCCTCACTCAAGGAT
>JAQTWB010000100.1 GCA_028689495.1 bacterium | reverse complement strand
GGAGGGATGGTGTCAGAGTCTATTTCAGTGCTGAAACCATACTGATATTCTTTTGAGGTCAGTGATTCCAGGGTTTCTGTAGAAGAGCTCATATTGGTTATCGCCTTGTTTTGCTTCCGTGAGCTTGTTTTGGAGTGAAAACTTCTCGCATCGAAGCTGCGGGCCCGTCGCCTTTTTCAGCTCAATAGCTTCTTGACCCGCGGTTCAGTTCATTATCAAGACATCAGACTCAGCTAAAGGAGTGTCCGCAACCGCAGGTCCTGCGAGCGTTTGGATTATTGAATTTGAATCCAGCTCCGCTCAGTCCTTTGACATAGTCAACAGTCGTGCCTTTGAGGTATTGGCTACTGGCCATGTCGACGAAAATCTGCAAGTTATCGATTGTAATTACACTGTCGCCCATGCGGGATGTTTCTTCAAAATCCAGGGCATATTCCAGCCCGGAACAGCCTCCGCCTCGGACAGCGACTCTTAGACCATGGCCAGTGAGGTTTTCTTCAGCCAAGGCAACCTTGACCATTTCAATGGCAGCGTCAGTCAGTTGAACAGGAAAGTCTTCCCAGTCAAAGCTGATTGGGCTGCAGGAGCCAGATTGGCAGGATGAATTTGTTGCTTCGCTCATATGTATTAAATCCCGAGATGTTTTGTTGGCGATAGACGGCTCCCGGACGTATGTCGGTGAGCGCAGCTAGGGTAGCAAAGTTGATGTTTGCATTCAACTACCCAGAGGTTAACTTTTGGGCAAATTTGTAACCGCCGCAGATAAAGCAGCACTATTTCGGATTATTCTATTCGTGTCGGTCGTTGTTGCTGAGGTCAATAGCGTAACCCTGGGCTCGTCTGGTGATGTAATCGTAGAGCTCGTCTAACAGGCTTTCCGCCTGTTCCTCCAGGATGCCAACCGGTGGTGTCTGAAGTCGGCGAAGTAGCGCTGCCGGCAATTCATCGGCTTTCAGACGATAGGCAAGCTTGAGAGCTGCCGGCTTAAGGCGCCAATAACGTTGATGAATATTCTGGGCAGGCAGTTCACTAGGTTGATTCTCGGCTGATTCCTTATAGGGATGAGCACTAATCCCCTGGCGGCTTGTCGCTTCAGCCGAGCGAATCATTTTCAATTCGGAAAGAACCTCCTGGCGCCCCCGTCCACGTAGTGAAAAGAGTGAAAATGGTTGATGTAACAGGAGTTCGGCAAGACTCCAGTACAAAGCTGCGAGATGACGCCTCGTCTGTTGTTCGTCTCCGGTTGAAGTCAGGACAAGTTCTTGATGGCTTCGCGGCAGAAGGTGAATCGACATTTCGGCCAGGGCAGAAGTAAATTCTTCACTGAGATCGCCTGCCAGCAGGGTTGCCAGGTAGAGAGAGTTTCCGCTACAGAGTTTAATGATCGACAGCCACTGGGTATCAGAAAACACCGGAAAAACGAGGTCGAGCTGGGTGCTGATACCAGGTTGGTGGCGGAATCTTGAACTGAGTCTACCGGTTGAAATCATCAAATCCATGATGCGGCGATATTTGACATCGTCAAGTCCGGCGTCGAGATCCAGGTCTCCAGACAGACCGCAGAGGAGATCGACCAATGGTTGGTTTAGCGCCTTATTCATCGGTAACTCCATCGTCAGTATTGTTCTGCTCAGTCATGATGCGGGTGCGGTCGAATCGCAGAAGCTCCTGCAAACGGTCGGTTGACATCTCTGTCAACATGGTTTTGGGCGCTCCGACAATTGCATCGGCAAGGAGTTGTTTGCGTTCGAGGATTTCAGCAATTCGCTCTTCAAGAGTGCCACTGCAGATGAAGCGTCTAACCTGGACGGTGCGTTTTTGGCCAATACGAAAAGCGCGGTCAGTGGCCTGTTCGTGAACGGCAGGGTTCCACCACTGATCGAAATGAATGACCTGGTTGGCCTGGGTGAGGTTAAGTCCAAAGCCGCCGGCTTTCAGGGAAAGAACAAAAATCGGATGCACGTCGGGGGAGGTGCGAAATGTCTCGACAATTTTGTCGCGCATCTGTCTACTCACCCCGCCATGGAGAAAGAGGACCTCACGGTTAAAACGTTCAGAGAGATTTTGACGGAGTATTTCACCCATTTTGGCAAACTGGGTGAAAATCAGCGCTCTGTCACCTTCAGCGAGAAGCACTTCAAGTGTTTCGTGCAGGAGAGAGAGTTTCGCCGACCGTGAAGCGGCGAAATTGCCGTCTTTGAGATAAAGGGCGGGATGGTCACAGATTTGCTTTAAACGCGTAATCATTGCCAGGACCAGTCCCTTGCGATGTATGCCTTCAGCCTGCTCTACTTCCGGAATCATTGAGGAGACAACTGATTCATAAAGTGCCGCCTGTTCGGGAGTCAGTCCGGTATAGACCGGCATTTCAATTTTCTCCGGCAGATCGCTAATGATTTCCGGATCGTTTTTCATTCGTCGCAGGATGAAAGGTTTAACCAGGGAAGCGAGACTTTGTTCGCTGCTTTTATCGCGGTACTTTTCGATTGGTGTAATGAAGCTAGCCTTGAAATCGGCGAATGAGCCGAGAAAATCTGGATTGAGGAAATCAAAGATTGACCATAGTTCGCTCAGATGATTCTCCAGTGGGGTGCCAGTCAGGGCAATTTTATGTGGCATATGATTGCCGAGGCCGACTGTCAGCCCGAGATTGCGGATCGCCTGTGTTTGTTTGCTGCTGGTGTTTTTAATGTTTTGTGCTTCATCGAGTACGATTCGTTTCCAGGCAACCCGGGAGAGGAAATTAAAATCGCGGTGAGCGAGGGCGTAGGTTGTTACAACAAGGTCATTTTCAGTCGCTTTTTTCAGAAACTCATCTTCGATCGCTCTTTCTGGGCCGTGGTGGAGGTATACTCGCAGTTCAGGGGTGAAAGTTCGAGCCTCCATGCGCCAGTTTTCGATGACTGACATCGGTGCAAAAAGTAGAGTTGGGCCCTTCAGGGCCGCTGGCAGGTTGTGTTCTTCCCATGACATGAGGGCGAGAAGTTGTATCGTTTTGCCAAGGCCCATGTCGTCGGCGAGGCAGGCGCCAAGACCGCAGTTACTGAGGAAGTGCAGCCAGGAAAGACCTTCTGTTTGATAGTGCCTCAGGGTTCCGCAGAAATGCTCCGGTGGAGAGATGGTTTCAAGCTTATTGTTACCAGGTGTGGAAAAGAGCTCTCCCAGCCATCCTCCGGCTGCGGAACTGAGTACGGGAAGATGGGGGTTCTCGGGGTCCGTTTCGTCACTGCTTGCCCGTTCATTTTCATTCCCGGCGGCGAGTCGCAATGCGCGGATTAGCGACATCTGTCCGTGAGAGTTTCGTGTTGTGTAGTCAATTGATGAACGGAGCTTTTCCGGATCAAATTGCAACCAGCGATCGCGCAATTTTACTAATGGGACCTTGGCCATCACCAGTTTTTCGAACTCGTCCTTGTTAAGAACGATGTCTCCAATCGCGATTTGCCAATTGTAGTTAACCAGCTGGGCCAGCCCCAGCATGCCACTGGTTGGAGAGAATGAATTGCCTGGTGGTGAGATCTCCAGATGCAGTCCAAGACTCGTTTTCCCACTGAGCCACCAGGTAGGAAGGTCAACAACGTAGCCACATTCTTCCAGTTTGACAGATATTTCACGCATGAACTCGTAGCATTCTTCCGTGGTAATATCGACATGTTCAGGGTAGCGTGTTTTGGCCAGACAACGACGCAAGGGAGAAAAGACTTTTATCGCATGACCGAGTTCTGTGAGGACATGTTCTTCGATATTGTCCTGATTGCGTGAGACATCAAGTGGCAGTGAAGGGCTGTTCTCCCAGAGCGAAGCAAGTGAGATTATACGTGAGTTGGCGCTTGTGCCACTCAAAAGTAAAGAGATTCTCCACAGTAGGGAATCTTCGGTCTCGGCTACGGGTTCTGGTTCCAGCCGAAACATCAGGCGGAAATCTGGCTTTTGATTTTCTTCGACAACGGGAGAAGACCAGTGCAGCAGTTTGTGTTCAAGTTCAAGCAAACTTGTGGTGATGCCGGAGACAGTTGTTTCGCTGCCGGTCAGTTTTTCCAGCCAGTTTCGTGCGGTGCGTAGCGCCGGAGAGGGGACGGTCGGCATTTGAAAATCTACTGCCGGTCGTCGGCTGAGGAAGGCCCGAATCAACGAATTCGCGGAAACATTGAGAAAGCGGCGTAACGTTCGGTCGCGATATTCGGTGTGCGATTGTTGTTCACCAGGCTCAAGTGAATATGCGGAATCCGGGATGCAGTCGGCGAGGATGTGCAGTTTGTCGATAGCTTCGCGTCCATGAAATACTGGTCTCCAGGTGGCGACAAATTGATTGTCTTCCCGTTCCAGCAAGGGCAGGAATCGGCCTTTTGTTAGAAGTTCCAACAGGAATTTCGTTGCTTCGATCCAGAAGATGAAGCTGTCGCTGATCTGAACCTGTGGCGGGAGAGGCGATGGCAGTGAGGAGAGCAGGGCCAGGGCGCTTAATACATCAAATTTCAGGGTCTCGACCTGCTGAAAACCGAGACCGAAGGCTTCCTGGAAGTTGTGCTCGGTGGTCATCACTGAGGGGGAAACTATTCCTTTCTGAGCAGGAAGAGTCAGCGACAGGATACTCTCGCCATCGGCTTCCGCTTCCAATGACTCGACGATTTGTCGCAGGCGTTCGAGATTGGTTGGGGCTATCTGCAACAAGAGGTTATTTTCGCTCTCTCCTGACTCCGGGAGCTCCTCGCCCCAGAGGTGGAAGATGTTGTCAGTGTTCCAGCACAGATGCAGAATTGTCATTAAAGCAGCCCAAGAGAAGGGGTTTCTACGCAAAAGCTTAGTAATTCAAGCGGGTTGGCGCAGATCGCACAATTTGACGAGTCGTTTGTCGTCAAAGGGGGGTCCGCGCCCGATCTTGTAAGCCTGTAATATTGCACCGTGAAAGGCAAGGCTTTCATCAAATAAATTGCGATGTTCCAGATGATCGAAAATTGCAGTCGCAAATTCACGGGTGAAACCTGTTTCAGTTGTGAACTTAGGTGCAATTTCCGGGTTCACCAGCTGGTCTGGACACAGAATTTTTCGTCAGCGGAGGAGAAGGGGTCTTTAGATGGATATACTCAGGCGTCATATTTATCAGCGACTGGTAATGAGCCGGGTTGCGGAGCTCCATCCAAATAGCCCATTCGCTTTACGACCCGATGATCCGTTGATTGTTGCGCTTGAAATTATGAAGTCGAAGCGCATAGGCAGTATTCTGGTGACAGATAATGTCGACAAGCTTGTCGGTATCGTGACCGAAAAAGACATTATCCACCGAGTTTTTGCGCAGCGGGTAGATATCGACAACGCACCTGTTTCTACCGTAATGACTCGTGATCCAAAAGGACTACGGCGTTCGGCCAGTGTCGGGCGAGTAATTTATCTTATGTCCAATGGTCACTATCGTCATGTGCCGATTGTTGATGAATTCGATTATCCTCTCGGTATCGTTTCGATTAAGGATGTTTTGACCTGGCTGGTGAAGTGTCTGGACGACGAGGTGGAGACTGAAGAAAATGTTAACGAACTGCGCAGCGAAGTCGACTTTTTTCTTAACTCCTATGTTTCTTCATTAAATCTTGCTCCGCCAGAGATAGTCTCTGTCAAGCAGGCACCATCTGAAGTCGTCAGGAAGATGCGTGATCAAAGTGCCACAGGTGTGCTTGTGGCTGATATGTATGGTCGCCTTCTGGGGATGTTTACTGAACGGGATTATATCGTCAAGGCTGCGGCGCTCAAAAAACCGCTCAATGAGTGGACATTTGATGCCTTGCTTACCTATAAACCGCAGACTGCGCGTATGGATACTCCTCTTAAAGAAATCTTGCAGATGCTTGGCGCTGGTTATCGCCATGTGCCAATTGTTGATCTTGGCAACAAACCTGTGGCGTTGGTCTCACTTAGCGATATTGTCAGTCATTTATCCGAGAGTTTGATTTCCGATCTTGTTTGTCCTCCAGCAAAGGGAGAAAGTTGATATGCGGCTGGTTTTTATTGTTCTTGCAAGTTTATTTTTGTTTTCTTCCTGTGGCGGTGGTGGTCTCCATCCTGATGCCGGGCCAGCAGTCCCCAAGGTGCATTTGAGTAAGGAACACATTGATTCGGGTGATGTGACTGAAGTGAAGATTGATATCGGTGATATCAGCTCCGAAGAGTTTATCGTAAAGGTTCGTTATCCACTTGGTTTGTCCTATGTGTATGACACATCGTTTTTCGAAATAAATCGAAAAACCTATGATACTGGCCCGGACCATAACCTGGCCGACAGTAGTTACAATTATCTTGTCTATTTTCTCAATGGTAATGATATTCGTTACAGTGGCAGCCTGGAGCTGAATTTTGAGTTACGTGGCGTCAGTGAGGTCGCCGCCGGGTTTGTCGAGGTTGATATTGATCTTGACGACCTGGAAGTTAGCAACTTAAGCGAATTTACTATAGCTGACCCACGTTTCACGATGGTCGCAGATGCAAAAATTCGGGTGGACGGCTAACCTGAATGTTGTACGTAATCCCTCATGAGATTTTCAACTAAGGGGAGGTTGTGAAGTCTGTTTCCGCCGCAAACTTTCTTGCAATTTCCAGTCTAAATGCATCCAAGTGGAGGTGCCATCTATTAACTTTCTGGCTGTGGAGACACCTTTATGAGGGTCTTTTGTTACCGGGGTATTGTCTGGTTCATTTCATCTTTTCTACTGTCTTTTTTTGCTGCAGTTAATCAAGTCAAGGCTGCGCCGGTAATTGTTGATACTTCGATGTCCTCCTTGGCGACGATGGGTGGTGCGGCAAGCAATCGCAAAACATTTTATGACGATGTTAGCCAGGTGCACTGGGTTGCCTACTACAATGGCAGTGCTATCGAATTTAGTTACACCGATAACATTCAGGACGGTATCTGGCAGAGCGCTGGAACTCTTGCCCACGATAATTCTGAGTTTTCACTGACTTATAAAACTGTCGCTGGTGTGCCATATGTAATCGTTGTCACGGTTGCTAATACCTATGACATTGTGCTTCGTCGAGGGGTGATAGCTGCGGCAAGCATCACCTTTGGCCCTGAAGTAACGGTACTTGATGGTAATTCTGATGACGATACATACTCCGCGCCGAGTATTGCGGTTGATGGTAACGACCGTCTCTGGGTTGCGGCGGTATGGGATTTTACGGCGGATTCAACATCGGACAAGGTAGTTCGTGTGAGACAAACAACAAATTCATTATCTGGCGATATAGGTGTATTAG
Source organism: bacterium (assembly GCA_028689495.1). GTDB lineage: Bacteria > Bdellovibrionota_C > UBA2361 > SZUA-149 > JAQTWB01 > JAQTWB01. The sequence goes on along the minus strand of JAQTWB010000100.1, from coordinate 1,267 downwards.
AGCCAGCTAGCACTCTGGGTAAAGCAGATCAACAACGAAATGGTCTTTCTTTGCTCGCTAAAGGAGGGGGGCATATGTATCTGTTGTCTGGACAGAGTTCCAATAATCTGGAGACCTGGGAATATGATGGGTCTAGTTGGATTGCCAGAAACATGGGCGGAGATATGAGCTGGTTCGGTTTCGAAGGGAGTCCTGTTGTAGGCACTGTTTTTGCCGCTGCGGTGGGTGGCACCGATCTCTACGTTGGTGGATGGTCCGGTATCTATCGGTTTGATGGTGTAAACTGGTCTCCTCTAGGTCTTGGTGTTAACGGGACTGTTCGGGCGATTGCGACCTCGGGGACTGACGTTTATGTCGGCGGTTCATTCGGTTTAGCGGGCGGTGTGCCAAATACCGGAGGGATGGCACGTTGGGATGGCATTACCTGGCATGCACTGGAGACAGGCCCCAACGGCTCAGTTTACAGCATTTTTGTTAGTGGCTCGGATATCTATGCTGGTGGTTGGTTTACCGATGCTGGGGGAAATCCAAACGCCGACAATATTGCACGCTGGGATGGCGCTTCGTGGAATTCCTTGGGAACTGGGCTTAACAATCCAGTAAATTCAGTAGTGGTGTCCGGAGCAAATGTTTATGTTGCTGGCGATTTTACTGATGCTGGAGGAAACATCGCAGCGGACTATATCGCGGTATATGATGGAGCGTCTTGGGGCGATATAGGTGGAGGGGTTAATGCGTCAGCTAAAGCGGTGGCTGTTTCTGGTACCGATGTCTATTTTGGTGGCTCATTTAGCAACGTTGGTGGAAACCCTAGTGCCGACTATATTGCCCGTTGGGATGGGGGGTCCTGGAATGCCTTAGGTTCAGGCACAAATGGTACGGTCAATGCAATTCACATCAGTGGTGGAGATGTCTATGTCGGTGGTAGTTTTAACAGTGCTGGCGGAGTAGCAAACACCCTTCGGATCGCGGGCTGGAATGGTGTGTCTTGGTCTGCCGTGGGGACCGGCCGGCCATATACTGTTCATGCCATTACAGAATTGGGTGGTAATATTTATTGCGGCCGGTGGTCCATCTCGACTGGTGACCAAGACACAATTAGTCGCTGGGACGGTCTAAGCTGGAGCAGTGTTGGGAGCAATATGATCTTGTCCCCAAAATGTTGACAACCAGATAAGGATGTTACCCACAGTCGTCACTCACTTCACGGGGTCCATTAATGACCCCCGCTCGTTGCCGCCTATGAATAACTCTCCTGGTTTAAGCC
>JAQTWB010000099.1 GCA_028689495.1 bacterium | reverse complement strand
ATAGGTGATCAGTGCTCCGGCGAGTGGAAAAAACAATATCTGCCAAAGTCCGAAAACCTGGTGTGCGATAACCGCCTCGGAGCCTGCTGCTATAGTTTGCATAAATTCGCTCTCGTCCTATCTCTCATACCAACCAGTGCCTGACGACACACTTTGCAATTCTGCTGACTATCTTCTTGCTCGCTACCCGTGCAACGAAGCAATCGATTCCTTCTCGGTGCTGACAAAATTTCTAAAAACACCAATGACTATGCCAAGTCCAACCGCGGCTTCGGCAGCGGCAACCGTCATGACAAAGAACACATAAATATGACCGTCAATCTGTTGGAACTCACGGGCCAGCGCCACCAGGCCGATATTCACCGCATTAAGCATCAACTCGACGCACATCAGGACAATTAAAGTGTTCCGCCGGACAATAACTCCAAGTGTCCCCAGAGCAAAAAGAACGGCTGAAAATCCAAGATAATACTCAGTCATGAAATAACACCCTGATTTTTGGTTTTATGCATCGCTTTTAATCCTCGTCCTTCAGGCAGCGGTCGCTTGGCCTCAATTGTCAAAGTAACCGCAGCAACAATAGCGGCAAGCAGAAGCACCGAAGCAAGCTCAAACGCCAAAACATATTCGCAAAAAAGCTTCGCTCCGATTCCCTCAATACCGCCAAATCCCTCCGGAAGAGCAACATTTTTCAACTCAAGCGGAGATGTGTAGGAAAGACCGGCGAAAATTCCGACAAAAACTGATACCGCAGCAAGAGCAATGACAAACTGCGGAATGTTCCTGCGCCCTTCGTTAACCTCATCCACTCCAAGCAACATGATGACAAAAACGACAAGAACCATGATGGCCCCGGCGTAAACGAGCACCTGGGTCACGGCAAGGAATCCGGCATCAAGCATGGCGAAATGCACAGCGACAAGAAACAACGTCAGAACGAGATAAAGTGCGCTGGTCAGTGGTTTGGCGGAAAAAACCACACCAAGCGCTGAAAGCAGGGTCAGGGCACTGAATAAATAAATTGCCAGTTCCATCTCAGTTCCTCATTTAGAATTAATCGCAATCAGCACTGCTACTGTCGCCATCAAATTGACCAACGAAATCGGCAGCATTCCCTTCCAGCAAAGATTCATCAACTGGTCATAGCGAAACCGCGGCAATGTCCAACGAATTATCACCTGCAAGACACAGAAGAACAGCACCTTGGCGCCAAAAACCGCGGCACCGACAAGGCCGCCAAGAATTGGGCCGAAAGACGCAACATCAAGCCACGGCAATTGCCAGCCACCAAAAAACAACACTGTAATCATTGCCGCGGCGACTCCGATTTCGGCGAATTCACCGAGCCAGAAAAGTAAGAACTTCATACCCGAATATTCGGTCATATATCCGGCAACCAACTCGGATTCGCTTTCCGGTAGGTCAAAAGGAGCTCGTTTTGTCTCGGCCATCATCGCCGTGAAGAAAAGAATGAAACCAATCGGGTTGAGAAAAATCCCCCATCGCGGAATGGGCAGGGCAGCAAAATTCTCTCCCTGATAAATGACAATCTGTTGCAAATCGACAGTGCCGTAAACTGCAAGCAGTCCGATAATGCTGAGCCCCATAACAACTTCGTAGGAGATCATCTGCGCCGTAGCCCGCAGCCCGCCAAGCAATGCAAACTTGTTGTTCGAAACCCAGCCGGCGAGCACAACGCCATAAACAGCAAGTGAGCCCATGGCAAAAACATAAAGCAATCCGGCATTGAGATTTGCCAGCTGCAGGGAAATGGTCTTTCCGGCAATTGTGATATCCGGCCCAAAAGGCATGGCGGCAAAAGACATGAGCACCGGAAACACGGCAAGAAAAGGCGCCAGACTGTGCATGAACTGGCTTGTCCCCTTCGGCAGCCAGTCTTCCTTGGTTATCGCCTTTACCGGATCGGCAACGAGAGTGTTAAAAATCCCCGCCAAATCAAAGCCAAAGATCGAAGCCCTGTTGGCACCGATACGATCCTGTATCAACGCCGATCCCTTACGCTCAACCCAGGTAGTCAAAGCGGCAATGTGCAATAACGCACCCATGGCAATTGCCGCCTTAAGCACAACAATCAAAATGTCTGTTGCTAATTCCACCGAATTCCTCCACCTAAAAATTCTGCTTTTTATCTTCAGGCCGAGGCCAGACGAAGACCAAAACCACCCACTCGAGCCGGTGTCACTTCGGCAAAACGACTGTCACTGCGTCCCATGTGGAGCAACAAATCGCGAGCACTGACAACATTATCCGGCAACAACTCAGTTCCGCCCAATCTCGCAAGTTCGGCCAGCACCTGCCACTCGGAGCGAACACCTGCCCGAGGTGTCAGCGGCGCGGTCAAACGCTGCAAACGATTATCGCGATTGAGATACAAGCCCTGCTTCTCAAGAACACCGAGCACTGGAACCAGATGTTGCGCAGCTCGAACAACCGCCCGTGAAGAAAATGGCCCGTTAACGAATACTTCATTATTCGCAGCAGAATTCGCTCCGGAAACAAGCGCCAGGGAAAAATCAAGCTGAGAGACGACCTGCTCGGAGATCCTCTCCGCATCTGTCGGAGCAATTGCCGCATCGCCAATCATAATCAGGCGCTTTACTTTTCCGGCGAGCAAATCGCCAAGCAGAGCCTCGTAGCGGCTCTCCATCTCCTTACGCCAGTTATCGGCAGTTATCGCCCAACCGAACAAACTTGCCGCTCGGGCATTAGGGGCATAATCAGGACTGACCAACTTTTGCGATACCGAATCAAGTTGACGCGACTTATACTGCATCGCCACAGATAACGAACCTGATTCAATCTTCAGTACGTCGAGCAAAAATTTCTCGGCGACGTAGAGGTCTTCAATCGTCAGTACCGGCGAAAGAAAAACTGCCGTTTCGTTAGCGCCTGCTTTCACGGACTGCATCGCCGCTGCAATGTCGGCCAGAGTGGTCTTGGCTCCCTCGCCACTGTCCTTTATTACCAACGGTGTCAAGAGCTGTTCATCTGCAACCAAACGATCAAAACCATAACGGCCCTCATCGCACAGCCACTCGCGGTTAACATCAGCATTAAGCCGCGCCTTGACGTTGACAACCTGCTCGTCCCGAGTTGCGATTTTCACATTACAACCAGTGGAACAGCCCGGACAAACTGAATCAACAGGTTTTGTGTACCAGATTCGCGTATTGAAACGCCAGTTACGGTGAGTCAATGCACCCACGGGGCACAAATCAACCACCGAGCCGGAAAGCGGGTTATCTAGCTGCTCACCTTCGGCGACAGAAATGACCGATTTGTCGCCCCGATTAAATACGCCAAGCTCGGCAGTTTCGGTAATTTCCTCACAAAAACGCACACAGCGAGTGCAGAGGATACAGCGCTCGCCATCAAGAATGACGTTTGGTCCAAGCGGCAAAGCCTTGACCTTGTGCTCCTTGTCTTCTTCAGGGAAACGCGACGGCTGCCGGTTGTACTCGTAATAATAGTCCTGCAACTTGCAGTGCCCGGCCTGATCGCAGACTGTGCAATCAAGTGGGTGGTTGATCAGAATAAACTCAAGCGTCGCCCGTTGTGCTTCCGCCACTTCCGGAGAAGTCAGGTGAGTCGAGACTTTCATCCCCTGGGTCGCCCCGGTGTTGCAACCAATTGTCAACTTGGGCATTCCCTCAACCTTGACCTGACACATGCGACAGTTACCGGCAACGCTGAGATGCGTATGGTAACAATAGTGCGGTATCTCAATCCCGGCCACCTTCGCTGCCTCAATCAGGTTCATCCCCTTGGGAACGCTGATCTCCCGGCCATCGATACTGAGAGTTACCTGCTCAGGCTGAGCATTCACTTCGGACATCTGCTCCCCCATTATTACTGGTGCTGATTATTGTCTTGATCCTTGCTTCAAATTCTTCGGGAAACTTCTTGAGAAAACTCAGCGCCGGTGTGACCATCGCATCGCCAAACGGACAAATCGTGTGCCCGGCAATCTGGCTGCAAACATCGCGAATCAAATCGAGATCCGAAGGCACAGCATGACCATCGGCAATCCGATGAATGATTTTCTCAACCCAGTGCGAACCCTCACGACATGGAGTGCACTGCCCACATGATTCGTGGGTATAAAAATGCTGAAGGTTCATGCAGGCATCAACCATGTCGGTTGTCTCGTCCATGGCGATAAGCGCTCCAGAGCCGAGCATGGAACCAGCATCGCGAATTGACTCGTAATCAAGTGTGACGTTGGCGATATCCTCAGCCCGCAAGATCGGCACCGAAGAACCACCGGGAATTACCGCCTTCAGCTTGCGCCCGTCACGGATGCCGCCGCAATCCTTTTCAATAAACTCCAGCATCGAATATCCGAGTTCAATTTCGTATACTCCGGGGCGAACCAGGTGACCTGAGGCACTGAACAACTTCGTCCCCGGGCTTTTCTCGGTGCCAATCGCCGCATAAGCCGGTCCGCCGTTTTCAATGATCCAGGGCAAGGCGGCAAGAGTCTCGGTATTGTTGACAACGGTCGGGCTGCCATAAACGCCGACTACCGCCGGAAATGGCGGCTTCAACCGCGGCTGCCCTTTATTGCCTTCAAGCGACTCAATCAGCGCCGTCTCTTCTCCGCAGATGTAGGCTCCGGCTCCGCGATGAACGACAATATTGAATTCAATCCCCGAACCGAAAATGTTCTTCCCGAGGTAGCCTTTCTCGTAGGCTTCTTTTACGGCGTTCTGAATCTGAAACGCCGGATAGGCGTATTCTCCGCGGATATAAAACGCCGACCACTTCGCACCGAGTGCCAGTCCGGCGATAATCATCCCCTCAATTACAAGATGCGGATCGCGCTCAAGCAAAACGCGGTCCTTGAAAGTTCCCGGTTCACTCTCGTCAGCGTTATTAAGCAAAAAAACTGGCTTGCCAATGTTGCGCGGAACAAAGCCCCACTTCATTCCGGTAGGGAAGCCCGCACCACCGCGTCCACGCAAACCGGATGCCTTGACCTCGGCAATCAACGCCTCGCTGGTCATCGTCAAAGCCTTGCGAACAGCAGTATATGCGCCGCGTTTTTCTGCGGCAGCGATACGACACTGGTCCGTGAAGTCGACGTTTCTTGTTAGAATTTTTTTCGCCATATTTATTTCAACAATTATTTCAACAAATTTTGTTTCTCTGCGATGACTCTCTAATCACTCTCACCAAACCTGAGAGCGCGGCAGATCGGCAAGACCACCGCCAAGTTCCTCGCGAATCGTCGAATAGCGAAGATCCGGTTTTTCCTTCTCAATGCGATCCATAATCTGATCCAGAGCTTCAACTGTCAGCTTCTCAAAGAAAACATCGTTTATCTGCACCATTGGCGCCGTGCCGCAACTGCCCAGGCACTCCACCTCTTCATAACTCCAGAGCCCGTCAGCGGAAATCTCACCGGAAGCCAATGCCAACCGTTCCTTGATGCGCTTTACAACCGAACGACTGCCGCAAAGCATACAACTCAGGGTCCGGCATATCTGCACGTGATATTGCCCCACCGGTTTTTTGTAATACATCGTATAAAACGTCGCGACCTGCACCACATGGGCCTTGGCCAAACCGAGACGCTCGGAAACCCAGTTATACGCCTCATCAGTCAACCAGCCATGCACTTCCTGGGCGATATACAAAGCCGGCATAATCGCCGACTTCTTTTCAGGATAGCGAGCGATAATTTCCTGAATGCGGCTTTCCGCAGCTTCCGGCATTGGCGCAAATGACTTTTCTTTCACAGCGTAAACTCCAAGGTCTCTGGTGAGGTTAATTACAACACGCCCAAGATCAAATCAGCGATCACACTCACCGCCAATCATGTTTATCATTCCGAACAGTGGCACGATATCGGCGATCATGTGCCCTTCGACCAGCGGTCCAAATATACCCATGTGGATAAAACTCGGCGGTCGCACACGGCAACGATAGGGAGTTCCTGTGCCATCTGATACCAGATAAAAACCGACTTCTCCGTTTCCACCTTCCACCGCAAAATAGGTATCACCAGCCGGCGGCTCGATACCGCGAAATACCAGCTCAAACTGACTGATCATGCCCTCAATCGAGTTATAAACCTCTTCCTTCGGCGGCATGATAATCTTTGTATCATCGACATTGATCGGTCCACCGGGCAACGCCGCCAGCCCCTGCTCGATGATTCTTATCGACTCATTTATTTCGTTGAACCGCACAAGGAAGCGGTCAAAATTATCGCCCTTGGTACCGAGCGGCACGTCAAAATTGAAACGGTCGTAAGACGAATACGGGAACACTTTACGCACATCGTAGTTGACGCCAGAGGCCCGGAGGATCGGACCGGTCAGACCATAACCAACCGCCTCATCCGCCGAGATCACGCCGACATCACACATACGATCTATGAATATCCGATTCTTCGTCAGCAGTTTGTCAGCCTGAGTCAACAAGTCGCGAATCTTTACCAGCCTTTCCTTGACCCCGGCGGCAAAGCCATCGGGCAGGTCTTCTTTAAGCCCACCAACCCGAACATAAGATATTGTCAGCCTGGCCCCGGTCACCGACTCGATCAGCTCATAAAGCAGCTCCCGGCCCTGCATCAGATAAAGCATCACGGTAAATGCGCCGAGCTCCATCGCCGCGGCGCCAAGACATGTCATGTGGTCACTCATCCGCGAAAGCTCGCTGAGAATCACACGGATGTACTGCGAACGTTCAGGAACCTCGATTTCAAAGAGTTGCTCAACAGCAAGACAATAACCAACATTGTTGATTATCGGCGAAACATAGTTCAGCCGATCTGTGTAGGGAATAACTTGTGAGTAGTGACAATTTTCGCATTCTTTTTCAAAACCGCGATGCAAATAACCGACATCGACGTCGGCTCGCTCAATTCGCTCGCCATCGAGCTCAACGACAAGACGCACGGTCCCGTGAGTTGCCGGGTGCGCCGGTCCCAGGTTAAGGACCATTGTCTTGCTGTGCAGGGAATCCCCGAGGTCCTGGGGTTTCCAGTTATTTCTCACTTCACCCATTGGCTGCTCCGCAACAAAAAATAAATTCTGGTTTCTCAGGCTTCTTGATTAAGCTTGTTTTTCGGCTTTTACCCCGGAGGACTTCCATCCGGAAATCTGCACCAGCGCATCGCGATGCATATCCGCCGCAGTATTGCGCAGCTCCGGCATCCGCAGCGGCACCCGTGGTTGCTTGCCGCGAATCGGATAATCCTTGCGCAAGGGATGTCCCTTGAACTCGTCATACATCAGGATACGGCGCAAATCGGGATGCCCGGAAAAACGAACCCCGAACATGTCCCAGACCTCGCGTTCAAGAAAAGACGCCGTCGGCCACAAACTTGTCACACTGGGAGTTTCGGCATCATCTTCGCCCACACGAACCTTGATACAAATGCGGCGCTGATAAGTCAGACTGAGCAGCTGATAGACGATTTCAAAACGCGGCTCGCGACGGTCCATCCAATCAACTGCGGTAATATCGATCAGCATGTTGAAAAGCATTGCTTCATCGTCACGGAGCAGTTGAAAAATTTCCAGGGCCTCGCTTTTGCTGGCGATTGAAAAAACCGGTATCTTCTCCTGACCTCGCGCTTTCCCTTTCAGCGCATCTTCCGCCACCAGCCCGCCAGTAAAGACCCGCCCGCCAGTGAAGACCCGCCCGCCAGTGAAGATACGTGCAACTTCAGCAACAAAGTGCTGGGCCGAACCGGGTTCTGCTGCACATTCCACTGCAGCGCTATCGAATGAACTACTGTCTGAAGCTTTATCCATGAGAACTGGCTCGCCCCGGTTACTGAAAAATCTAGGTTAAGGAATATATTCTCTCAAAATTTCATGCTGTTTTCGCAGCTGCCGCACGACCACAGTTTGCCAGCAAATCAAACGGGCACTTCAGTCTATCCTTGATAATATCTTCGCTCGAATCTCCTTTTCAGGTAAATCCACTGCAGATAAATCAAATTTGCAGACAGCTGGCAGAAAGTGGCAAAGTAGGCCGCAGGCAAAGAACTGCGCCTGCAAATTGTCTCTACATAAATTGCAGAATCGGTGCAACCTTGTTGAAGTGCTGGACGATATTAATATCTTGTTGCTATATGCTCATTATTCTTCAGCTCTTGTTCGTCACAACACCCTTTGCCATTGTCGGCTCGAGTGTGCTTTACAATTATTGGTCGCGGTGTTCTTTTCAGGACCGGTTCGTCAGCAGTCTTTCCCCCGAATTCACACTGATGCGGAGGATGTCGCCGGATAAATGCAGTATGAACGCAGAATGAATAGTAAATACCGAACCCGGGATTTATCGAGGAGAATATAGTTAAATGCCTTCATTTGATGTGGTTTCACGAGTAGACATGCAGGAAATAGACAACGCGGTAAATCAATCGAAAAAGGAGATTGAGACCCGCTATGATTTTCGCGGCGGGAAATGTGGCATTGAACTGGAGAAAGAAAGTTTGACGCTCACCGCCGATGACAAGATGAAACTCTCGGCGGTAGTCGATATTCTCAAACAAAAAGTTGTCAAACGAGGTGTTGGCGTCAGAGCG
>JAQTWB010000024.1 GCA_028689495.1 bacterium | reverse complement strand
CGACGGTGCCGGAGGGTTTTCGCTGAGCAATGCTCTTCTGACTGCCGGTGATATCTTGATTTTCTATCTCAACGATGTCGCCGAAGAAGGGTTGCTGATCTATGTATCCGATGGTGCTGGTCATGTAGACCTGAAGCTTTACCAGAACACCAACTACATCAGAAACGACAACGCCGCGCCGCTTACCAATACCATGTTGGCGGCAGCAGATGATGGTGATGACGATATCAAGTATCTTGTGACCGGCGCCAATATCGTTTTTGAATCTGCCTTTGAAGTATTTATCGCTAGTGGCACAACCTATACGCCGGGGGGCACTGTAATCGGGGGAGCCTTTGATATTAACGGAACACTGGATGCTGCGGGAAATAACGTCACGGTCTCCGGCAACTGGGATGTGACGGGCGGTGTTTATACATCTGGAGCCAATACTACTACGTTTAATGGCACGACAACGCTGATTTCAGGCGGAACAGATGCTGATCATGATTTTAATAGTGTTACCTTAAGCGGTGACGTTACTCTTTTGACAAACGCGATTGATATCAATGGGAACCTGTTAATTAATGCCACGAGGACACTCGATGCCGCGGGACTAAGTATAAACCTTGCAGGAGACTGGACAAATTCTGGCACGTTTACCCATGGTAATGGATTGGTTACATTTGATGGAACCTCAAACCTCAACAGTGGCGGGACCGTTGCCGCAAAATACTTCTATGACATTGTTGTTAGTGGGAGTGCCACGCTTGTCACCAACGACATACTATTGACCGGGGGGCTTTCAATATCTGGCAGTTTGTCGAATGTGAATAATTTGAATATCACAGTATTTAATGAATGGATAAATACCGGGTCATTGGAGTCCGGGACTGGAACAGTGACATTGATGGGCACAGGTGAAATTGATGCGGGGGGAACCGGAATTGCTGTAGATGATGCTACCAAGGACTTTCACAATTTAATTGTCAGTATCGGAACTCGAAAACTTATCAATACAGAGTTGGAAGTAGATGGAACTTTGACAATTGCAGCAGGTCGGACATTAGAGCTTGATGGTCAGAGTCTCGACCTGAATGGCACGCTTGATAATAGTGGCACTCTTGATTTGTTAGGCACTGAATCCATTGAAGTTGGTGTTTTAGATACGAATTCGGGGTTGGTTAAATATACGGGCACGGCGTCGACGACGATACCAGCAGCCTTTACCACATACTTTAATTTGCAGTTTGACGAATCGGGCGCTCTTGACCCTGTCTGGACACTGCCAGCAGTGAATGTTGCCGTAAATGGCACACTGACAGTAACTGATGGAACTTTGAATTACAGCGCTGTGAATGACTTGCAAGTCGCCGGAGCCATAACTATTGCAGCGACCGGAGCTTTCACTAACCTGAGCGGCGGCGACCTGACCCTGGGTTCTACTGTCGCAAACTCCGGGACAATTACGTTTGATTCCTCAGGCGGTGGAGCGGGTGACGCGGACAGTATCCAGATTCGCTCAACAGTCGGCGGCACACAGCGCAACTGGCAGGGCGCGGGAACGTTTACGATGCTTGATGTCGATGCCCAGGATCAAACCGCAATCGGCGGAACACCGGCGTTTATCAATGTCTCCTCTGGAACTGATGCCGGTAATAACGTCAACTGGACTTTTGCCGCCGATGCCGGGTTGACACTGTCTGGTGTTGCCTACAGCGGTAAAGCGGAAGCCGGAACGCTGAACAGCAAAGCAATCCGTGTAGCTCATTATAACGGTGTTACAAGGAGTTATTATACGCTTACGACAGATGGTGCCGGGGCGTTCTCGCTGAGCAATGCCCTGCTGACTGCCGGTGATGTGCTAATTTTCTATCTCAATGATGTCGCCGAAGAAGGTTTGTTAACATATGTATCTGACGGTGCCGGGCATGCCGACTTGAAGCTTTATCAGAACACAAACTACATCAGAAACGATCATGCTGCGCCGCTGACCAATGCCATGTTGTCAGCGGCTGATGATGGTGATGATGACATCAAGTATCTGGTAACCGGCGGCAATATCGTTTTTGAATCAGCCTTCGAAGTATTTATAAGTAGTGGAACCTATGCTCCGGGCGGGACTGTTACTGGTGGCGCCTTTGATATCAACGGAACATTTGATGCAAACGGCAACAACGTTACGGTATCGGGAAACTGGGACGCTACGGGTGGAGTTTATACCTCCGGTGCCAACACGACGACGTTTAACGGTACGACAACGTTGATATCTGGTGGAACGGACGCAAACCATGATTTCAATCATGTAACATTGAGCGGAGACGTGACGCTGTCAACCAATGCCATCGATATTAACGGTAACATATTAATTAACGCCACCAGAACATTGAATGCTGCAGGGCAGAATATCAACGTTTCCGGTAACTGGACAAATTCAGGAACATTCACACCTGCTGGGAGTGCGTTGACTTTTGACGGTGTCTCAGATGTCGATAGTGGTGGAACTATCGCAGGAAAACGTTTTGACAGTGTCCTGGTTACAGGAACTGCGACCCTTGTGAACAGCGATTGGAATCTCACGACTGACTTGTATATCAGCGGAACACTTTCAAACACCAATAACCTGAATATTACAGTTTCCCGCCACTGGCAGAATGTTGGCACATTTGTTTCGGGAACAGGAACAGTGACGTTTGATGGTTCAGGCCTGATTGATGCCGGTGGAACTGGAATTGGTGTCAATGATACAACCAAGGATTTTCATAATCTTGTAGTTACAGCTACAGGAGTAATGTTCCTTGCCAATACCGAAATCGAGATTGACGGCAATTTGCAGATCGATGGAACTTTCGCGCTTGCGGGGTATGCATTGGATTTGAACGGTGTGCTTGTAAATAACGGCACACTTGGAGCGCTCGGCACTGAAGCGATGGAAGTCGGGACGATGGATACCGACTCTGGTATGGTCGGCTACTATGGAACAATCTCTACTACACTGCCAAGTGCGATTTCGACGTACTATATTCTGGGTATCGATGAAAATGGCACAAGTGATCCAGTATTCACACTTCCAGCACAGGATACGGTAGCGACTTTTGTATATGTCACTGACGGGACATTGAATTTCAGTGGCGCCAATTATCTCGGGGCTGCGGGGATCACGGTCGCCGCTACAGGGGTGCTGATGAACAATGGGACGGGAGATCTATGGCTGGCTGGAGATGTCAGTAACGCAGGAACAATCACTTTTGACTCTGCAGGTGGCGGAGCGGGAGATGCCGATAGTATCCAGATACGCTCAACAGTTGCGGCAACTCAGCGCAACTGGCAGGGAGCGGGTACGTTCACCATGATTGATGTTGATGCTCAGGATCAAACGGCGATTGGCGGCACTCCGGCGTTTATCAATGTATCCTCGGGAACCGACGCCGGTAACAACGTCAACTGGACCTTTGCCGCTGATGCCGGGTTGACACTTTCCGGTGTCGCTTACACAGGTAAAGCTGAAGCAGGAACGCTGAACAGCAAGCCGATACGCGTAGCCCACTATAACGGCGTCACAAGAAGTTATTATACGGTTACGACCAACGGTGCCGGGGCGTTTTCGCTGAGCAATGCTCTGCTGGCCGCTGGTGATGTCTTGATTTTCTATCTCAATGATGTCGCCGAAGAGGGTTTGTTAATTTATGTATCTGACGGTGCCGGGCATGCCGACTTGAAGCTTTATCAGAACACAAACTACATCAGAAATGACAATGCTGCAGCGCTGACCAATGCCATGTTATCAGCGGCTGATGATGGTGATGATGACATCAAGTATCTGGTAACCGGCGGCAATATAGTTTTTGAATCAGCCTTCGAAGTATTTATAAGTAGTGGAACCTATGCTCCGGGCGGGAATGTTACTGGTGGCGCTTTTGATATCAACGGAACATTTGATGCAAACGGCAACAACGTCACGGTATCGGGAAACTGGGACGCTACGGGTGGAGTTTATACCTCAGGTGCCAACACGACCACGTTTAACGGTACGACAACATTGATATCTGGTGGAACGGACGCAAACCACGATTTTAACAATGTAACATTAAGCGGTGATGTGGCGTTATTGACTAATGACATTGATGTCAATGGAAGTTTATTGATAAACGCCACGCGCACGCTTGATACATCCAGCCTGACAATTTATCTGGCGGGACAATGGACAAACTCGGGAACATTCATGGCAGGTGCAGGAACTGTTGTATTTGATGGACCCGGTGCCAATATCAATAGTGGTGGAACTACTCCGGCAAAGCGGTTTCACAATGTGAATGTTACGGGTTTTGCCACGATTGTCATGAATGCTGTCTATCTGACGGGTGATATGACAATTTCCGGGACGCTCGAAAACGACATTGATGAGATGAATATCACAGTGGTTGGTGACTGGAATAATAGTGGTAACTACGTCAGCGGCACTGAAATGGTGTATTTCGACGGAAGCGGTACGATTGATGCCGGGGGGACCGGGGTTGCCGTAGATGACATTACTTTTGACTTTGGCAATGTCGCGATTCTGTCGGGGACAAGAACATTGGCCAGTTCCGAGCTTGAAGTAGATGACTTATTGACTATCTCCGCCGGTGCTACTTTACAACTTGCTGGTCAGAATCTGGACCTGAACGGCACGCTGATGAATAGCGGCACGATTGATCTACTGGGCACGGAGTCCGTCGAGATTGGGGTGATGGATAGCGACAGTGGTCTTGTGAAATACACAGGCACTGCTTCGACAGTTATCCCGTCGGCATTTACGTCATACTACAATGTTGAATTTGACGAGTCGGGAGCACTTGACCCTGTCTATACACTGCCGGCGGTCAACGTTGCGGTTAACGGCGTACTGACTGTAGCCGATGGTACCTTGAATTATAGTGCCGCCAATAGTCTTACAGTTAGTGGAGTAACTACTGTTGCTGCAACTGGCGCATTAACGAATACCGGCACAGGCGATCTGACCCTCGGTTCTACTGTCGCCAACGCCGGTACAATTACTTTTGACTCCTCCGGCGCCGGAGCGGGTGACGCCGATACTATCCAGATACGTTCATCTGTTGGCGGCACGCAGCGCAACTGGCAGGGCGCGGGAACGTTTACGATGATCGACGTTAATGCCCAGGATCAAACGGCGATTGGAGGCACACCGGCGTTTATCAGTGTCTCTTCGGGAACTGACTCCGGTAACAATGTCAACTGGACTTTTGCCGCAGACGCCGGACTGACGCTTTCTGGTGTGGCTTACACAAGCAAGGCGGAAGCGGCGACATTGAACAGCAAGGCAATTCGCGTTGTTCACTATAATGGCACAACCAGGAGTTATTACACGCTAACAACTAACGGCGCAGGAGCCTTTTCATTAACGAACGCTTTACTTAATGACGGCGATATTCTGATTTTCTACTTAAACGACGTGGCGGAAGAAGGGCTGTTGATTTACAAGTCCGACGCCGCAGGTCATGGGGACCTGAAGCTTTATCAGAATACCAACTACATAAGAAACGACAGCGCTACATCGCTGACAAATGCCATGCTGTCGGCAGCTGATGATGGCGATGACGACATCAAGTACCTGGTCACTGGTGCAAATAACGTCTTTGAAACGCCATTTGAAGTGTTTATTGGAAGTGGAACCTATGCCCCAGGAGGAACTGTCACAGGTGGAGCATTTGACATCAACGGAACGTTTAATACAGCAGGCAATGATGTCTCAGCCTCGGGCGATTGGGTCAACACGGGAAATTTCATTTCTGGAAATAGTTTAGTAACGTTTACTGGTGTCGGCGCAATTAGTGGTGGTGGTAGTGGAATTGGAATCGATGATACAGGTGCGGATTTTAGTAGTCTGGCGATAGCATCAGGAGTAAGGACGCTAACGGGCAGTGAACTTGAAGTAGATGGAACACTGACAATTGATGCTGGAACAACTCTGGTGCTCGCAGGGCAGAACCTCGATCTCAACGGCACACTGGTAAACAATGGCACAGTTGACCTGTTAGGTTCAGAGGCGGTTGAAGTAGGTGTAATGGATACTGATTCGGGTCTGGTTAAATTCACCGGCATAGCATCGACAACGATACCTACGGCATTTAGCACCTATTATAATGTCGAGTTTGACGAGTCAGGTGCTCTTGACCCTGTTTGGACCTTGCCAGCAACGGATGTTGCTGTGAACGGGGCATTGACTATAACAGACGGCACATTGGCTTATAGTGCGGCGAACAACCTGCAAGTCGCCGGAGCCTTCACCATAGGAAACAATGGATCACTGACGAATGCGGGCGTAGGAGACCTGACCCTCGGCAGCAATGTTTCCAATGCCGGAACTATTTCCTTTGACTCTTCAGGCGGTGGAGCCGGAGATGCTGATTCAATTCAGATTCGCTCGACAGTCGGCGGCACTCAGCGCAACTGGCAGGGGGCGGGAACATTCACTATGGTTGATGTTAACGCTCAGGACCAAACGGCGATTGGCGGAACGCCAACGTTTATTAATGTCTCCTCAGGAACAGATGCCGGTAACAACGTCAACTGGGTCTTTGGTGCCGATGCCGGTCTGACTCTTTCCGGAACTGCCTATACATCAAAGGCGGAAGCGGGAACGCTCAACAGCAAGAATATCACTGTTGTTCATTATAACGGCGCGACGCAGAGTCACTATAACTTGACAACTGATGGTTCGGGGGCGTTTTCCGTGACCGGCGCTGCGCTTGCTGATGGCGACCTGCTGGTATTCTATCTCAATGATGAAGCTGAGGAAGGCGACCTTGTTTATGTTTCTGACGCTGCCGGGCATGCCGACCTGAAGCTTTATCAAGACACGGTTATTTTGCGAAATGACAGTGCAACACCACTGACCAATGCCTTGCTTGATGCAGCTGATGATGGAGATGACGATATTAAATACGTCATTTCTTCAGGAAATATAGCAGTTCAGGGAACATTCGAGTTGTATCTTTCAAGTGGAACATTTGCACCTGGTGGCGGGATTAATGCAGGAAGTATCGATATTAAAGGAACACTTGATGCTTCGGGTAATTATGTCACGGCCTCGGGTGATTGGGACGCTACAAGTGGTGTTTATATTTCAGGAGCAAATACAACTACATTTACCGGTATCGCCGCAGTAACTCTAATATCGGGGGGTGTTGATGCCGGGCATGATTTTAACAATCTCACAATCAACACCAATACGACTCTTTCGACTAATAATATAGTTGTTAACGGTAATCTCCTGATTAATGCAACGCGCACTCTTGATGCGAGTGGGTTAAATATCAACGTCTCTGGTAACTGGGCAAATGCCGGCAGTTTTATCGCCGGTGCCGGGACAGTGACTTTTGATGGAAGCGGGACTTTAAACGGCGGTGGAACAGGTGTTGCCGTCGATGATACGACTGCCGATTTTAACAACCTTGTTATCGCATCGGGAACCAGAACGCTCTCTGGAACAGAGCTTGAAGTTGACGGAATTCTGACAATTTCGGCGGCGACCGCACTGGTGCTTGCAGGTCAGAACCTGGACCTGAACGGCACACTTGCCAACGACGGCACGCTTGACCTGCTCGGCACGGAGTCAGTTGATATTGGCGTAATGGATTCAGACAGCGGATTGGTTAAATACACCGGGACGGCATCGACAACGATTCCGGCAGCATTTGCTACATATTATAATCTTGAGTTTGACGAATTAGGTGCTTTTGATCCTGTTTGGACACTGTCGGCGGTAGATGTTTCGGTAAATGGCACGCTGACAGTGACTGATGCCACGCTCAATTACAGCGCGGCGAATAATTTGCAAGTCATCGAAGCCATTGTAATCGCCGCAGATGGTTCGCTGATTAACTCAGGCACGGGTGATTTGACACTTGGGGGCGACGTTTCAAATGCCGGTACAATTTCTTTTGACTCCTCCGGTGGTGGGCCTGGTGATGCCGATGGCATTCAAATACGCTCTACAGGTGTAGGCGTAAAGCGAAACTGGCAAGGCGCCGGTACGTTCTCAATGATTGATGTCGATGCGCAGGATCAGAGAGCGATTGGCGGAACGCCGGCGTTTATCAATGTTTCCTCGGGAACTGATGCTGGTAATAACGTTAACTGGGTTTTCGGCGCGGATGCCGGGTTGACACTTTCTGGAGTCGCGTACACTGGTAAAGATGAAGCGGGGACGCTTAATAATAAAGCTATTACCGTTGTTCATTACAACGGGGTTACACGGAGTCATTACAACCTGACAACAGATGGATCGGGAGCATTCTTACTGACTGGTGCCGCCCTTGCTGATGGCGACGTACTGGTATTTTATATCAATGATGAAGTTGAGCAGGGCAACCTTGTATATGTTTCCGATGCGGCGGGGCATGCCGACTTAAAGCTTTATCAGGATACAAATTATCTTAGGAATGATAGCGCAACTCCACTGACAAATGTCTTGCTCGATGCCGCGGATGATGGGGATGATGACATAAAGTATTCTGTGACTGGTTCGAATGTTACGTTTGATATCGGCTTTGAGGTTTATATCGGCTCTGGGGAATACGCCCCAGGTGGGGACATTATTGGTGATTCATTTGATATAAATGGAACGCTGAACGCAGCTGGAAATAATTTGATTGTTCTCGGTAATTGGGACGCTACAGGTGGGGTATATACTTCTGGTGCAAATACAACTTCTTTCTTGCAATTTTTGGGAACCAGTACACTGATTTCTGGTGGAACAGACGCCAATCACGATTTTAACAACATAACATTCGGCGGTGATGTCACGCTTTCGACGAATGCAATTGATATAAACGGCAACCTGCTGATTAATGCGACTCGCACACTGGATGCCGCGGGCTTTGATATCAATGTTGCCGGTAACTGGACAAATGCGGGTAGTTTTATTTCTGGCGCAGGGACAGTAACATTTGATGGAAGTGGAACATTAAACGGCGGTGGAACAGGTGTTGCGGTCGATGACACGACTGCTGATTTCAACAATCTTGTTATTGCGTCGGGAACGAGGACCCTTAGCGGAACTGAGCTGGAAGTGGACGGCACATTGACAATTTCGGCGGCAACAACGTTTTTACTTGCGGGTCAGAACCTCGACCTGAATGGCACATTGGTCAATGACGGCACACTTGACCTTCTCGGCACGGAGTCGGTTGATATCGGTGTGCTGGATACAGATTCCGGTCTTGTCAAATTCACAGGCACGGCGTCAACAACAATTCCGGCAGCGTTTGCCACATACTACAATATTGAATTCGATGAGTCTGGTGCTTTGGATCCTGTTTGGACACTTCCTGCGGTGAATATTGCGGTGAATGGCACGCTGAATGTAACTGACGGCACGCTCAATTACAGCGCGGCGAATAGTCTTACAGTCGCTGGAGTAACTACTGTCGCAGCAACTGGTGCATTAACGAATACTGGAGCTGGTGACCTGACACTTGGCGCTACAGTCGCTAATGCCGGGACCATTTCTTTTGACTCATCCGGTGGTGGTGCCGGTGATGCCGACACTATCCAAATCCGCTCCACGGTCCCTGGAACCCAGCGCAATTGGCAGGGGTCGGGAACTTTTACGATGTTTGATGTCGATGCGCAGGATCAGACAGCGATCGGTGGCACCCCCGCACTGATCAATGTCTCCTCAGGAACAGATGCCGGCAACAACGTCAACTGGGTCTTTGGTGCCGATGCCGGTCTGACTCTTTCCGGAACTGCCTATACATCCAAGGCCGAATCTGCAACGCTGAATAGCAAGAATATCAATGTTGTTCATTACAATGGCGCAACGCAGAGTCATTACAACCTGACAACCGATGGTTCGGGGGCGTTTTCCGTGACCGGCGCTGCGCTTGCTGATGGCGACGTGCTGGTATTCTATCTCAATGATGAAGCTGAGGAAGGCGACCTTGTTTATGTCTCCGACGCTGCTGGTCATGCCGACCTCAAGCTGTATCAAAACACGAATTACATCCGTGTGGACAGTGCTACTCCGCTTACGAATGCCTTGCTTGCAGCGGCTGATGATGGTGATGATGACATCAAGTATCTCGTATCCGGCGCTGACGTAACCTTCGAATCGCTTTTTGAAGTTTATATTGGCAGTGGCCAATACGCACCTGGGGGGGCAGTTTCAGGTGGGGCCTATGATATTAACGGGACGTTTAATGTCCTCGGGAACGATGTCACGGTATCCGGTAATTGGGACGCAACTGGTGGAGTTTATCTTACAGTTGGGAATACCACGACGTTTAATGGAACAACAATATTGATTAGTGGCGGCGCGAATCCGAGCCATGAGTTTGATGTCATGGTTATCGATGGCGATGTTACTTTATCAACCAACGACCTGCAGGTGCATGATAGCTTGGTAATCAGCGCAACTGGTAGTCTCGATGCTGCAGGTATTGGTATAGGTTGTTTGGGTAGCTGGACTAACAACGGGACATTTATTTCTGGAGCCAACACAGTAGCCTTTTCCGGTATCGGGACAATCGACGCGGGTGGAACAGGAATTGCGATTGATGATGCTGGTAACGATTTTCATGATGTCTTGATAATGTCGGGTAACGTCTCGCTGTCAGGTTCGGAGCTGGAAGTCGATGGTACCTTAACTATTTTCGCGACAAGGAAGCTTGAACTGTCAGGAGAATCTTTGGATTTGAATGGCACCTTGGTTAATAGTGGTACATTGGTATTATTCGGGACCGAGGCTGTGGAAGTTGGCGTTATGGATTCCGACTCTGGACTAATTAAATACATCGGCACATCTTCAACTACTATTCCGGATGCGTTTGCTGAATATTATAATGTTGAGTTCGACGAATTTGGCTCCTCGGATCCTGTCTATACACTTCCGGCAACAAATATAGCGGTGAATGGTGATTTGAATGTCACAGATGGAACGCTGGCGTTTAGTGCGGCGAACAAGTTGCAAGTCGCCGGAGCCCTGACCATAGGAGTCAATGGATCTCTTACGAACGCGGGCGGCGGCGACCTGACTCTAGGGGGAAATGTTTCCAACGCTGGAACAGTTTCTTTTGATTCATCTGGCGGTGGTTTTGGCGATGCGGATGCGATTCAAATTCGCTCCACAGCAAACGGCACTCAGCGCAACTGGCAGGGAGCTGGAACTTTCACCATGCTTGATGTTGACGCCCAGGATCAGACGGCGATTGGTGGGAATCCATCGTTTATCAATGTTGCCTCGGGAACCGATGCTGGGAATAACATCAACTGGGTTTTTGGTGCTGACGCCGGGTTGACACTTTCTGGTGTTGCTTATACCGGCAAAGCTGAGGCCGGGACGCTGAATAACAAAGCTATTGCTGTTGTTCATTACAATGGAGCAACGCAAAGCCATTACTATCTGACAACTGACGGTTCGGGCGCCTTCTCATTGACTGGGGCGGCACTTGCTGATGGTGATGTGCTGGTGTTTTACCTCGATGACGAAGTGGAAGAGGGGGTTCTCGTTTATGTCTCCAATGCTGCAGGTCATGCTGACTTGAAGCTGTATCAAAATACGAACTACGTCAGAAACGACAGCGCCATACCACTTACCAACACATTGCTTGATGCCGCCGATGATGGCGACGATGATATCAAATATCTCGTTACCGGGGCGAATATAGTTTTCGAGTCCGCCTTTGAAGTGTTTGTCGGTAACGGGACCTACGCTCCTGGTGGCACGGTGACAGGCGGTGCTTTCGATATCAACGGGACACTGGATGCAAGCGGCAACGGTGTGACGGTCTCCGGCAATTGGGACGCGACCGGGGGGATTTATATTTCCGGTGCCAATATAACCGATTTTAACGGAACGACCATGCTGATTACCGGGGGTGTCGATGCAAACCATGATTTTCATCACCTTGAAATCAATGGAGCAGTGACGCTTGCCACCAATGCAGTAGATATTAACGGCGACCTGCTGATTAATGCGACACAGACGCTTGATGCCAACGGACAAGATATTTATCTGGCTGGTAGATGGACGAATTCGGGTACATTTGTCTCTGACGTCGGGACTGTGACACTTGATGGTGTGAGTCAGTTGATGGACGCGAAAGGAACTGGAATTGCAATCGATGATGTAGGCAAAGATTTTCACAACCTTGTTGTCAACAGCGATACTACTCTTTGGTCAGAGCTAGAGGTGGACGGAACATTGTCGGTTGTGGGTAGTTTGATACTGGCGGTGGAACGATTGGACCTCAACGGAGTTCTCGACAATACTGGTTCGGTCATGTCTCAAGGCACAGCTCCGATTGAAATCGGAACGATGGATACCGACTCGGGTATCTTTTGGTATTATGGTGTCAGTGCGATCACATTGCCAGTCGGGATACCCACCTATTACAATCTTCTTATTGTCAAGGCGAACAGCACTCAACTGCCTGATGTTGATATGACCGTGAACGGTGATTTTGCTTCGTCTACTGGGACAGTAATATTTGATAATGACAAATCTCTAACAGTTCATGGTTCTGTTCAAAATGATGGTGTGATTAACAATACCGGAAGTGGTGACCTGACATTAGGAGGAGATGTTACAAATACTGGCACGATATCATTTGACTCGGCAGGTGGTGGAGCAGGAGATGTTGACAGTATACAAATACGCTCGACGATACCTGGCACGCAACGCAATTGGCAGGGTGCTGGAACGTTTACGATGGTTGATGTAGATGCCAGTGATCAAACAGCCATTGGTGGCTCTCCGGCGTTTATCAATGTGTCTTCTGGCACCGATTCCGGAAACAATATCAACTGGGTTTTTGGTGCGGACACCGGACTGACGCTCTCCGGAACCGCCTACACTGGAAAAGCCGAAGCGGGAACACTGAACAACAAGAATATCAATGTTGTTCACTACAATGGCGCAACGCAGAGTCACTACAACCTGATAACCGATGGTTCCGGGGCATTCTCCCTCACTGGTGCAGCTCTGGCCGACGGAGACGTGCTGGTATTCTATCTCAACGATGAAGCTGAAGAGGGCTTACTGTCTTATGTAGCCGATGCGGCCGGTCACGCCGACCTGAAACTCTATCAGAATACAAATTATCTGAGGAACGATAGCGCTACGCCGTTGACAAATGCATTACTTGATGCGGCAGACGATGGCGATGATGATATTAAATATCTCGCTACCGGAGCGAATATTGTTTTTGAAGCACCCTTTGAGATTTATGTCGGTGCTGGAACTTATACTCCGGGTGGCACGGTGACAGGCGGGGCGTTTGATATCAATGGCACCTTCAACGCAGGCGGTAATGACGTTACTGTCTCTGGGGATTGGGATGCGACAGGCGGGATTTATACTTCCGGCGCCAATGCGACGACGTTTAATGGCACGACAACACTGATATCGGGCGGGGTCGATGGTGATCACGATTTTAACGATGTGACGCTAAGTGGTGATGTCACGCTTTTGACGAATGCGATTGATGTAAATGGTAACCTACTGATAAATGCGACTCGCACTCTTGACGCTTCGGGACTAAATATCAATGTTGCTGGTAACTGGACAAATGCCGGAAGCTTTATTTCGGGCGCTGGAACGGTAACCTTTGATGGAAGTGGAACACTAAACGGCGGTGGAACAGGGGTTGCGGTCGATGATACGTCTGTCGATTTCAATAACCTTGTTATTTCGTCGGGAGCCAGAACGCTCTCCGGCACTGAACTCGAAGTTGACGGTACATTGACAATTTCGGCGGCAACATCGCTTTTACTTGCGGGTCAGAACCTCGACCTCAATGGGACATTGGACAACAGTGGCACGCTTGACCTGCTTGGCACCGAGTCTGTCGATGTCGGCGTAATGGATACTGATTCCGGTTTGGTCAAATACACGGGTACTACCTCTACTGTTATCCCTGCGACATTTACTTCTTATTACAACCTGACATTTGACGAGTCGGGTATTTCCGATCCTGTATTTACGCTTCCTGCCCAGGACATTTATGTCGCACAAACCTTGAATATTAATGATGCAGACGTTGCCTACAGTCCAGCCAATAACTTGTCCGTTAATGCCTTCCTGAGTATTTCCGCAGGCTCTTCGTTGATAAATTTGGGGTCGGGGGATCTGACGCTCAACCTTGCGGTGAATAATGAAGGAACAATCACATTCGATGCTCACGGTGGTGGGGCTGGCGATGCGGATGATATTCGTATCAGGTCAGCATTTGTCGGTTCACAACATTTGTGGTCTGGGGCCGGAACATTCAACATGATTGATGTCGATGTCCAGGATCAGGCTGTTATTTCCAGTCCACCCGGATTCATAAATGTTTCGTCGGGCACAGATTCCGGCAACAACATTAACTGGTTCATGGCTGCCGATGTCGGCATCACATTGTCCGGGACTACCTATACAGGGAAGGCGGAAGCCGCAACTCTCAACAACAAGGCGATCGGTGTTGTGCACTATAACGGAGCTACAAAAAGTTATTACAATATCACTACCGATGGCGCCGGTGTGTTTACATTAAGCAATGCGTTGCTTGCTGACGGAGACGTGCTGGTGTTCTTTCTTAACGACGAAGCTGAAGAAGGTGACCTGATTTATGTTTCCGATGCCGCGGGACATGCTGACCTGAAGCTCTATCAGAACACAAACTATATCAGGAACGACAGCGCAACACCGCTGACAAATGCCTTGCTTGCAGCTGCTGATGGTGGTGATAATGACATTAAATACGCGGTCACCGGTGCAGATATTGTCTTTGAAACGGCGTTTGAGTTGTTTGTTGGCTCAGGCAGCTATGCGCCAGGTGGAACAGTGACGGGCGGTGCTTTTGATATCAACGGAACATTTGATGCGGCGGGGCATGATGTGACGGTAAACGGCAACTGGGATGCCACTGGTGGGGTCTATATCTCCGGGTTAAATACGACAACGTTTAATGGGCCAGCGTTGATTACATCCGGTGGAGTAGACAACAGCCACGACTTTCATCACTTGACAGTGAATTCCGGGAATGTACAGCCTCCTCCAGTAGGCACTCTCGATGTCGATGGAAACCTGCTTATTGCCGGAGGTGCGACTTTTACATTGCCAAGTAGCACGACCTACGTTGCGGGTAATTGGACTAACCTAGGCACGCTGACTGCGGGAGCTGGAGCAGATTTACATTTTGATGGAGTGACTAACCTTAACGCCGGTGGGATTCTTGTCGCTAAGAGATTTCGCGATGTATATATCGACGGTTCGGTGACAGTTGTTTCCACCGATTTGATGCTACGCGGTGATATGATTATCGGTGCATCCGGGCAATTAATAGACTCAGGAAGTCATACTATTCAGCTAGATGGCGCCTGGAGTAACTCCGGAGTCTTCAGTGCCGGAACAGGTACTGTTGTTATGACTGACCTGACGTTTGCCGGAATTGATAGTGGCGGTGGGACCGTGGGAGTTGATGATGTAAACTACGACTTTTATAATCTTGTCATTTCCTCCGGGGTTGGGGTTAATGTTTCACTTTTCTCGGGTGAGCTGGAGGTAGACAATTCACTGACTATTGGGGCGGGGGCGACGCTTGATGTCGATACGGCGCTTAGCCTGAACGGTTCGTTCTCGAATGACGGCACGCTTAATCTGATTTCCACAGCGACAAACCCCGACGTATATGTCGCATCGCCCGATACTGATTCTGGTCTTGTCAGCTTTAACGGGACTGATGCCACGAGCTTTACACTTCACGCGACGTTGAATGCCTTTTACGATGTAGAGTTCCTCGGCAGCCTGGCTGGTCAAGCCCCGGATTATACACTGACAGATGCCAATACAACTGTCTATGGCACCTTGCGTATCGGCGATGCCGTGACTGTCAATGCCGATGACGACAAGAATCTCTCAATTTTGGACAATGGCGCCAGCGGTACAGCCTTGACTATCGATAGTGGTGGGGTGTTTGCCAATAATGGCAGTGGCGATTTGACTCTCGGCGGAGCGGTCAGCAACAGTGGCTCAATCACCGTTGATGCTGCCGGTGCCGGTGGTGGAGCAAGTGACGACATCCTGATTCGCAGCTCGGTGGACGGTGTGCAGAGAAATTGGCAGGGAGGCGGGACATATTATTTTGCCGATGTAGATGTGAAGGATCAGACAGTGCTCGGTGGCACACCACTCGATGTAAGCGTCTTTGATGGAACGAACAGTGGTAATAATATCAACTGGCTTTTTGGTTCCGCGGCTGGTCACTGGTTCCGGGTAACTGCTTATGACAGCAAAGCCGAGGGAGCGGTTCTTGCGGGGCGTGACCTGAAAATTATTGCCTACGATGGAGTTGGGACAACTGAATACACCGGAACGACCAATGTTTCCGGACAGGTCCAGGTGAGTAACCTCGAGATTGACGCTGGCGACACCTATCTCGTGTTCTTCGACAACGAAGCGGAAACCGGTAACTCGGTAATTGTTGCTGCCGGTGGGGCAATAAGTAATGCTAAGCTTTATGCCGATGCTGTGGTGCTTCGCGGTGACGGCGGCAACTCGCTGACGAATGCATTGCTCTCTGCTGTTGATAATAGTGACGCCGATATCAAATACGAAGTGACCGGCAGTAATGTAGTGGTTGAATCGGCGTATGAAGTGATTATACCGACCGGGGCTGTTTATGCTCCGGGTGGAACCGCGACTCTGGGTTCGATTGAGATAAATGGCACGTTTGCGGCGAGCGGCAACAACGTTACGGTGTCCGGCAGTTGGGATAATGCCGATGGGACATATACTCCGGGGAGTAATACAACGTTTTTTACTGGGGTTGGGAATCTGGTTTCAGGTGGCACAGCGGTTGGTAAACAGTTTTACGACATGCAAGTGTCAAATGGAGCGACTGCTACCTTACTTGCTAATGAATTGATGGTTTCACATGTAATTACACTTTCTGGTCAACTCGATGATACCACCAGTTTAGATATATATACCTATTATTGGAATATGCAGGCAACAGGATCATTCATTTCCGGTCTGTCGACGGTATACATTGGACCTAGCACCGGTTTTATTTCAGGGGGTGGAACTGGCCTAGGCATAGATGACAGTTTGAAGGACTTCTATAATCTGGTGATTAATGGCAACTCATCTTCAACCACAGAGGTCGAGGTTGATGGTACACTGTCAGTGAACTCCGGTATGCAGCTTTGGGTCGTTGGGAGTCTAGATATCAATGGCATATTGTCTAATGATGGAATTATTATTCTTGATGGCACTGAGTTACTTGAGTTTGGCACACTTGACACCGATTCTGGACTCTTTCAATACATTACAACTGGCGCGGTGACTATTTCGTCTGCACTGTCTAGTTATTACGATATAATGCTTGCTGGTATCGGTTCTGTGACATTGCCGGATGTCGACGTTCATGTGTTTGGAGGTATGCAAGTTGGCACATCGGTTGCTTTTGATAACGACAAATCACTTGTCGTAGACGGGCCGTTGTTGATTTCCAACTCACGCACATTCACCAACACGGGTACCGGCGATCTTACTCTCGGCAGTGATGTCACCAACAACGGCACGATTACCTTCGATTCCAGTGACAACGCCGGCAATGGCATTGCCATCTCTTCGACCGTGCCGGGAACCCGACGTAACTGGCAGGGAACGGGCACATTCAATTTTACCGATGTTGCGGTCAGCGACCAGTCAGCAGTTGGCGGCACTCCGGTTTCGATCATGGCGACCTCCAGCACCGACCTTGGCAACAACCTCAACTGGTTTTTTGACGGCACAACTTCGATAAGTGGTTATGCCTATGCAGACGAAGCTGAGACAACGCCACTCGCGGCAAAGGCGCTCTGGGCAGTGGTCGAGAACTCAGGCATTCAAACATACTACACGGCAACAACGGCTGGTGACGGTGGCTTCTCGCTGGCGAACATCGACTTGTCCGCCGGAGACCGTCTGCTGGTATTTGTTGACGATGAAACCGAGACGGGCTCTCTTGTTTATGTTTCAGACGGCGCGAATGTTACCGATTTGCGGCTTTATCAAAACACGGTTCTGTTGCGAAATGACAATGGCGCGGAGGTGTCCAATACTGACCTTGCAGCTCTGGCTTATGGCGACATCGATACCCTGTTTACTGAAGCTGCCGGAGACGTGGTATTTGACAGCAGCAGCACTCTGCTTATTCCCTCTGGCCTCGGTTATCGTCCGGGGGGTGACGTGACTCTCGGTTCCGTCGACATTCGCGGTTCCTTCCTCAGTGAGGGGAATGGTGTTGATGTCTCAGGTAACTGGAACAACACAACTGGTGTTTACGATGCTGCCGGGTCAACGGTTACCTTCTCGGGAACTGCCCAGACAATTACTGTCACCGGCACTGGTTCAGCGGCTGACGATGCGACTCGGGACTTCGATACTGTAGTGGTGGACTCGGCTGACCTTGTTGTTGTTGGAGAGCTGGAAGTGGATACGGCGCTGACAATCAACCCGGGTACTCTGCTTGATGTCAGCGGAGCAACGTTTGATATCAACGGCAGTTACAGCAACGACGGCACTTTGGTACTAACCGGTGCCGAGGATATTGAAGTAGCAGCATTTGATGTAGATTCCGGATTGACCCGTTTTGAGCCCGTGGCAAGTCTGACTATGCCGAGCGTCATTTCGGTATATTACGATGTAACTCTCTCGGCTTCATCATCTGCTGTTGTGGCGACTCTGCCTGATATTGATGTCGACATCAACGGCGCACTTTCACTCACCGTTGGCGCATGTGCATTTGACGATGACAAGAATCTTACTGTCGACGGTGGAATTACCCTTGCTACGGGCACAAGTTTCATCAATTCCGGGACAGGAGATCTGGCCCTCGGCGCTGGCGTAAATAACAGCGGCACGATTGTGTTTGACGCTGCTGGTTCTGCTGACAGCATACTCATATCTTCGACAGCAGCGGGAGCGCAGAGAGATTGGATAGGTAGCGGTGTATTTAATTTCACTGATGTCGAAGTAGTAGACCAGAGCGCCAATGGACCTGTTCCGGCCTGGATAGGGGTGAATTTTGGCACTGATTCTGGCAATAACACGAACTGGATTTTCGCCCTCGACCTGACAGGTATTGTCACTCTCGACGGAAATCCGCTTTCCGGCGTCAGCGTCAGCGCTGGGGTTCTAGGAACAGCAACGACTGACTCCTCGGGAACTTATGTATTTAACGATGTCGTTTTCGGCACGAGCTATACATTGACGCCGACAAAGCCGGGGCACATTTTTACGCCGACATCGCGAAGTGGAGTCTTGAATGGTTATGGCAGTCATGACTTCGCGGCGACGTTGCTTAAATATACATTGTCGGGAACGGTTACTGAAAATGGCTCACCACTTGCCGGGGTCGTCGTCAATGCCGGAGCGATCGGTAGCAGGACGACGAATACCGCGGGTCAGTTCAGTTTTGCCAATGTCATTTATGGCACGAGTTACACCCTGACGCCGAGCAAGGAGAACTACGCCTTTACGCCCGCCACACGCACAGGCATGGTAACAGGGGATACGGCTCTGACTTTCACAGGAAAATTAATCGGCTTCGACATAAGTGGGCGCATTATTCTCGAAAACTTTGCCCAGGATCCAATTCCTGGCGTTACTGTAACTGCGGGGGGCAAAACTGCCCTGACTGACGCTGATGGTTATTACACTTTGCCGAAAGTGACAGTGGGAGAGACTGTTGTTCTTGCCAGTCTGGAGGAGTACCTGTTGACCCCATCGGAAGGAGTGCCGGTTACGGTTGCTTCAGGTCCGATTTCAGGGGTTGATTTCAGTGCCCGACCAAAATTGACCAATCCGGCCTATGCGATGTGGAACGGTTTCCTCGGTATGATTAACGTGCTTGAAGTGATGAACGTTGGCACCGAGCCGCTTAATGTTTCACTGACTGTGTTTACTATTGGTGGAGATGCTTCGGAAATCACCAGATATTATACAGTGCCCGCAATGACTCAGAGGGATATAATTCTAAACGACCTGCCTGGTTTTGAAACCGACACTTACGGTATGGTGCGCGTTGCTGCTTCGCATGATTATTTCGATGGGCGCGTTGCACTGTATCATCCGGAAGTGACGACAACTTCTCAGTATGGTTTTGCGTATTCGGAGCCATTGCGCAATCCGAGTTTTGGTAACAGTGGAGTGATGTTCAATTCTTATCACCCAGGGGCTAACCTGCTTGATCTGGATAACACTGTTTATAACTGGTTAACCATTGCCAACCTCGATGAACATCAAACAAAGAATTTCACAGTTAAACGTTATAATATGACCGGTGAACTGGTGTCGAATACCCGAGTCAGTGTTCCGCCTAAAGGACGTCGCGATGTCGATGGTGGTCATATCAATCCCGGACCTAACAATGTGGGGACGAATATCATTATCCCGGACGATCCCTCGGCTCTTTATCTTGCGAATCTGGTTCGTTTTGCGGAGGGCTCCAATGGAAATTCTTTCGATTATTCTTTTACACTTCCGGCGAGCCGTGGTGCATCGCGCGCGATATACGCGCCAATTTCAACTGATGATGATGGTGAAAATTATGTCGAAGTGACGAATATGCTCGATGAATCGCTCGATATAACTCTGCGATTTATGGACAACGAGGGATTTTTGATCGCTGAGAATACACAGCGTTTCCCGGCCTACAATCAACGGCATTATCCAGTTGTTGGATTGCTCAAGGAGGCTGTGAACGGCTATGTGGCAATTACGCCGTCGAAGCCAGATTCACTTCTTGGGCAGAGTGTATTTTATCATCGTGATATTACGAACCGCTCAATTGAAACGGCTTATGCGTCTACTGCTCGGGAACCGTTTGGCAGGAAGGTTTATACGACATACAACCTTTATCTCGGAATGAAGAACCTCCTTCGCGTGATGAACCTTTCCGAGGAGGAGGCAGAAGTGACTTATACATTGCGCGGTGACAGCTCAGGCCGGGATATCCTCGATGATACATTGCGGATTGATGCTGGCGGTTCAACCAGTTGGCAGCTTGGATTGACAGGAGCCGGGGCAGGGATCAAGGATTCTTATGGATTACTTGAGCTTGAGACGTCACGCATCGGTTCTCTGGCGGCAGAACTGGTAAGATCCAGGCAACAGAGTAATGGTCGCTACGAATTCGCTATTGATACATTTGCTCGTTGATTGCGGGATTTTTCACGTTTAATGGTTGGGACATAAAGCGCCAGCAGCATCCAGGGAAACCACCAGGCACCGATAAAATTGCCAGAGATATGCATCGACATGATCAAGGCAGGCTGAGCCAGGAGCAGTATCGCAACCTGAGGGGTATTCAGTTTTCTCTTTTCCCCAGCCAGAAATATTATTGCTGGCAATAGAATCAGAAAGTCAAAATGCCAGAGGAAGGGCGCAACTGCAGCGGAAAAACAGGACCACAAATGTAGCTTGTCAACTTGCAGCAGGTATCTCAAACATAGTGTTCGGTAAGCCAGCATCAGAAATAGTCCGGCTGCTATTGGAGGTAGCCAGATTATTCTTCGAGCGGTGGTTAAATTGAATTCACCCAATAAACTGCTTGCCTGTTCGCGGATAGCTGAAGCAAGTGATGATGTTTTCCAGAGAGCTGGTGGGGTGATTGTTTGATAGTCCGCGTTGATAGCAGTCAGCCATTGATGTGGGGAACCTGGGGCGATAATAATTGTTGTACCCCAGAGAAGCAGCAACGAGATAACTACCGCTGAAAAAAAAGACGGGAGACGTTTTTTGCCAATTGTGACTAACAGTGCCAGGCCAAAAAATAGAAAAATGTGCGGCTTGGCGCTGAGGAAGGCGAAGAATATTCCGGCGAGAGTGGCACGACCTTTGACGGCATAATAAATAGTTGTCGCTTCAAAGAACAGAAGGAAAAATCCAAGTTGACCGAGGCGCAGACATTCAATGACCGGTATTGCCAGCATTAACAGATAAATCGCCGCCGGGTGCCCAGACATATTTTCCAGGTAACCTTTTTGTGGTCTGAGCAGGGTAATCGCAGCACAAAACATCGCCAGAGAAATGATAAACCAGAGCAGTCTGCCAGTTTCATAGCCGAAGGCCAGAGCAGGGGACATTACCAGAGGGAGCCAGGGTGGGTTCCACATCATGAGCGGTGTTTCAAGACCCGGTTCCAATGGTTGCTGGACCGCAAGCATCTGGGCGGGATCGTAGCTATTCTGGCCGTTTTGAAGGAGTTGGAACGCTCCCCAGTATTCCTTGAAATCGCTGGAGTCCCCTGTTCTCCAGGCGAGCAGGGCGATCAAGATGAAGATGGCGGTGTTAATAATGACGGAAAATGTTTTGCGAGCGGACATCATGTCAATTTGTTAGGGTTTTATAGTGGGAGGGGGATATGCCGTTCTTACTGCGGACAATCTAGACCGAAGGTCGTCTTCGCGCCAGAAGAAATTCAAACCACTTTTGCTTACCGCAATGGAGGGAGATCGATATAGCCGGCCAGGGCGTCTTGTGCCCATTGATAGATTTGCAATTCGCTCGGGCTTGCCGAGATTTTTATGGAAGCGCTTACTGCTTTCTCGCCAAGCTCCAATGCTTCCTGCTTGAGAGTCTCTTGTTCCTCGGCAAGTTTCTTTTGAGTCCGGCGCAATGAGGTGATTTTTTCTTCGATTTCAACGAGCCTTTTTTTCAGATTGACCTCAATTGTGTCATTGGTTTTCCCTTTCGGTCCATGTTCCAGACTGTCCTGTAGCGATGATGTCTGTTTAACTTTTTGTAGCAGTCCACCCAGCTCTCGCTCAGCGTCAAGAGACTTGCTATGTACTTCTGTTAGCTTTTCGAGGGCCAGGCTGTATGTCTGATAAATAGCCATTGTCGTCTCATCCAGAGTGGCCGGCCGTTTTTTCAATAATGCGCTGGCCCTTGTATATTGAGCTTTTTGTGTCAGGCTATATGCCTCGAGGAATGTGCGCGAATTGTAGTTGTTATTGATCAGTTCGCCAAAATCACTATTTTCCATCACGGTCTGAATAGAGTTGTTTTGGGAAAATTCAGTAATGAGCTGTTCTTGTGTCAAGATGGCATGCCTGAGCTTAACTACGCTGTTGCCGCAGAATATCAAAGCGGCTGTTATGATGAGGCCACAGCCAGCGTATGCCCAGCTAAGCGGGTGGATTTTGTGATCGGAGGTAAGTTGTTTTGTCGATATTTCAGGCATTTGCTGTAAGTTCGGCCGAGTTCCATTTTTTTTGCGCCAGAATCGCCTCTTCTGCTGGTTTTCCCAAGCATATCGGCGGTTTCGGCAGTTTCAGTTTGGATGAATGAAATTTAAGGACGTTTCCCGATTTCTTGCATCATAATCTTGAGCGATGATTCGTAGATTGATGGGTGTTTAACGCACAGTTTCGGTTAGGGGTTATGCAGGCAGACATGTCAGGTGTCAAAATTCTGGTTGTCGACGATGACGTCAGTGTCAGGGAGTCTTTGCGGCTTATTCTTGAGCGGCAGTACGATGTTCGTGTGGCTGAAGATGCGGAAGAGGCGCTGAAGATTATTTTTTCTCCACTCGGGGAGTTTTTTCCAGGTCTTGTTGTTCTAGATTTGATGATGCCAGGTGTCGATGGACTTGCCTGTCTGGAGAAGATTCGGGGGAAATTTCCTGAGATGCCGGTGATTATGATGACTGCCAGCAGTGCCGTGCAAAGTGCTGTCAAGGCAATGAAACTAGGTGCCGTCGATTATCTCAGTAAACCTTATGATGTTGACGAGCTGCTAAGCCTTATCGAAGAAACATTGTCTAGTGGCAGTGTCGGTAGAGTTGCTCCGGCTGAGGTGCGAATTAAAGATATCTCGCGCAGCAATCTGCCGCCGATTGAGGGCGATTTTGGTTGTCTGGTCGGTCGAAGCGGACCAATGCAGGAGCTATATGCTCGGATTGACCAGATCGCCCGTCATAATACGACTGTATTGATCACAGGCGATTCAGGTACCGGGAAAGAACTGGTGGCGCGGGAGCTGCATAACAGGAGCCCTCGACATGGAAAACCTTTTGTCGCGCTGAACTGCGCGGCGATTCCCGAATCATTGATCGAGTCGGAACTGTTCGGGCACGAGAAGGGAGCATTCACGCACGCCTTGGAGAGACGAATCGGACACTTCGAACAGGCTGATGGGG
This sequence comes from bacterium, assembly GCA_028689495.1. Taxonomy (GTDB): domain Bacteria; phylum Bdellovibrionota_C; class UBA2361; order SZUA-149; family JAQTWB01; genus JAQTWB01. The sequence goes on along the minus strand of JAQTWB010000024.1, from coordinate 15,178 downwards.
GCACGCTTTTTCTTGATGAGATTGGCGAACTTAGTCTGCCAGTGCAAGTCAAGATGCTTCGCTTTCTTCAGGAGCAGGAATTCCATCGAGTCGGACGTTCAAAAACAATTTCAGTTGATGTGCGGGTTATCGCGGCGACGAACAGAAATCTTGAAGAGTGTATTCGCCGGGGAACTTTTCGTGAAGATCTGTATTATCGGATTAATGTTATTGCGCTTGAGATGCCGACATTGGCAGAACGCCGGGATGATGTGCCGTTGTTGGTCGAGAAATTTATGCATCGACTTTCTCCGGTCTATGGCGGACGCAAGGTTACGGTTGCTCCTGAAGTAATGGTTTTGCTCAGCAAATATCAGTGGCCCGGCAATGTCCGGGAGTTGGAAAATGTTACAGAGAGTTTGCTGGCACTCACCTCAGCTGATGAGATTGCTGTGAGCGACTTGCCAATGCGCCTTCGTCAGGGGGAAGTGGCCGCTTCGTCGCCAACCGAGACCATTCTTGCCGGAAATATGAATTTTGAAGAAGCTGAAAAAGCCTTTGAAACAGAGATTATTTTGGGCGCTCTGGAGAAGGCGGGTTATGTTCAGACCAAGGCTGCTGATATTCTTGGCATCAGTCGTCGTATTCTTAAATACAAGATGGACAAGCTAGGGATTGTAGATCGGCCTGCTGACGAGTAGTCTAGACAATGTCTGCACGGTCACGCCCGAGACGGTACAAATCATTGCGTTGTTGTGGCCCATATTTTATAGTGCCCGGACTTTCGCGGTTTCTTAACTAAATACCCCTTTTGAAACTGGCTGAACTAAATGTCGGGGCGTGGCGCAGCCTGGTAGCGCACTCGTCTGGGGGGCGAGTGGTCGCTGGTTCAAATCCAGTCGCCCCGATTTATATTGTTTGCATGATTTATTGCCTACGCGAAATTCGCTGACCGGCATGTTTGTTGTTATTTCGCAGACAGGACCTGTCGAGAACTTTTGACTCGATGGCAGCTAAAACCTTACAGGTGGATGTAGAGTTGATGAAGCCCAGGTGCTATCGGAATATTTTTAGACCCGTCCCCTTACGTGTAATATTTGCGACGCTTCTTTTTTTTGTGGTTCCGATGCTTTGTGGCGGATGTTCCTCGTTCAGTTATGGGACTCGTCAAAACGTCAATGGTAGGGCCACCTTTCACACCATAAGGAAGGGCGACACCCTATCCGGTATCGCCGCCCGGTATAAAGTTGATGTAGGTCAGATAGTTCTGCTTAATGGAATCAGAACTTCCACTGTGTTGCATCCTGGCGAAAGTCTTCTCGTTCGTTATGCTTATGGCACTGGTTATGACGGCGGACCTACCGGGGGCAAGCCTACTTCGGGAATCAATACCGGGCGAGGTTGGAGCGGACGTGGTGCGAAACCCAACTATGCGTCCTGGGGAGGTCCGGTCACGAAGGGGCGTCTTGCCTGGCCGGTTGAAGATGGGCATCGTATTTCATCGTGGTTTGGCAATCGTTCCGGAGCTCATCACGATGGAATTGATATTGCGGCTCCAGAAGGTGCTCCGGTTTACGCTGCTCATGATGGTGTTGTTGTTTATGCGGCAGGTGGTCTTAGTGGCTATGGCAATCTGGTGCTTCTTCGGGCTGCTGATGGCTTCACCACTGTTTATGCGCATAATCGTCGCATCCTTGTTGAGGATGGGATGAAGATTCGGCGCGGACAAAAGATTTCCGAAGTTGGATCTACTGGCCATTCATCCGGCCCACACCTTCATTTTGAGGTTAGGCGACCAGATCGCAACGGAAATTATATTGCCGAGGATCCTATTCCATACTTTTTAACAGCATCTGTTGTTCCGGGGAGTCGTATAAACGAAAGCTTGACCCCAATTATAAAGCGTCCCTCTTGAGAGACTGTTGAAAAAGAGGCCATTTTTGAATGGGCTCAAAAATAATTGCAATCCTTTGTCCTTCAGACTCAATCTAATCAATTGAGGCCATTGAAGAATGCAGCCAAGTTGCGGTAGAAGACGGGGGCAGAACAGCTTTGAAACGTTGAGTTTCAGGTCTTTGCCCTTGTAGCTCAGGAGGATAGAGCACAGGTTTCCTAAACCTGGGGCCATAGGTTCGAATCCTATCAAGGGCACTCTTTTCCTATCTCTTGTTCTGCATCCCTTTCTTTTTATGCCGCCTGTTTCTGCGTTTAATTTGCCGGTTGTTGCGGTGATAATTTGCTGTTAATTTAACCCTTTAGCCGGGTTATTGAATTGAGTAGGTCGTGGGTAACCGGAGTTATTTGGTCGAGCTGGGAGTCAAACATTGGATTGTGAGGACTGGAATAGATGAACAAGTCAGATTTAATCGAAAAATTGGCGGAAAAGAGCAAGCTTTCTACCATTCAGGCCGAAGAAATAGTTAACATGGTTTTTGGTGGAATGGAGGATGCGCTGAAGACAGGGGGTCGTATCGAGATCCGCGGCTTTGGCAGCTTTTCTGTAAAAGACTACAAGAGCTATTGGGGTAGAAATCCCAAATCGGGTGAGAAAATATGGGTTAACGCAAAGCGTCTTCCGGCTTTTAAATTGGGCAAGGACTTGCGTGAACGACTCAACCCGGATCAAGAACCTGATGCACCCCAGGGGTGAGGGGATTTTGATAATTGCTGCCGAAAATTTTTTATGAGATCGGGAGAGGTCTAATATGTCTATAGATTGGCTTGAAGAACTTTCACTGAGAGTTGACCGCGGCGAAGAATTTTTTGCCTGTCCAGGCACTGGACGGAACGAATGGTTTGTCTCTACCGATCTGGGTGACTTGCGTATCAAGGCACAGAGGACGGCCAACGCTCAGCGATATGACGCCGGCTTGTATCGCTTGGTTAATAAGGGCGATGTGACCGGGGAAGATGGTTTTCTGGTTGTTCGTTCAATCATGGATCCAGGTGGTCGAGGGGAACCAAATCTTAAGTGGTGTTTGGTTGATACCAAGGAAGCAGCAGATATGCTGCGCGATGTCAGTCAGGGCCCCTCTCCATTTTTTGGTGCAGTTCTGGAGGAAACTTTTTCTCCGAGCAAAACCAGGCACGCCAAGGATAATAGCCAGCCTTAAAATGGGTTAGGCTGCTGGTATCGTAATTATAAATTCAGAACCTACACCGGGCGAGCTGTTGACCTTGATGCTTCCCTTGTGGGCAAGGGTTATGTGTTTGACGATACTTAGACCAAGTCCAGTCCCACCTTTTTCTCTGCTTCTCGCTTTGTCCACAACATAAAATCTTTCAAAAAGGCGGTCGAGATGTTCAGTCGAAATTCCGCAGCCTGTATCTTTGACTGAAATGTTTACAACAGGAGTTTGTTTCTGGTCTGCGCCTTGCCAGGCTTGTACTGCGATTTCAGAATTTTTGTCGCTATACTTGATCGCATTATCGATTAGATTGACGATAGCTTGCTCAAGGAGGGAGGAGTTGCAAGGGGCGACAATATTTTCATCGCAGTTAATTTTTAGACTTACATTTCGTTGACTGTGTCGCGCTGTACAGGCAGATGCTGCCGAGCGCAGTAGCGGGAGAATTGGACATGGACGTTTCTCGATTGAACCTGAGTGTTCAATTCGCGAAAGAGTCAGTAAGTCGTCGACTATGTAGTGCAGGCGAGCCGCTGAGCGTTCAATAATTTCCAGAAATCGGCGCGCCTTTTGTGGTTCCTCGGCGAAATCCATATCGAGAATTGTTTCAACAAATCCCTTGATTGAGGCGATTGGAGTTTTCAATTCGTGCGACACATTTGAGGCAAATTCACTGCGCATGTTTTCAAGTTTTTTTATTCTCGTCACATCACTCAGGAGTACTACAGCTCCGATTTTTTGACCAAAACCATCAATCAGGACACTGCCCGTAATTAAAAGAGTTTTGTTTGTTGTGCCACGAGAGGCGATCTCACGCTGCAAGGTTTGTTGTTTGTCCAGAGTGTCTTTTATAAATTGTTGCAGTTCGAAGTTTCTGATTGTTTCTTCAATGAGCTTGCCGACGACGTCATTTATATTGACTTCAAGTAATGCTGAGGCTGCGGGATTGATGGTGTGAATGCGGCCAGTGGTGTCTACCGCAATTACTCCTTCAGCAATACTGCGAATCACAGCCTCCTGATGTCTGTTCTCAACCTTGTCAGTATTGGTCAGGCAGAAAACGCGACTTTCTGCCAGTTGGTTGATCAAAGGAATGATATCAGAGAAGGGCAGATGTAAGTCCGGAGCTTGGGGAACGGATAGATCTGAATCATTAACCTTAACAATCCATTGTGAAATTCTCCTGGCCAGATTGCGTAACTGCTTCTGAGCGATAAAATGGTAGACGAAAATTAGGACCATTGTTAGCAGGGACGCTACCAAAAAAAGAGCCTGAACCTGGATATTAAAAATTTCAGCTCGTTCAGTGGGCAAAATATAGAGAAAATTAAGTGGCCCGATGTCCGATTGAACTGCGGGGATGAATATGGAGAAGAAGGGCCTATTGATACCAGGAAGAGTAACTGTTTCAATGGAGATAGTTTGGGCAAGTGCTGGTAACGGAACAGGAGAAGTAATGGGTTCGATCTCCTTAATTACCTCTGCTGAGTCGGCTATAGCTTGTCCACTGGGGAGGGCGATAGTTACGCGGGTCTCTGATGCAGGGACAATATCTTTGAAATATTCATCCAGTTCAGTCCAGTCGCGTGCGACAAGTTGTGTTTTTAGTACCCGGCAATATACAGTTGATTCAGCGAGCTTGCTGGAAGAAAGAGGCTTGAGAAATATTTCTTTGACAATCCAGTCAGCGCTAGTCAGGTAGATTACCACGAAAACTATTGCGCTAAACAGGCAGAGGGACAGAGGGGCGAGGAGCCCTCGCAGTGGCGTAAAAATTTTCATTCTTCTTTGAGCCGATAACCGACTCCGCGCACAGTCTCAATCAGCTTACCTGAGGTGCCCAGTTTTTTCCTGAGAGCCACGACTTGAACGTCAACAGATCGTTCCGTTACCGCGTAGTCTTCTCCTTTGACGGCATCGACTATTTGATATCTGGAAAATACCCAACCTGGTCGCATTGCCAGAAAACGCAGGACACGAAATTCGGTGGATGTCAGTTTTACTGCTTCATTGTCGACAAATACTTCATGCCTCTGAGGGTCGATGACGATGTTGTGCGCAGAGATGATAGCATTGTCATCGGTATTGGTGTCCTGACGCGAGCGAAGCGCTGCTTTCACCTTGGCACGGACCACACGGGGGCTAAAGGGTTTGGTGATGTAATCTGTGGCCCCAAGCTCCAGTCCGGCAACGATATCCGGTTCTTCGGTCATTGCCGTAAGCATTATTACCGGAATTGATTTGATTCGCGTGTCCGCTTTCAAACGCCGACATACTTCAAATCCATCCAGGCCGGGGAGCATGACGTCGAGAATAATAATTGTTGGCGTTTCTTTGGATGCCAGTTCCAGCGCCTCTTCTCCCGTAGAGGCATGGATGACGCGAAAACCATCTTTGTTGAGGTTGACCTCCAGAAGTTCGCGTAAATCTGGTTCATCATCGACGACAAGAACTGTTTTGCCGCGTTTTGGGGGTTCCATAATTACCATCGTATAAGGCATGCGCCCCAAGTCGTGCCGCCACCAAAGGCGGTCAGCAAAACTAAATCACCTTTTTTGATCGTTCCGTTACGACTGAATTCGTCCAGAAGGATAGGCACAGATGCTGCACTGGTGTTACCGTATTTTTCAAGGTTAATCAGCACCTTTTCTGCGGGGATGTTTAACTGCTTCCCAACGGACTGCAGAATACGAAAATTGGCTTGATGGCAGGCGAGGTAATCTACTTCTTCGGTGCTGACGCCCATTTCCTGAAGTATTGACGAGCAGCTCTCGCTGATAGAGCGCACGGCCAGTTTGAAGACCTCTCGTCCTTCCATGCGCAGCTTTGTGCTTGAGTTCTGTAGTTTTTCCGATGTTATTCTGTTGGCGGTTCCTTGAGGGACAGTAAGAATATCTTCATTCTGACCGTCAGCATAAAGTCGGCCACCGAGAAAACGGCTGGGGTTGTCCTCGTTGGCGCGAGAAAGAACTACGGCTCCAGCGCCATCGCCAAATAATACGCAAGTAGAGCGGTCGGACTTGTCGATAATTGAACTGTAAATTTCAGTGCCGACAACAAGTATGTTGCTGGCGTGTCCAGCCTTGATCATTGCGTCAGCTGTAACCAAGGCGTAAATAAAACCGGAGCAGACGGCATTCATGTCAAAAGCAAAACCCTTGTGAATACCAAGGAGGTTTTGCAGCCGACAGGCGGTGCTTGGAAATATATAGTCCGGTGTGACTGTTGCGACAATCACGCCATCGATATCACTGTTAAGCAGTCCAGCCGCAGCAATCGCCCGTTTCGCAGCTGGAAATGCCAGCGAGCTAGCTGACACATCATCGTCTGCCCAACGACGTTGTTTGATCCCCGTTCGACTTGTGATCCATTCGTCACTGGTATCAAGGTAGGTGGCGAAAAAATCATTGTCGATGATTTTTTCCGGGACGTTCATCCCGGTTCCGGCAATATAGCTGCAACCAGTTGATTGCGGTGTCGAGCTTTGCACTATCAAATCCTAAACTGAATTTTTAACAATCTGCCAGTGAACTTAAATAATTCTCTGAGAGAATTTTTTAATAATCCCCTAAATGAATTTTTTAACTATCCCTTAAGTGAATTTTTTAACTATCAACGTGCCGTTTGTTCCGCCAAATCCGAAAGAGTTGGACATGGCCGCGGTTACTTGAGCCTCGCGTGCGTTATGAGGGACGTAGTCCAGATCGCAATCGTCATCAGGGTTGTCGAGGTTAATTGTTGGAGGCACAATGCCGGTTTGGACTGCCATTACGCTGTATACAGCTTCTAGTCCGCCTGCTGCTCCAAGGGCATGGCCGGTCATTGATTTTGTCGAACTTACCATTAGCCCCCCTTTTGCCCAGGAGCCAAAAGTTGTTTTAATTGCTGCGGTTTCATTCTTGTCGTTGGCCGGAGTTGATGTTCCATGAGCGTTAATATAGCCGATATCTTCTGGGTTCATTCGGGCAACGTCAAGTGCCATTTTCATGGACTGCACTGCCCCTCTTCCGCCCTCAGCTGGCGAAGTAATGTGGTAGGCATCGCAGGAGAAACCATAGCCAACAACTTCAGCGTAAATTTTTGCGCCGCGTCTTTTCGCTGACTCTAGTTCTTCAAGTACCAGAAGACCGGCTCCTTCCGCGATGACAAAGCCATCTCGGTCTCTGTCGAAAGGACGGCTGGCTCGTGTTGGTTCATCATTTCGTGTTGAAAGAGCGGTCAGGCGGGCAAAACCAGCAACACCGAGCGGTGTGGTAGCGCTTTCGGCGCCACCGGTGACAACCAGGTCCTGAAGCCCGTCGCGGATCATGCGAAATGCTTCGCCAACGGCGTGAGTACCTGATGTGCAGGCACTGGTTATAGTATAGTTTACTCCCTGCAGGTCGTAAGCAATGCCGACATTGCCGGGAGCAAGGTTACTGATCATTGCCGGAATAAGGAAAGGAGTTACTCGGCGAGGGCCTGATTCGAGGAGTGTTTTGTGGTTTTCCTCGAGGATGGGCAAACCGCCAATACCTACGCCAAGTATGCAACCCATTTTTTCGCGGGGGCCAGTATAAGAGGCGAGGTCGGCATCTTCTACTGCTTCCTTGGCGGCGGCCAGAGTAAGCAAGGAGAATCTGTCGTAACGTTTTAGATCTTTTTTCGGCATCAAGGTTTCCGGATCGAAGTTTTTTACTTCTCCGGCAATTTGGCTTGCATGGTTGGAAGCATCAAACGAGGTAATAGGTCCTATTCCCGATCGACCTTCGCGTATTGATTCCCAATTCGCTCCAAGAGTATTTCCTATAGGAGAGATAATACCCATACCGGTGACGACAACTCTTCTGTGACTCATGTTTTGCTTAGCTCTAAGTTAAGGCCCAAGGTTAAGGTTCCGGGTTAAGGACCAGGGTTAAGGTTAAGTGTTAAGGTGCAGGAAACGCAGGGCCGATCAATCAGATTCCCGGCTTTTGATTATTTATCCAGCACCTGACTTCCAGCAAGAACGACGTTGCCATTGGATTACGCTGTTTTTTGCGATGATTCTCCCTGAAACGGTTATCCCGCTATATCCCTGACCATTTTTCCGAAGTTGAGTGTTTACCCGGATTTCAGAGTTTCTCGTATCAGAGGCTGCTTTGCCGGGACACCGCGCTCAAGTGAAAGCTCGAACAGTCTAGCGAATATGCGCTCAAATGACAAAGGACGTAGTGGCAGGCGTTTAAGTAGATATTCCAGGTTTTTCTCCGAGAGTTTCAGGTTATTTCTCTCGGATATAGAGCAGATTAATGGGTGCAGTTCCTGAGGTGAGGGATAAGTGACCTGCGCCGTGCAGGCGGCCAGGAGACGGCTTCGCAAGTGTGGGTTTGTCGATGAGGTAGATGGTGGGCACTCCGCTTCAAGTATCAGCATGCCACCTTGGGTGAGCAGACGTTGGTACTCACTGACAAAGTGTGGCACCCATTCTTCGATTGCTTGGGTATTTGACTCCGAGGCGATTACCGGAAGTCGCATTGTGGAAATTTCTATATATCCAGCCTGTGGTCTGACAGATTTGCATTGTTCTATAAATGTCGCAATCAGATGGCTTTTGCCTGTGCCCTGGGGGCCATATATGTAGGCAAAGACGAATTGTTTTTGCCTTGACGCACATAGTTCAAATAAAGTCTCAAGCAGTTCTGTTGCAGTTATAGTTCCGCTATGTGGAACAAAAAATTCAGCATCAAGCGGATTTTCCGGAGAGAGTTTCAAGCCCAATTGTGAGGCTTTGTTTGTTGTGTGTGCTGTCATGGTCAACAACCTACCACAAGTTCATATCTGCTTTTCCTGTTGCTTAAGTGAATGTTGGCTCCAAGGCTGCGTAATTTGGCGATCATTGAATCGTATCCGCGATGAAGATGGAAGATATCTTCGACTACTGTTTCACCGTCTGCGGCAAGTCCCATAATTACCATTGCTGCTGCCGCACGGATATCAAGTCCTTGGACTGGTGCCGCTGACAGCAGGTTGACGCCCCTGACTGTCGCATTGCGGCCACAAACTGTAATATCGGCGCCAAAGCGTCGGAATTCAGCCACATGGCCAAATCGATTTTCAAAGATTGTTTCTTCAATCTCAGCAATGCCCTGAGCCTTTGTCATCATTGCCATAAGGATTGGTTGAACATCTGTCGCCAGGCCCGGGTAAGGTGCGGTGCTGAAGCTGACAGAGGATAGTTTTTCAGGGGCCCTTACTATGACAGTTGAAGGGGATGTGATGCAGGAGCAGCCAGAGGCCGTGAGAACCTCTATTGTCGAGGCAATGCTTTCCACTTCAATGTTGCGGATTGTAATTTTCCCACCGGTAATTGCCGCTGCGGCAAGGTAGGTTGCCGCCTCAATGCGATCTCCAATGACTCGTATTTCGGCACCCTGAAGAGATGTAGCTCCATGAATCCGGATTGTCGACGTACCGGCGCCACTGATTTTCGCCCCCATACGTTCAAGGAATGTGGCAAGTTCTACAACCTCGGGTTCTCTTGCCGCTCCGTGAATTTCGACATCATCATCAATTAATGCGGCAGTTAAAAGCAGATGATGAGTCGCACCAACCGAAGGAAACGGCAGATGGATTGTGCCACCATGGAGACCTTTGGGGGCGATCGCATTAACAACGCCATGTTCGGTTGTGATCTTGGCACCGAGTTTGTGTAGTCCGTCGAGATGGATATCAACAGGTCTTGTGCCGATTGCGTCTCCACCAGGTAAAGCCACGGAAGCCTGACCACAGCGGGCGAGCAGTGGGCCAAGCACCCAGAAGGAGGCTCTCATCGCTTTGACGAGGCTATATGGCGCCTCAGAGCAGATCACTTCACGCAATTCGGTTTCAATACGACCGTTTTGAAAGCTGCAGATAGCGCCAATATCGCCGAGTAACTGCAGTGTTTTTTCGATATCTTCAAGCACTGGAACGTTATCCAGGACGCACTTGCCTGAGCTGAGTACTGTGGCGAAAAGCAGAGGGAGTGCTGAATTTTTTGCCCCAGAAATATCTACAATGCCGGATAGTTTACAGCCGCCGGTTATTTTTAAAGTCTGTTCACTCATGTCTGCCCTTGGTTTTGTTGGGAATCAGTAGTGCAAATAATGGTGAATGAATCTATCACTTATGTGCTTATTTCGAGAAAGCGTTCTCTGCCACTTTCGTCCTTGTGGAATAAAAAGCGAGCGAAGCCGAGGTCCTTTACGATGTTTTTTAGCGGTTCCACTTGTCGAGGATCGTGCTCGACAAGAGCAAATGAGTTCGAGCTCATGTGGTTTTGGCATTGTAGAAGAAAGGGGTGAATCAGGTCAAGGCCAAGGGGGCCGGCAAAAAGCGCTGAATGAGGTTCATGATTGATAACATCGGGCATCAGCTGATCGGAGCAAGGGATATATGGTAAATTGGCAATTATCGCACTGGGGCGGGTGAACTCAGCCAGGTCCACTGGTTCGAGCAGAGAACCTGGGAGGAAAGTAACCAACTCGGACAGGTTGAGAAGTTTGGCATTGTTTTTGGCGACTTCAAGTGCTTGCTCAGAGCTGTCGATGGCGATTAAGTGTTGAATTTCACATCCTTTCCGTTGGCATTCGATCGCGATGGAAAGGACCAAAGCTCCTGACCCAGTGCCAACGTCGACAACGAGTTCTGTTTTGTTCTCGGTAATAAGCTCAAGTGTGCGTTGAACAAGCCATTCAGATTCGGGGCGAGGAATAAGAACCGCAGGCGACACTTGAAATGAGTTCGAGTAGAATTCTTTGACACCTGTTATATAGGCCACAGGCTCCCGGATGGCGCGTCGGCATAGCATTGCTGACAGTTGAGATATCGTTTCGGCATCGAGCGTGATGTCTGACGTGTACAATTTATAACGCTCGAGTTTACAAACGTTCATTATCAGCACGTCAGCATCAAGAGCGGCTTCTTCTGCCGAGAAGTCCGCCTCAACGAGAAACCTTCTTGCTGTCGCTCGTGCCACGTCAAGGGGGCAATCTGGCGCTAACTGTAACGGCGACTCCAAACCTGAAGACGTGTTAAAAATCTTTCGGTATTTCAACTTGAATTTAAACCTGTTTTTTGAAGTGGTGTTTCATATGGTGGCACCACTCTGTAGGGCTTCAGCCTGATAGTGAGCAATAATCGGGTCTACCAGCAATTCCAGTTTTCCGTTGATTACAGTTTCCAGTTGATAAATCGTCAGACCAATGCGGTGGTCCGTTATCCTGCCTTGAGGGAAGTTGTAGGTGCGAATTTTTTCCGAACGCTCACCACTGCCAATTTGTGAACGGCGGTCATCTCGTCGTTCGGCATCCTGTTGCGCCTGACGTGCATCGAGAAGTCGGCTCTTCAAAACAGTCATCGCCTTTGCTTTATTTTTGTGTTGTGATTTTTCATCCTGGCAAGTGACGACAATACCGCTTGGTATATGTGTGATGCGGACGGCAGAGTCGGTCGTATTGACGCACTGTCCTCCCGGTCCGGATGCCCGGAAAACATCAATTCGCAGGTCTTTATCGTCGATACTAATATCTACATCTTCCGCTTCTGGCAGGACGGCAACTGTGACGGTTGAAGTGTGTATGCGGCCCTGGGTTTCAGTTTGAGGAACTCTTTGAACTCTGTGAACTCCTCGTTCGAACTTGAGGACGCTGAAGGCGCCAGCTCCTTCGATTCGCGCAATACACTCCTTGAATCCACCGACCGCGGATTCAGAGTGGGAGAGGATTTCAACTTTCCAGCGGCGACCTTCGGCATATCTTGAATACATGTTAAAAAGGTCGGCGGCGAATAGCGCCGCTTCATCACCGCCAGTGCCGGCGCGCAATTCGAGGATAATGTTCTTCTCATCGTTTGGATCTTTTGGCAGGAGCAGAATTTTCATTTCTTTTTCCAGGAGTTCAGCTACGCCCTGTAGTGGGGCCAGCTCCTCTCGGGCCATAGATATCAGTTCGCGGTCGTTCTCCAACTCGATGATTTCCTGGTTGCCTTTGATTTCACTTTGCACAAGCAGCCAGCGCTGAAAGCAATCGACCACAGGCTCAATTTCTGCTCTTTCGCGAGAGATTTTTAAAAACAATGAGCGATCGGCAATGACGGAAGGATCTCCCAGCTGGGCAGTCAGTTCTTCCAGGCGTTTAGCGATCTCGTGAAGTTTAGGCACTATGTCCATAGGTTATATCTTTAGTCTCCTTGGTTGATATGCCGAGGTATACAGTAGCTAAATAAGATAATCCATAAGCTCCAGAGTGAAATAGAATGTTTGGGAAATCATAATAGCTATTGTGCCCGAGGTATAAGTTTGTGTTAGAGAGATAGTTGTTTAAGTTCTCGGGAATACTGGCAGATGAGGATTTGAAGCAGAATAGTCCGTCTGTGTGGAGTGTTGGCGTAGTTCGGTCAGAACCAGGAAGGCTCAATCATTCATTCACCGCGAGAATAACGAAGTTAAGGAGAAATAACTATGCGTATTGAAGTGGTGCAGGCACCTTTACTTGATGATCGTCAACGAGCCCTTCTCAGTATGCACAGCCTGTTAAATATCCTGACAGTGCTTAAAGGCGAGCTGCAGTTGTTGCGTCTGTCTTCTGGTGATGAACATGCATTTGCCGGTTCGCTTGGTCGAATAGAAATGATTCGTCAGTCGCTGCAAGATACGGAAAAAACGATGTACGAAATCGGACGAATTGATGATACGTCTGATTTGCTTGTCGATGAGATTTCCCATTTCCTTGACAGCCTGCCAGAGGAAGCTGACGAGGCAGCGATTAATTTATCACTGGATAACGTCCGTTCAACTTTTTCGGTGTTGAAGATCAGGAGCGCTGAGATCGTTGAACGGAGTGATGACCCCTATGCCTGGGTGAAGACAGATATAACGCGATTGAAAGCGGATTTTGCCAGAGTGCTGTTGGCGATGGAGAAGAACTCTCGGGGTGGTTATGGTATTGCTCTAAATACTTCGACATCTCAACCAGATGATTATCGGATATCATTTGAGATTGTCAGCCCGGGAGACAGTGAAATTTTTATGCCGCTCGTTCTGCGCGATGTGATGCGTGATTTGCTGGCAAATGCCCGCAAGTATTCACCTCCGGGGTCAATGATTTCTGCCAGGCTGGAAAATGACGGCGAGTGTTTGCGTTTTGAAGTTAAAGATAATGGCCGTGGTATTCCGCCAGGGGACATGGAACGGGTGGTCGCATTTGGTGAGCGTGGAAATAATGTTGATGATAAACCAGCCATGGGTGGCGGTTTTGGGTTAACAAAGGCCGCTTACGTTACCAAACGTTTGGGCGGTAGATTTTGGATTGATTCAACACTGGACAAGGGAACAACCGTTCAGCTGGAAATCCCTCGCCGGGTGTTATAGTTGTCCAGTCTGGAATTGGACGTAAGTTCGTGAGTGTATCGCCGTTCCCAGTTTAAAAGGCGAGAGCTAGCTGCCCGGTTATTGTATGGGCGTTTTCACCTGAGCCATGTTCATCTTCGGAAAAATCCTTGTCGAATGAGTATTCCAAACCTGCGGTAAGGCCTTCTTCCAGTTCTGTGGCAAGTGTTGACAGGTAACGAGTCTTTGGGAGGAACTCGGGCAGGTTTTTGCTGTGCTGAATCGCAACAGCAAAAATTGAGGGCTTGTCGAGGATGGTGAAGTTGAAACCGGCTTCAATATTGCTGCTCCAGATCTTTTTTATCCGCTCTCTTCCTACAGGTAGCGTCCCCAAGTGGATGTCTGCTTCGTCGGGGGATTCGATATCCTCTCTGTTCAGGTCGAAATCTTTCAACGCTCCAACGTATTCGAACATGACGTAGACTGGGGTATATTCGATTTTCAGGTGGGCTGCGATTCCACTGCCATGCTCTTGAAGTATGGCGCCTTCGTCTTCCAGTAGAGTTTCCAACCCATCGGAGTCAGGCAGATTGCTGATCAGTCCGAGCCCCAGGCCCGCTAGTAAATCATTATTTTCATAGTTGTAGCCGATGTCACCACCAAAGCAGTCAATGTTGTCGTTCTGTCCTTCACTCAGGTCGCAGTTAAAGGCATACATTGAAGCATGGAGCCCAGTTTTTTCTGCTAACTGGAGCATCAGTGCACTCTGGTTAATCTCACCCAGTTCCAGTGTTAGTGGATCGCTGATCATGTTGGAATCGTAATTGCCGAAAGGCAGGTAGAATTTCCCCCCGGTCAGTGCGATCTGCAGGTCCTCGCCGTAATGCAGGTCCAGTACTGCCTCATCGAGAGCCATTGGTTCGGTTGTATCCTCTTCGTAGAGGAAGAGGACATGGCCAGTGGCGAATTCAGATGGCTCGGCATGTATCTCGAGCTCTGTTGTCGCAAGAATGATGTCACTGGAGGAGTGTTGTTCGTAATCTCGGTGCCAGCCAGCCTCTATTTCAATCAAGCCAGATACACCGATTGTTCTCTATGCTCTGTTTTGCCAGCGTTTCGGCGGTGCTATCGCCTGCGGTCTCTCCCCTAGCGGCGTTTAGTGGAAGCAGAGCGAGAAGAAGGGACAATAATGTAAATTTTCTCATTTTTGTTGTCCTTTGTGGTAAGGGAGGGGCATCGCTTTGTTGTATTTGCCATCAAAATAGTATAGCAATGTCGGGTTCTGTGTTACCGCAAATAATTATTGGGGGCAGACCGGTGACTTTTATTGATATCCAGGTGGACTCTATCAAGTGCCAAACAATGAACAATTCGCTTCTCTATAAGATGTCCGTAAGATTAGTTGGTTACATTACTTTTCTGCTTTTTCTGGTTGCAATTGGGCTACCTCAGGTGAAGGTTTCTGCTGAAGATTTTCCCGAGTTCGGTTCGTCTGCGCGGCAGCAGCACCATTACAGGAAGAAATTACCCGAGTCGCCTGCTATAAGCGAAGAGGATCGGTCGGTAACTTCTGGCAATCAGCCGGACTCCAATCCACCCAAAATGAAAGCTGATAGTCATATTCAGGGTCGCGCTCGTTTGACTGATCCTGAGGTGGAGGAGGAGGCGACAGAGGAGCAAGGTCGGACAGTTTATTTCGGGACAGCGAAAAAGCAAAAGTTGCGCGTTGTTCGCGAGAAACAAG